>JADZEA010000025.1 GCA_020850775.1 bacterium
GGAAAGTGATTGTGTTGGTTGCACTTGAGCCGGTAATTTCCGGAATTCCCGTTGTTCCGCCGACTTGTTCCGCGTAAACTCCTGGTGAAACATTAAAAATCACTGCTCCGCTAATTCCCTGAGTTGTTAAGGCAGTAACTGCGTCTGTAAAAGTGGCATAATTTCCGGGAATTGTGTAAGTTCCCGAAAGTTGTGCAAAAGAATTTGTTGCTAAAGCTAATGCAAAAACTGCAAACAATCCGCTTTGATAAAATTTCTCTTTCATTAATTTCTCCTGTTGAATTTAATTTAATTTTAAGGTTTAGTTTGTTCTTAATTTAAGAAATTACTTTTAAAATTCAAGTAAAAGATTTTTAAAAACATAAGTTAAGATTGACAAAAAAAACAACTTTAGGTAAATTGCCTTTCGCAAAATTTTAAGGATTTTTTTTATGCAAAAGAATTTAGGAGTTGTCGGCTACGTAAACTCTCTTCCGCTTGTTTTTGGTCTCCTTCAACAAAAACCCAAGAATAATTTTAACTTGATTTTTGATACTCCAAGACTTTGTTCACAAAAACTTTCTGAAAATAAAATCTCACTTGGTTTAATTCCATCAATTGAATTTGCAAGAATTGAGGAAAGTTTGGCAATCGTTCCCAATCTTTGCATTGCTTCACAGGAATACGTGAAAAGTGTTGAGCTTTTTTTTAGAAAAGACCTGAGACAAATCAAAAAAATAGCTGTTGATTACAGTTCAAAAACTTCCGTAGCATTGCTAAAAATTCTTTGTTTAGAACTTTACAAAATCAATCCTGAGTTTGTGGAATGCCGGCCAAACGTGGAAGAAATGCTAAAAATTGCTGATGCAGCGCTTGTAATCGGCGATTCTGCTCTTTACTCTCACGATAGTTACGACCTGAAATTTGACTTGGCTGAAGATTGGGTAGCAATGACCGGACTTCCTTTTGTTTTTGCTCTTTGGGTTGGGAAAAAAGATAGTTTGACAAAAGAAGAAGTAAAACTTTTGCAAAAATCAAAAGATTTTGGAATGAAAAATATTGATTTAATCAGCCAGGTTTGTAACAAACAAAATCCAAATTTTGCTCCTGAATTTTATGAAAAATACTTTACCGAGAACATTTCTTACGAGCTTGGCAAAAGAGAAAAAAAAGGTCTCACCACTTTTTACGAACTTGCTTTTGCTCACGGATTAACTGAACAAATTCCTGACTTAAAATTTTTTGAGTAAAAACCGTTCAATTTTTTGTATCTTTTCCCAAAATTAACGAACTTGGTTTTAGCAAAGGTTGAAAAATGACGAACTCTTTAGAGAGGATTTTTGATAAGGTTAAAGAAGGGAAAAGGCTTACTTACGAAGATGGATTTGAGCTTTTTGCTTCAAATGATTTGCTTTCTCTCGCTCAAATGGCTGATTTTGTCAGACAAAAAAAACACCCGAACAACATTGTAACTTACATTATTGACAGAAATATTAATTACACAAACGTTTGTGTCGCGAAGTGTAGCTTTTGTTCGTTTTACAGAAAGATTGGAGACAAAGAATCTTACGTACTTTCAAACGAAGTTATTGGACAAAAAATAAAAGAACTAAAAGAAGTTGGCGGTTACCAGATTTTAATGCAAGGTGGATTAAATCCTGCCTTAAAAATGGATTTTTACACTGAACTTTTTAGATTTATCAAAGAAAATTACGATGTTCACATCCACGCTTTAAGTCCTCCTGAAATTCATTACCTCGCAAAAATTTCCCGCAAAACATACAAAGAAACACTACTGATTTTACAAGAAGCGGGACTTGATTCCGTTCCGGGTGGCGGAGCTGAAATCCTTACCGACAGATTTAGAAATGAAATGACTTCAGGAAAATGTTCGGCTGACGAGTGGATTGACGTAATGCGAAATGCCCATAAAATTGGAATGCGAACAACTGCAACGATGATGTTTGGAAGCATTGAAACAATTGCAGAACGGCTTGAACATTTAATAAGGCTTCGTTCTTTACAAGATGAAACCAATGGATTTACAGCTTTTATCGGCTGGCCAATGCAACCAACTCACGAACTTGCTCACTTGCAGGAAATTACAGCTTTTGAGTACCTGAAAACGACAGCAATCGCAAGATTAATGCTTGATAATTTTGATAATTTACAGGCTTCCTGGGTTACTCAGGGACCAAAAATCGGACAAATTTCTCTAAAATTTGGAATTAATGATTTTGGAAGTTTAATGATGGAAGAAAACGTCGTGAGTTCAGCAGGAACAAGTTTTCACCTGACGCTTGATGAAATCCACAGAAATATTAAAGAAGCCGGCTACATTCCAAAACTTAGAAAAATGGATTACACACTAATAAACTAAATTAAAAAGCCTGCAATGGAAACGTTGCAGATTTCAAAAGTAAAAAATGATTCAATCTCAAGAAATCGCCTTAAATCTTCTTCTCAAAGTTGAAAGAGAAGAAGCTTACACCGATAAAATTTTGGAGAACCTGAAAGTTACTCCTGAAGTAAACGTAAGATTTATCACTGAGCTTGTGAACGGAACAATTCGCTGGCAAAAAAAACTTGACTGGCTAATTGACCAGGCTCTGAAACAAAAAATCTCTAAAATTCAAGTTAAGTTAAAAGTTCTGCTAAGGCTTGCTGCTTACGAACTGCTTTTTATTGAAAAAGTTCCGCGTCCGGTGATTGTTAGTGAGTCTGTTCGCCTTGCAAGAAAACTTGGTGGAACTGATTGGGCAGGACTTGTAAACGGAGTTTTACGAAACATTGAAATTGAACCGGAACTGCCAAAAGATTTTGTTACACGAACAAGCATCGTTCACTCTCATCCGGAATGGCTGGTGGAAAGATGGCTTGAACAATTCGGCGAAAACGTAACAATTGACATTTGTAAAGCGGATAACGAAAGACCTCCAATTACTTTTAGAATTAATTATTCAATGATTAATGAAGAGGAATTTTTTTTCCACGTAAAAAAAGATGCCTGCAAAAAATTAGTAATTCCAGGTTTTTATGAAATTGATTCTTTCAAAAAAATAAAACCGTTCCTGCTTAAAGGAATTTGCTCTATTCAGGACGCAAGCGCCGGAATTCCAACTCTTTTGCTAAACCCACAAAAAAATGAAAGAATCCTCGATGCTTGTTCTGCTCCGGGAGGAAAACTAACTCACATTGCTGAAATTGTTGGTTCAGAAGCAGAAATTATTGCAATTGATAAGTATGAAAAAAAATTAGACTTAATTAAAAGTAACATCAAACGGTTAAACCTTGAAAATATTCAGGTTTCCTGTGCAGACGCAATGGAATTTAAAACTGAAAAACCATTTGACAAAATTTTACTCGACGTTCCCTGCACCGGACTTGGAGTTTTAGCAAAACGTGTTGATTTACGTTGGAAACGAAACTTGCAGGCAATCAAAAACATTCAGGAAACACAAACAAAAATCCTTGACAATATTTCTGAAAGCCTGAAAGTTGGTGGAGTTTTAGTTTACAGCACTTGTTCAATTGACAGAGAAGAAAACGAAGAAGTTGTTTTGAAATTTTTACGAATTCACAAAAACTTCAAACTTGACGATACACCTGAAAAATTTGTAAGCAAAGATTTTGTAACAAAAGAGGGTTTTGCCAGAACTTTCCCTTACCAAAACGGTTTTGACGGCTCTTTTGCTGCAAGAATTGTAAGAGTTAATTAACGAAAAGAATCTAAAAATTGAGAAAACTGATTGAAATTTTCACTGTTTTTTTAGCAATTGCTTTTTTAGGTATTTTGGGGCTTGTTGTAACTGACAAGTTTATTTTGCCTCATTTTTTACGGCACAGCAATGCAGTAATTGTCCCTGACGTTGAAGGTAAAAGTTTTGAAGAAGCTAAAAAAGAATTGGAACAAAAGGGCTTTCAGGCAATTGAAAAGGAAAAAAGGTTTAGTTCTTTGCCAATTGGAACTGTAACTCACCAAATCCCAAAACCTGAAATGGAAACCAAAAGCGGCAGAAGAGTTTACCTTTCAATAAGTTCCGGGCTGAAAGCTACAATTGTTCCAAACCTTGTCGGGATTACTCAGCGAGATGCTTTAATCAGAATTCAGAACAATAATTTAAAAATCCTGAATATTTTTACAGATTACTCTTTGGATTTTCAAAAAGAAGTCGTGGTAAAACAATCACTTGAGTCAGGTTCAGAAGTTCCACCGGGAACAGAAATTTCAATTACCGTAAGTTTAGGGACTCCTGAAGGTGAATTTATTGTTCCTGACCTTGTTGGTTTGAGTTTTGAAAAAGCAAAAACAGAAGCCGAAAAATCAGGTTTAAAAATAAGGAAAATTTTTAGCAAACCTGACCAGTCAATGCTTCCAAACACTGTAATTGAACAATTCCCTTTCCCGGCAGAGAAAGTAACTTCTGACGAAGAAATTCAGGTAACTGTCAGCAAGTGATTGGTTGTTTCTTAACTTTTATTTTTTTTTGCTCCGAGGAACTTTTCAACAGCAATTAAACTTCCGATAAATCCTAAGCTAATTCCTAAAAACACAAGTGTTAAGTAAGTTTGCCTGCTAACTGAAAAATCAAAATTAAAATTATCACCAATAAATTTTGCGGCAAAGAAAACAGCTAAAATTGAAAGTAAACTTCCAAGTAAACCCTGAATGATTCCTTCCAAAAGAAAAGGAATACGGATAAAAAGATTTGTTGCACCGATAAGTTTCATAATTTCAATAGTTTTACTCCTTGCAGCAATTGAAAGCCTTACAGTGTTTGTTATCAAAATAACCGCAAAAATGCCAATCAAAATGCCAATCATCAAATTAATTTTTTTGTAATTTTCCTGAAATTTTCCAATCTGAACAATCAAGGAATTGTTAAACTCAATTGTTTCAACTCCTTCAAGGTTTTGCAGGTTTATTTTGATTTTTTTGATTGAATTTTCATCTGAAAAGTTTGGTAAAAGCAGAACTGTGAACTCGTCCTGAAGTGGATTGTAACCAGCAATTGAAATCAAATCGGTTTTCATTTCATTGCTTAATTTTTCAATGGCATCTTTTTTTGAGGTAAAATTTACTTCAGCAACTCCTTCAATTCTTTTTATTTTTTGCGTTAAATTTGGGATTTGTGATTCTGTAACAGTATTTTGGAGAAACACCTGAAGTGAAATTTTACTTTTCAGTTCTTCCAAAAAGTCATCCGATTTTTTGCTGACAACAAAATAAGTTCCAACTAAAACGAGACAAATTCCAATCGTTGAAACTGTAATCAGTGAAGCGTACTTTGTTCGTTTTAAGCCATCAAAGGCTTCCTGAATTAGAAAAATTAAATCCAATTTTAACCTGTAATTTTGCCTTTTGAGAGATAAATTTTTTGAAAAGAAGTATTTTCCTCAACAATTCTTGTGTTGTGAGTTGCCATCAAAACTGCTGTTCCACGCAAATTTACCTTTTTTAAGATTTCAATAATTTCACGTTCGGAAGCAATGTCAAGATTTCCTGTTGGCTCGTCAGCAAGTAAAATGTAAGGTTCATTAATCAAAGCTCTTGCAATTGCAACTTTTTGTTTTTCCCCTGCTGAAAGGTTGTTTGGCATTTTGTAACGCTGTTGAACAAGACCCATTTCAGTAAGGATTTTTAGAGTTTTAATTTTGACCTGTTTACGTGGCATTTGGGTAACTCTGAGTGCAAAAGCTACATTTTCAAAGACGTTTCTGTCTTCAAGCAACTTAAAATCATAAAAAACAACGCCAATTTTTCTTCTAATAAATGGAAGTTCTTTATTTTTCAGTGTTAAAGAAGAGTGTTCGGCAAAAATTACTTCGCCACTTGTTGGAATTTCGTCAAAGTAAATTGCTTTTAAAATTGTGCTTTTTCCTGCTCCTGAATCACCGAGTAAAAACACGAATTCACCTTTTCCAATTGATAAATTCACGTTAAAAATGCCAACATTTTCAGAATATTTTATTGTAACGTTTTTAAATTCTACCATTGAATTTTCCCAAAAAACAAAGCGATAAGAACAAAAAGCATACTTATTTTCATTCTTTTTTGGATTGCCTGAATATTATTTTTATTTTTAAACCACAAATCAAAACACCATTTCAGAATAATTAAATCAACCGCAAAAAAGATTGTCAGCAAGTAAAATTTTGAAAAGCCAAAAAATAAGTAAGGTAAAGGACTTAGTAAAACCACTGCAAAAAGGAAAGACACGGCGATTTTTTGCGAAGTGAGAACTGAAAACCGAATTGGAAAAGTATTTCTTTTACCAATTTTATCGCCTTCAATGTCAACAATATCTTTTAAAATTTCCCTTGAAATATTGAAAAAAAAAGCAAAAGCAGAAGGTAAAAGCGAGAAATTTATTTTGCCTGTAACAGACACTTCGCCAAGTGTAAAACTTAAAGCTGTTAGAATTCCAATTGATAAATTTCCCCAAAACAAGGTTTCTTTCAGGATTGCACTGTAAAGAAAGCATAAAACTATTGAGCTAAGAATTATAATTTTAGCAGTAAGATTTTGGATAAAAAAGGTTGTCGCTAAAGCACTGAAAAACAATAGCAAAATTAAAATTTTAGCTTTACCAATTGAAAGCAGCGCTGAAGGTAAAACTCTTTTTGGCTTGTTGATTTCGTCAATTTTCACATCGTAAACATCGTTTAAAACATAACCGGCGGAGGCAGTTAGTACTAAAGCGATTGTTGACAAAAACAATTGTAAACTCACAAAATTTTTATTCCCTAAAAACCCACCAAAACAAACACAAACAGCAATAAAAATGAGGTTTACAGGTCTGATAATTTTTAAAATTTTAAGTGTCATTTTTCTTTAAATAAAAAAGCCCTTCCTAATTAAAGAAAGGGCTTTGAAAAATTCAATAATAATTTTATTGGAACACGTAAGAAAATTCAGAAGTAACAGTTCCTGAACCAGCATCGATTTCATCAAACTTCCATTTAGAAACATTTCTAACGATACAATTTTCAACTTTTTTGTTGTTTGTGCTGTTGGAAGTAATCGTTGTTCCAGAAACACTGCCATCCTCTTTTATTACAATTCTTACAGAAACTTTACCTTTAAGTTGTGGATTAAGTCTTTTTTCAGACTCGTAGCAGTATTGAATAGCATCGCGATAGCCATTAATCACTGCTTGCAATGCTTCAGGATTCCTGTAAGCATTTTTAGAAGCTGCACCAGTAACTTTAGGTTTTGTTAGGTTAGCAATTTTTCCTGAACCTTTTAACGAACCACTGCCAGTTCCACCACCAATTCCGGAACCGTCACCAGAACCGCCAAGTGCGTCAAGTCCACCAACTCCACCTAAACCACCAGCTCCACCGCCTCCACCACCTAAGACAGCTTTTCCACTTGAAGCAACGCTGCCAACTTTACCAAGTGTTGCGTCAAGTCCGCCGCCACCTAATTTTGTTCCGGAAGAAAGTGCAGCACCACCACCGGAGCTATAACCGCCAGAAGCGACTAATTCCTGAAAAACACCGACTCCGGCAGCTGCTTCTGAGGCAGCGGCAGCAGCAGCTGCGGCAGCTCTTGCTCTTCCGGCATTAAGCCGTTGTTGTTGAGCAGCTTTAATTTCACCGGCACTTTTAGCGGTAGCTTCAGTAGCTTTTTCGCCTGCAGATTCTTCTTTCGCAACTTCTTCTTCTTCTTTTCCTTTACCTTCTTCTACAACTTTTTCTGGCTCAACTTCTTGAACATCCAAAACTGTTTCGCTATATTTTGCAAGTAATTGTTTGTAGTCATCTATAGTTTGTTCAGGTGGTTCAAACGTAGAAAGCCATAAAACAATTGGAACGCCAACCAAAAGGAGTAAAAAATAAAGGAGTATAAATCCAACATCGTACCTGTCTCTGAAAGTTAATTCATATTCCTTTGGAAATGTCCCAACTGTTGCAGAAAAATTAGAAGAAAAAGTGTGAGCAGTCTTTTTATTTATTCTTAAAAAATTCATTTTCTTTCCTGAAAAAAGTAGTTAGAAATTAAAGTTACTCATTTCTTATTACTAATAATCTTTGTTTACTAAATTCAGCTTGCGCTGCTGTAAACAAGACTTTTAATAAAACGTCATAGCTAATAGTTTGGTCAACCTGAATAGAAACTTCTCCTTTAAATGGAATTCCATGAGTTTGCTCAATGGATTTAGCAGTGTTTGCCATTTCTGTCAAACGAGCTGCTAAGTTTTCTATTTTAAGTTCTTCTTGCTTTTTCACATCATCCATTTTTGCAACAATAGTATTACTAAGCAAAATTGCATTTTTAGAAATGGATAAACTCACACTTTTTTCTGCGTGAACTTCTGTATTAGATTGAGCAAGTTGAAGATCTTTTCCACCGGAAGAAATAGCTTCTTCTGCAGAAAAAGATTTAAGCAAAAACAATAAGATAATTGTCATTGCATCCATTAAAGAAGTTAATGGTGGCATTGATGCCTCACCAATTCCTTTTTTAGTAAAACTTCGTCTTGAGGATACAGAACGCTCTTGGGCATCAGTAGGTTTTTTAGCAGCCATAAAATCTCCTTAATTTAAAGTTTTCCAAAATTCACCTGTGGAAACATCGGAATAGTTTTATCATCTTTTGTTATTGTTCTTGCAGCGTCGATAGTGTTTACTAAAACCTGAAATTCAATTGAGTTATCAGCAGCTATTTTTATAGACCTGCCATCTTTGTATTTATTACTAAATGCTTCAGAAATTTCCAATAGTTTATCACCTAATTTTTCGTAATCATATTTTCCGTCTGCTGTCAAAGGAACTGTTGGTCCTGTTCCGGTGGAATCTTTTATTACAGTTCTGTCATTAGCGATAGTAAACCCTTTTTCAGTAATAAATAACTTTAAGCCCAGTTTTTGCTCTACTTCTTCCGGAACATCTCCGGAAGCATCTCCGGAAGCTCCGGCTCCACCAGTTGGTAAATCAATTTCAATCATTCCTATTTTAATAAACTGTGCTGCCGAAAGCAAAACAGGGATTAAACAAACCATCAAATTCATCATAGGAAGCATGTTTGCTTCTTCTACTTTTTGCTTAGTATTTTTAGTTCTGTTTGAGGCTAAAAAAGGCATTATTATTCTCCTGTGAGAAGGTTAACCAATTTCAAAACTTGTTCATCAATATCTTCAATCAGGGAAGAAGTTTTGTTAGCTATCATTTGGAAGATAATTGTTCCCGGAATAGCAACAGCCAATCCAAACAAAGTTGTAAACATCGCAACAGCAATACCTTCAGCAAGCAATCTTGATTTTTCTACTGCAGGAATTGCAGGGTTAGAAATGGAATCAAAACATAAAATCAAACCATAAATTGTTCCCATCAAACCAAGCAGTGTAGCTACGTTGCTAAAAGTTTGAATCAGGTTTGTTCTTTTGTTAAGTTTAGGAAGAATCGCAAGTGAACCTTCGTCAACAGCATTTTGAATAGCACGGAAATTATTAATTTCTTTAGCTTTTTCCAATGCTGCAAGCACAACAGTTGCCAAAGCTTTATCTTGAGCAGATTTGCAAAGGTTAATAGCTTTTTGTAAATCACCAGCCTTAATCAATCTTCTGATTTCATCCATAAATTTGTTTGCATTAATATTCGATTTTACAAAAATATACAAATATCTGTCTATAGATATTGCAAGAACTAAAAATCCTACCAATAAAATAGCCCACATGTAGCTAGAACCTGCCTGGTCAATTCCAAAACTATTGGCAAACTTAATTAAAAAATCCATTTACTCTACTCCTTTGATTTAATTTTTAAATTTTAAAATTATTAATTTCAACTAATTACGATTTTTATTAACGATTAAAGAAATTTCTTTTTTACTAATTTTCGTTGGGTTAAGTTCTTCTTGTTTTGGAAGAAACATCTTTAAATCCACTCTGCCAATTTCTCCAACAAAATCATTTGGTCTTATGTTTAACAAATCAAAATCCATTTGTTTACGTTCTTCAAACAAAGTAACACTTGGCTGGAGCGGTGCAACCTGAATAATAATTTCTTCAAGTCTGATGACTTCACTCTCGTTAGTACCTTGTGCAAACACACTTGTTTGAAAGATAGCTAAACAACCAAACAAAAAGCTAAATTGACGCATAAATTTAATCCTCTTTTTACTGTTAAGGCAATCTATTTTTATCAAAAATTAAATTTCTTCTGATTAGCACTCTTTCTTGTTCAGGAGTAATTGGTGTTGCTCCTTCTTCAGTTGTGCTGCTTGATGAAGTTGATTCAATTTGAGATTCTATTGCACTTGAACTAAGTTCCGGAATAGTTTTTATTTCCAAAACCAGTTGAAAACCATGACTTGATGAATCTAAATCCGTTACATAAGTTGAAAGAATATTTTCGCCCGATTTCATAGATTGAGTGATGTCAACTTCGTTTACCAAATTCCAATCAAGACTATCTTCACCTGCAACGTTAAACAATTCTGTCTGGTCGTATCTTCCCGTTTCTCCATTGACGTAGATGGATAAATTATCATCTCCCGTCATTAGCAACTTAGCAGAAGTTACAATTCCATCAACAAAAAACTTCGTTCTAAAATAAGCTGCATTTTCTCCCGAAGCATCTTCAGATTCTTCTTCAAACTTTTGTTCAGTTATCACTTTGTCATAAATTACGAAAGAACTATCAACTGTTGTCGTTACAGAATCGTAAACAGTAACAGTTTTTTCAAGCATGTTTACAGTAAAACTTCCTTCTCCACTTCCCTCAACAAAACTTGAATCCGTAACTTGTTTCTCACTGATTTCCCATTTTGGCTCTGAAATCTGAACAGAATCAACTACAACTTTTTCAACAAAATTTACGGTAAAACTACGTTCACTTCCTTCAACAAAACTTGAATCTGTAACTTGTTTCTCGCTGATTTCCCATTTTGGCTCTGAAATCTGAACAGAATCAACTACAACTTTTGTAGAATATTCCCAAATATTTTCGGTTTCGTTAAAAAGTGAATCTGTCAAAACAGTTTCACTTTTTTCCCAAACGGCGTCTGAAACTTTTACTGAATCTGTAATCGTTCTCGTTGAGTAGCTCCAGGAACCTGCTGTTCCATCTGCCCAAACTGTGTCCGGAACTGTTTGTGTAGTTTCATTTTTTTCCCAAACTGCGTCTGAAATTTTTACTGAATCTGTAATCGTTCTCGTTGAGTAGCTCCAGGAACTTGCTGTTCCACTTGTCCAAACTGTGTCCGGAACAGTTGTTACCTGTTCTCTTGGAACTAAATTAACTATTGTAAGCAAAGTATCTACGTTTCTTGCCACAAGTGTTGTATCAAAAAGTACTTGTTTTGACTTGATTTTTTTCCAAATATTTGTTGATTCGTTCCAAAGGCTTTTTGGCAAAGTTGCTCCTTCTTCAGCGGTTGGAAATTGAAGTTCTTGAGACCATTGAGTTCCCGCACTTACTTGTTTCCAGGAAGAATCATCAAAATTTAAACGGGAATAGCCTTCAGTGTAAACTGAAGAAACAAGCCAATCTGTTAAATTTGTTGCAACAAGTTGTGATTTTTCTTCAACATTAATCAGGCTTTTAAATTCAGCAGGTGAAATCGTAATCAATTCTTTAATAATTTTTCCCGTGTAAGGGTTTGTAGCTAAAGACAAGTCTGCTTGAACCTGATAAGTATTTTGCAAAGAAGTTTTTGCTAAATCCGTAAGTTGAATTTCCCAATCACTAAAGTTTAATGCAGCATCACTCCATTCTACCAAATCTGTTTCCAAATATTTTTGGTCACAATATTTTTTTTCATTTCTAAAACTTTCAGCAAGTTTCAGGTATTTTTGCCCAAGTTCATAACCAGTTTGAGACATTGATTCTTCCGCTTGTCTTGAAGCTGAAGTATTGATTGAAGCATTTTGATAAACTGTAAGGTAAGCCTTGTAGTTTTCAAACACCTGCAAAGAATTGTCTGAAGAAAGTTTCAGGTAAATTGGAATGTAAACAGGGACTTCAAAAATAGCTTGTGGAATGTTGGAACTTGCTTTTTTAATACTTTCAAGGCTTGATTTGTAAAGTGCAATTTCTCTTTCAACTTCGCTTAAACATTCATTTGTAACCTTTGAATACTCTTGCGGAGCAATTTGTGAAATTTGAACAATTCTGTCTTTTGATTTTGTGTTCCACTCATTGGAAATTCCTAAAGAGTCCAGGGTATTTAAATTTTTCAAATGCAAACTGATAATTTGGTCTGCAACAGGTTTAATACCAAAATTTTTGTCAGGAGTATTGATGTAAGCATCTTTTTTAGCAACGTAAGCAACAAATTTATTTCGTTTTTTGCTTGTTTCCAATTCTTTAGCAATATCACCGTACTGTAAGAATGTTTCAACAGTTTGATAATTAATTTCAGCAGTGTTGAAAAGAATTCTTGGAAGCCTTACCTGAATCTTACCAATAATGTTTTCAGCGTCAACAAGCCCTGAATCAATCACGGCAATCGCTTTCATTTGTTCAACCGAAGTTGTGTCAATTGTTGCGAGTTGCTGAGTTCTTCCTTCGCGGGATTTATTCATAAATTCATTAAGGGTTAAAAGTGTTTCTTCGTAACGTTTAACACAAGCAGAAAAAATATCGTAAGATTCCCTGCTTACTGAGACTTTTTTCACAGCATTGTTATCAGGAATAGCTTGTGAGGCATAATTTTCAGCAAAATTTTCTTCAATCAAAACTAAAGAGTAAGCAGCTTTTGGGTACCTTCGCACGCTAAGTCCGGCAAGGTAAGCGTATTTTTCTGCAAGTCCGTCTCTTAGTTTTATTTTTCTCTCAATGTCAGATTTTACACTTCCTGCATTTTTCATTTCAAAAACGAGGTAGTCTTGTAATTCTTTTTCAGTAATTTCATAAAGTGCTTCTCCAGCCCAGTAAGGATTGGAAGGAAGCCCTTTAGCTTCAAGCTGTTTGTTTCTCTCAACTGCTTTTTGAAATTCATCTAAAGATTTTGTGTAATCAGACCTTTTTTCTTTGAAATAAATTCCTCTGTCATAAAATGCCTTAACAGTTAAAGCATCGTCAGGAAATTTTGCTGCAAAATCTTCATAAATTTTGTTTGCACTCTCAACATCGTCTAATTTCAAATAAAATTCAGCTGTCGCAAAGAGGACAGGATTCGCTCTTTCATCATTTGGAAAACCATTCACAAAAGTATCACTTACACGAATTGCACTTTTCCAGTCTTGTAATTTTTCATAGTTAGCTCTTGCTTCAATCAAGAATCCGGATGCTTTTTCGTCTGTTGGGTAAGTTTTGTAAAAATTCTCATAGGTTTCAGCACTTGCAAGGTAATTTTTCAACCTGTCCTGATAAATGTAAGCTTTGTTTTGGTGTGCTACCTTTGTTTCTTCAAGTTTCGGATAGCGGTTAATCAAAATATCGTAAGTATCAATAACTTTTTTGTAAAGTGAATCTGCTTTACTTGAATCATTTTCAGCAGCTAAACGGTATTGCTCAGCAGCGTTCATAATTACAAGCCCAATTTTATCATAATTTGGATAATCCTGAACTGTTCTCAAAAGTCTTTCAGCAGAAACGATGTAATTGGTTTCGTTTTTTGCGCCTTTAATATTTGCAATTGCCAACCTTTGCAAAACCGCTGAACTATCTTCTTTGTTAAGAACTCCCAAAGATAACAAAGCTCTTGACCTTTCAGCAGAAACATCGAACTGCCCCATTCTAAAGTAGCTTTCAATAATGTTTTTTTCTGCTCCAACGACGTTTTTGTCATTAGGAAAAGATTTAATCAATGTTTCAAATTTTGCAATTGCGTCCGGATAACGATTTCTATTGAAATTTAAAAGCCCCAAGTCCCAGGTCAAAGGAGCTACCAAAGAATCCTCAGGAAAATAAGCTATCAGGTTATCAATTGCCTTAACAAGTTTTAGCTCTTGCGGAGCAAGTTCAGTTTGGGCAAACCTAACAGAATCCGGAGTTGTGCTGTCAGCTAAAACCACTGTTGGCGGAACTTCTTTGACCATTTCCTGAGCGTAAGCAACAGAGTTTTTGGTTGCGAGATAACGCAACGAGTCAACACTAAAAAATATAAAATTATTTGTGTCCCAATCTTCAATGCTCGCATAATATTTAATATCTTCAGTGTCTTTAAATTTTGCCGCCATTACAAACAAAGTGTCAAATGCTTCATCAGTTTTACCCAATTCTTTTAAAGTAATTCCAATGTACTGTTGAAACAAAGGTGCGCGATAACCATTTGGAAAAGCAGCCAAGTAATCGTGAGTTGCCTGAACAAGTAACTCATTAGCTGCCTGACTTGGTTCTTTATTAACAAGTAAAGTCGCAGCAGAAACGTTTTCAGCAAGGTACTGCTCGCCAATTTTTAATCTTTCTTTCAAAACTTCCGGATCTTCCTTGTCTTTAAAATGAACAACCCAAGCAGCACTTTCGTTGACATATTTATCGTAAAACCCTTTTTTAGCTGCGTAAAGAGATTCTTTATCCTGAGGTTCCTTGAGTGCTTCAATTGAAATTATATTTCTATGAACAATTGGTGCTTTGTTGTAAAGCGGATAATGGTCAAGTAGGTAAGTGTATGATTTTAAAGCATTTTCCTGATGCCCTTGACCAGCTTTTTGGTATTCGCTACCAATTTTCAGGAAAATATCTGCTCCGTAAGGTTTCCAGTCTTTTTCAGCAAATTGTCTTTGAATTCCTTCAAGATAGCTTTTTGCTCCATCCGGACCTTTGTAAGCAAAAGCCTTTTTTCCACCTCTTTCAGTCCTTGTAGAGTCATTGGTAAAACTGATTGCAAGATAAGTTAAAGCATCTTCGTAAAAATCCGGGTTTGTTACAGATAATTTTCTGTCTCTTGAAAGCCTGTTCGGATAAGTTTTGTATTTTTCAATATCATCTAAAAGATTTGTAAAATAACCAACTGCTTCCGGCAATAAAACAAGTTTGTAATTTGACCAACCTAACCGATAAAGTGCTTCTGCGTATCTTCTTGAGTCTCTAAATTCAAGAACTTGTTTATAGTAAGTTATGGCTTTACGAATTCTTGCTTCAGTGTCTTCGTAATTACCTTCTTTTGGCGGCTCAAAATAATAATTTCCCAAAGCCATCAAAGCCTCTACAAAGTAATCACTTTCAGGAAAAGATTTCAGAATTTTTTCGTTGTAAGTCTTAGCAATCTCGGTGTTTCCCGTTTTATTGTTTAAAAATGCTAAGTTGTAGTAGGTTTTGTCTAAATATTTACTGTTTGGGTACTCTGTTACAAAACGGTTTAGCAAACCTATTGATTTAGCATAACTATCTTTTGGAAAAGGTTCGTCATAGTTTGGGTCAGCAAGAACTCGTTTTGTGTATTCTTCTTGTTTTAGAAAATTATCTTCTTTTTCCTTTTGAATTGTAACTTCGGCAAGTCTGATTAAAACATCTTCTTTGTATTTTGTGTCTGCATTCAAACTCAAAAAATTATCAAGATTTTTGTAAGACACCTCTGCTAAACTATCTTTTTGAGATTGCAAACTTTCCAGTTCTTCCCTTAATTTTACTCTTAACCTTACTAATTTGGAAAGGGTTAAACTATCTAACTTAGTTGGATTAGTTTGAATTGTAGTTTCAACATTGTCAGCAACAATTGGGTTTTCTGTGTTCTCCTGGCTAAAAACTATTGCCTGAGAAACAAAAACAAAACCAATAATTTTAAAAAAGGAGTTCTTCATTAGCATTTTTCCCACTCAAAACCTTACGATTTGTTGTTATTTTTTTTCAGAATCTTCTTGAGAAGGTTCTACTGCATTTTCCTCTAAAACATTTTCATTAATTTTATTTTGCAGCTCCGGAATTTCAATTCCATTGTCCTTCAAGATAGCATCAATCAGCACAACTTCATTTTTAAGTGCTTCAATTCTGTTTGCAACCTCAACAGTATCCTTTTTTGCAATCAATTCATTTGCAAATTCCTGAATAATGTTAATTTGGTCAGTTCTGCTTGTATTGTAAAAATAAGCCTCTGCCCCTGAAACTAAAATTTTAGTATGAGCAAAATCACCCCATTTATCTAAGCCTAAGTAAACATTTTCATTTTCTAAAGTAGCTTCTGCATTCTTTGAATTAGCTAACTCAACTCTTTTTGTCAAATTATCTAATTTATTAGAGCTGCGAGCGGCAACTGAATAGTTTTCGTAGTCTTTTGAAGCAGCTTTTTCTACACTTGAGACATTGTCAGCCTGCTGTTGGTAAACTGCTAAAACTTCATCCCGTTTTTTCTCAAGCATTCCAATTTTTTCAGCATAAAGTTTTACGTTAGATTTCTTAAAGGCAATTTCATCTTCAAGTTTGAGTACTTCCTCTTTTTTGGTAGAATCATTTTGAACCTTAACTAATTGCAAACTATCAGGTAACCAGGCATTTCTGCTTCCTTCTAATTTTATTCTTTCAGCAGCAATGTCATTTTCAATTGCTGTTAAAGTTTCCATAACTTTATCACGTTTTGCCCTTGCATCAAACAAAATACCTTCGGAATAATTCCTGTTTTGTTCGGTTTGATTAACTAAAATGCCTGTTTTTTGCTTGTTAAAACTTAGTTTTTGATTTTCTTTTTTCAATTGCTCGTCATAAAAAGCACTTAATTTTGTTCCCAGGTCAAAACTTAGTTCTTTAAACAAAGCCGGATAAACATCCCAAGTTTTTATGTGGTTATGCACGATTGCTTTTTTCAACACAGCAATTTTATTCATTTGAAAAGTAACAGAGTCAGCCAAAGCATATTTTTTTTGATGAATGCTTGTAGCCAAGTTTTCTTGTAAACTTCCTTCAACAACTGATAATTTCACGTACTCATCGTTAAGTTCTTTACCTTCCTGAAATTTATCCAAAGCATTTTTTACGTATTGAAAAGATTCTAACTGAAGGTTTGGCCATTCAATGAATTGCTTGTGAAAGTTTAACAAAGACAATGCTTCGTAAGTTTTTATTGATTTTGGATATTTTTTAAGGATACTTTCTCCAATTTCAATTACTTTTTCAGAATCTTTCTGAAAATGCCCGACCCACATACTTCCAACCAAAGCAAAATCATAGTTTTCAAAATTTTTATCCACTTCCATAAACATTGAATCTGCTTTTTGATAATTTTTTTCAGCGATAAAAATGTAACCGATTTTAATTTTAGCAAGTTCTTTCAGTTCTTCAATTTCCGCGTTCTCGTCTTTAATTAAAATCTCAAAATCTTTTTTAGCTTCTTCCCCAGAATTAAGCAAAACCGCCAATTGACCTTTTAAATAAAGTGCTCGTTCATAAATTGGAGAATCGCTGCTTACTTCTTTAACGGCATCGTAAGCACTTTCAAGGTTTGATTGTTTTTGGTCTAAAAGGCTTAGGTAAAGGTTAGGAATTCCTGAATTTTGTGCTTCTTTAGTCATTTGAAACAAATCAGAACGCATACCTAAAATTAAATAGATCAAAGCAAGTTTATTTTTAGCTGCTTTGTTGTATTCCTCTGGATTTATTCCACTTAAAGATTTTTTGTATGATTCTATTGCTTGCGGAAATTGTTTCACTGCAAAATAAGATTCAGCAAGGAAAAAATTTACATCGGCAACATCGGTGTACGGGTAAACAGAAAGAATTTCCTGAAATCCTAAAGAAGCAACTGAATATTTTCTCAAACTATAAAGTTCAAAAAAACTTTCCAAATCATTGCCAAACATTCTTTGCAATTGTGTTGGATTAGCACTTGCAATCAAGTTTTTTCTTAGTTTACGCACTTTTGCCAAAGAAACCTGATTTTGTGTTTTTCTAAGGTTTATAATTTCAGAAGTTGCTTCGATTGCAGAAGCATTTTCTTTTTTATAAAGGCTAAGGTTTTCATTTTTTTGAATTTTGGTAATTTCTTCCCAATACGCCAAACTTTCTTTTGGTTCAGCGTTTTCAGAAAGTCGTGCTTTAATTTCTATTGTTGCATTTTTGATTAGTTTTGTTACAAATGTTTCATCTGCAGAAAGCTGAGAATACTCATTAGCTTTCATTTTTGAAATCACACTGCTAACAACTTTAGTTTCTGCTTTATTTTCTTTGGGTAAGATTAAAAAACCTATCAATAGAAAAAGCAAAAAACAATCTATACTTTTCAAACGAGTATCTTTCATAAAGGAAACTCTCAGGATTTATTATTTATCTTTTTCTTCTAACATTTTTTTAAGTTCTTCAAGCTCTTTTTCAGCTCTGATTCTCTCTTGACGAATTACCTCTAACTCATCTTCAGTTTCCATAAGATCTTGTCCTTTGATGACTTTTTCTATCAAATCATCCGGATTAAGGTATTTTGATTTAGAAAAGTCAGAAGGACCTGAGCTAATTTCCATTCCAATTACACCTCTGATAGAAGGATAAGTATCAAAAGTTTTTTTGTCATAAACAAATTCTTTATCAGCACCAACAACAGCTCTAATGTCAAAACTCAAAAAGAATTTCATCCAATCGCTATTTACGTAATCTACACGTGGAGCAATGTAGAGGTAATTGCTTCTTTGAAATTTAACTCCATTGTAAACATCTTTTGGTGGTTTAGTTATGTATTGATTTCCATAAATCTCTAATCCTACTTTCCATTGAGTATTAATAGAATATTCCACACCTAATCCGTAAAGAATTTCATCTGTTGCTGTATTTTCACCAGCGTCATTGTGATTTTTGTAAGCAAGGTTCAGATGGATTTTGGGTGATACAGCAATATTTTCTTCATCTAAATTAAAAGTTCCGGCTACACGTAATTCTCCTGAATAAGCATTTGCTTCGTAAGGCTCAAAAACTACATTCTGCACTTGTCCCGTTGTAACCCCAAGTAAAAAACCAGTGCTTAAATCAAGTTTTCCATCCATAAAATGCCAACCATATTTAATACCAATACTAGTATTACCAGGAAGGTTGTATTGCTCAGCACGAGTAATTGGCTTTTGCGAAAAATTAAAATCTTCGTAAAAAATTGGAACAATAGATAATGCAAAATTATCTGTAATTCCATAATTAAAAAGCCAACGACCTATAATTGTACTGTATTGGTTACCAGCATCATACCCTTTAATGTCCATACCAAAAGTAAAAACACCTTTACCCAAAGTTCTGCCTGATGATATATTTCTCATATCATAAGAACCAACATAATTTATTTCTGCCGAATAAAGTGCATTCAAAGGACTTAAAGCAAAAATACCAATAAGTAGCTTCTTACCAATTGACATAGTTGAAACTCCTAAAATTTAGATATAACTATCTCTATTAACATTTTTTTGATTTTCACGTATTTTTTTAGTTTTAAAAAACCCATTCCATTACAATTTTTTGTGTAAAATTGTAAATTCCTAAAATAGTTGCTTTCAAATTAACTTAAACTAATTTTGAAGTCAACTAAAAATATTAATTCTCTGCATTTTTATCCTAATATTTTTATCCTCTTAATCGCAACCCGGATATCTCATTCTCAAACATCAATTGTGTTTTAGCCAATAAATCACTTTCGGCTACCTCTCTCTCGCTAATCTCAGGTAAAACTTTAAGGTAAATCTTACCTGAATTTACTCTAAGTTTTCCTTTTAACAAAATGTTTTTACTTCCCCAAATTGCAATTGGAATTATTGGTGCTTTAAACTGGTTCGCCAAAGTAAAAGCACCTTTTTTAAAAGGTAATAAATTCCCATCCGGACTCCTCGTTCCTTCCGGAAAAATAAAAGGACAAATCTTCTCATCAACCATCCTTTTTGCAATGTTCTGCATACTTTGAACAGCTTCTTTTCTATTCTGACGATTAATTGAAATGTGTCCCGCTGCCCTTATCGCCCGCCCAAAAATTATTATCTTAAAAAGTTCTTCCTTTGCAACCATTCGCAATTGCTTTGGAATTGTTACCAGCAAAGCCGGAATGTCAAAATGACTCTGATGATTTGCAATAAAAACATAAGTCTTGTTCGCATCAATATTCTCAAGACCTTCTATTTCTACCTTTGCTCCACAATGCCAAAGAATCAAATGAGACCAAACAATCCCGAATTTATTCAAAAAATCTTGTGAAACCTTCATCAAGCCTCCCAAAATCACAATTGGACCGATAACAAGTGTCCAAAATCCTACTCCGATAAATGCCCAAATTGTTCTTAACATAAATCTTGAATCGCTTTTGCCAATGCTTTTGAAACATCATTTTTTTCTTTTACTGAACTTTCACAAGTTACGCATTCCTTAGTTTCTCCAATCACTCCATACTTTCCCTGAATTTCCCTCAATTTTCCAACTTCCCGGTTTGTCAGCAACTTTTCGCCTCCAAGCATTCTTGCATAAAACGAAATCTGTGCAAAATGCTCAACTCTCTCAAGTTTGTAGTAAGCATCAAAAACATCAAAACCAACACAAACAACTCCGTGATTTGCCAAAAGCAGTGCATCGGAAGTTTTAATGTGTTCACTGATTGAATTTGCCATTTCCTCTGTCGAAGGTGTACTGTAACGTGCAAGCGGAATTGCCCCAAGTGTCGTTACAATTTCAGGAATCGTGCAGTTCTCAAGCGAAAGCCTTGCTACAGCAAAAGCCGTCGCAAAAACCGGATGAGCATGAACAATTGCTTTAACATCTTTCCTGTCTTTGTAAATTCCAAGATGCATCCCTACTTCTGTTGAAGGCTTACCTTTAGAAATTGCTTTGCCTTCTCCGTCAACCTTGACAAGCTCGTCAAAAGTCAAAAAACCTTTGCTTCGTCCCGTGTGTGTCGTTAAAAAAGTCCCGTCAGAAAGTTTAACACTAACGTTTCCATCGTTTGCAGCAACGTAACCTTTTGCATAAATCCGCTTGCAAACCTCAAGAATGTCGTTTTTGTACTGTCTTTCTGTTTTCATTTTTATTGCGTAACCAATTCGTAAACTCTTTTAAAACTAAACGGAGCCTGAGACTCTCCGCGACAACTGTACCAACATTTATCACAATCAGGAGAAACAATTTCTTTGTAGTTGTACTCTGAGTAGTGAGTAAAAATCGGAAATTCTGAACAATGTTTAATGTAACCGTCAGGAGTTACCTGAACCCAATATTTTCCCGCCTGACAATCACCCAAAGCTCTGTTTGAAAAGTAAGAAGGAATGTTTTCAAGGTAAAAATCTGAACTCATTACATTTTTCAATTCACCTTTCAGCCTCAAAATTTCTTTAATAATTTTTTCAAGTTCCGCCTGCCTCTCGTAAACAACGTAGTGAGAATCGTTTCCGACTTTCAGCGAAGTGTAGCTTGAAAATCCAATTTTTACGCCCCATTCTTTAGCTTTGTGAACAAGCGGAATGATTTCGTCAAGGTTGTCATTCATAATTATTGTGTTCAAAGCAACATTTTGGAAACCAATTTTACCAAGTTTTGGAATTAAATCTTCCAAATGATTCCACAAGCCTTTCAGCCCTCGTGAAATTTCGTGTCTTTCGCCAATGTAATCAACTGAAATGCAAATCTGGTCAAGCCCGGCTTCGTAAAGTTCTTTTGCTTTTTCTTCTGTAAGCATGTAACCGTGGCTAATCATTGAAATGTAAATTGTATCAACATTTTCCTTAATTCTTCTGACAATGTCAACCAAATCACGCCTCAAAGTTGGTTCTCCGCCTGTAATCGCCAAAACAAGCGGATCTATTTTTTTCACAATTGGCAAATAATCTTCAAGCTCATTTTTATCTTTAGTTTTCCAGTAATCACAAAAATCACACCTTGCGTTACAACGTTTAGTAACTTCAAGGTTCATCAAAACAGGTCTTTCCTGCGTTTTTATTGAAACGTACTTAAAAAATCCATTTATTTTTTTTCTGAAAGTCAGTTTTTCAGGTACCAATTCAAGTCCTTTCGCTTTTTTTAACTTTCCAAAGGTAAAAAATTTAATTTTAAATTCCTAAGTAAAATCCTCAACTTTCCATTTTAAAAAAGAAACAAAGCGAAGTTTTATTCTTTTTAAGATTCTTTCCGTGGCATTTTAAACAAATTCCTTCCATCAATTCCTTCAGGAATTTTTTCTCCCAAAAGCTCCAAAATCATCGGAAAGGCATCAACCGTCCTGATAAAATCATAATTCAATTTGAAACTCGTAACAAACGGAACCAAAATGTGTTCACGAAACAATGCTCCGTGACTTGAAAAATGCTCTACACTTTCCCATTTTTCTCTCAAATCAAATCCGCAGCTTGCACTTAACAATAAATTTCCCGTTCTTTGTGAAGTAAAAATTTGCAACAACTGAACCAAAGAGTCCGGAAATTTTGTCTCAAAAGTTAGTTCAAGGCTTTCGTCAAAAGTCATTGTTTCAGGTAAATTTCCAAGTTCCAAAGGATCTTTTCCAACAACTTTGTAAGAAAGTTCAGAAACTCCGGTTTGCTCAAGAAATCCCGTCCCTTCCTTTCCGCTAACAACAATTTCGCCTTTCTCACTCAAAGAAATTGCAAGTTCTATCGCCTCGTAATTAAGTAAATCTTTAATGTAAAGTTCATTCAGTTCCTCGTAAAATGCCATCTGGTTCCAATCTTTTCCTTCAGATTTGATGTAAAGATTTGCCATCGCGTTTCCTGAAACTGCAATCGTAACCTCCGGATTTCTTCTGAAAATTAACGGGTGGTAAAGCGTCCTGACTTCTCTTTCCCTAAAATATTCGGGAATTCCAAAATGTGTGTGAGTTGGTGTCAGTCCGTGGTCAGCAGTAATTAAAATTCCTGTCGTTTCGTAGGTGCCTTGCTTTTTCAGTTCTCCTGCAAGTTTTCCAATTCCGTTATCCAGTTCGTGGTAAGATTTTATCACTTTCAAGTGATTTGGATGAAAAACGTGAGTGAGTGCGTCAATTCCGGGAAAAACTACAAAACTAAACTTGTAGTCTCTTTTCGCAATTGTTACAAGGTGTTCACCTGCCATTTTATCAATAAAGTTCCACTGATGAGTCCAATGAGCGTAAAGCCAGTAAAAAAAACGGATTTTCCCGCCAAGTTCATTTTCAGAACTAACTCCGCGTGTTACAGAATTGAAAACCGAAGCTGAATTTGGGAAAATCTCAAAAAGCGTCTTAAAATTTGGGTTTAGGTCAGAGTTTAACAAAAAACTTTCTATTCCAACGTAGCTTCTGAACTGTTCGGAGTTCCAGCCTTTTTTTGCGTACTCTTTTGGATTGAACCAACGGATTCCGGGAATGTTTGCTTTTCCGGGAAAAATTCCCGTCAAAAATGGAACGTAAGCTGGTCCTGTTGTTGTTGGAAAAACTGAAGTTGCTTTGCCAAATTTCCCTCTTTCAACCAAATGTTTTGAAATGTTTGGTAACTCACCTTTTACAAGCAATTCTTCCATCACGTCCGGTCTTGCTCCGTCAGCTAAAACCAAAATAAATTTGTCAAGCCTGTGTGTCAAGGTATAACTTTTGCTTTCTGATTTTTTTGTGTCAATTAACTTAATTTTTAATTTATTTTTAAAAGTAAAGTGCGTGAAATTTTAATTAACCGAGGAAACCAAGATGAAAACTCTTTTTATCACTGCAAGTTTCTTATTCTTAACAAACTTGGCAACTGCAAAAAATAATTTTAGCATCAATTATTTCTTTAACCAAAACGTTGTAAATTTACAATTCAAAAACTCAAACTGCGAGCCAAAAATTTTAGAACAAAATTCAAAACTCGTTTTTACAAACCTTTACGATGGAATTAATCTTGTTTACTACACTGAAAACCAAAAACTAAAATATGATTTTATTGTTTTGCCACAAGCGGAACCACAAAAAATCATACTTTCTTACCCAAAAACTGTTTTTTTAGAACTTCAACCAAACGGAAACCTTGAAATTTTCACTCAGGCAGGAAAAATTATTGAAAACAAACCTTTTACCTACCAATTAATTAACGGTAAAAAGATTGAAGTTCCGTCTGCTTTTGTGATTCTTGAAAACGAAAACAGTTTCTGCTTTAAACTTGCAAACTACGATAAAAACAAAACTCTTTTCATTGACCCGCAACTTGATTTTATGACTTTTTTTGGTGGAAACGATGACGAAAGAGGTTTTGGAATTGAAGTAAATTCTAACGGTTCAGTTGTGCTTGGCGGAAGAACTGCGTCAACAAATTTTCCCGTAACAAGCGGAAGTTACAGCATTACGTCAGCTGGAAATTACGACCTTTTTATTTCTGAAATGAATTCAAACGGAACTGCTTTGAACTACTCAACTTATCTCGGTGGAACAAGCAATGAAGAAGGTTACAGCATTGCAAAAGACAGCAACAATTCAGTTTACGTTACCGGTTACACTTCTTCAAACGATTTCCCGATGACTTCAGGAACTTTTGACACTTTTTTCAACGGCGGTTTCGATATTTTTGGAATAAAAATTAACTCAACGGGAAACGCTCTTCTCTACTCAACATTTTTTGGTGGAACTCTCACTGAACAAGCTTACGGAATGGAACTTGACTCGCAAAACTCCGCTTTGATTACAGGTTACACGACTTCAGGAAGTTTTCCGATGGTTGCCGGTTCTTTTGACACAACAATCGGCGGAGTTGTTGACATTTTTTTAACCAAACTAAATCCGACAGCAACAGCTCTCAACTACTCAACTTTTCTCGGTGGAAATTCTGCTGAAACTTCTTACGGGCTAACTTCGGACACCAATGATTTTGCTTACCTTACTGGTTACACTGCTTCAACCGATTTCCCAACTACAGCAAACGCTTACGACCTGACTTACAACGGAGACGGCTCAACAATCGATGCTTTTGTTACCAAAATTAATCCAACAGGAAACGCACTAAGTTTTTCTACTTATTTTGGCGGAACAAGTAACGACACAGGCTACGAACTGACAACTGATTCCAATGGCTTTGTTTTCCTGACAGGTTCAACAACTTCTTTAGACTTTCCAAAAACTCAAACAGCAGCAGACACAACTTACGAAGGTGGCTCAGAAGCTTTTCTAACGAAGTTTAATCAAAATGGAAGTGGTTTAGTTTTTTCAAGTTACCTTGGAAATCAGTTTGCAGAAGCAGGGAGAGGAATTGCTGTTGGAACTAACGGTTGCATTTACGTTACAGGACACACAAACGTAGTTCTTTCGCCTTTGCCTTACAAAAATTTAAACGAAATTAATCACGGAAACACTGATATTTTTCTAAGCTCACTCAATCCAGCCGGAACAAAGCTTAATTACTACGCGACTTACGGTGGAATTGACCTTGACAATCAGGATTTTGGAAACCCGACAGCTTTTTACCAAAATGAAGTGATTTATTTTTTAGCTTCATCGGAATCACCTGATTTTCCTGTTACAAACAATGTTTACAGCACAACTTACAACGGCGGACACTCTGACGTGATTGTTGGAAAGTTTGATTTTTTTGGTACGAACGCAGCCTCTCAAAATGAAAACTTACCACAAAATTTTTCACTTTCACAAAATTTCCCAAACCCTTTTAACCCTGAGACAC
>JADZEA010000026.1 GCA_020850775.1 bacterium
AGAATTGGCTAAAACTTCCTCACCAAATTTACCATTTTGTGGCATTGGTTTATTGGTTGAATTTCCTGCCCGCATAATTCTTATCGGTCTTGCTTTTGCTGCAATTGCTGCTTCAATATCCGAATCAGAATCGCCGTAGTAAATTTCAATTTTGTTGTCGGTTAAAGGCTTGATTTTTGTGTTTTCGCCTGTTTTGTGGTCCGTAAAAATTGCTTTGTTTGGATTTTCAATGCCAAAAGTTTTTGCAAGCAATTCTGTTACGGTTTCTGTTTTTGTTTTTGGTCTTGCAGTGATAAAATAAATTGAATCGCCTCGTTTTTTATGGATTTCAATGATTTGTCTCGCACTTTCTTTTGGAATGCTGTAAGCGTCAAGTCCATTATTTATTTCGTTCCAAAATTCAGTCATTCCCAAAAAAGCATTGCTTTCAGGAGAATATTTTTGCTTCCCGTAGTAAAAACCAGGACTCGAAAACAAAACTGTGTCATCAATATCAAAACCAACGTTCATTGGTTTTTTACCTTCAATACTTTTTGCAATTTGCTCAATGGTTACAAAGTTAATTTCTTTTTCTGTCTGACCAAAACTAACAAGCACAAAGCTAAACAAAACAATAATTAAACTAAATTTTTTTAGCATCGGAAAAACCCCCTTATCAATAAAATTATATTTTCTGAAAGCCCGTTAAAGGCAATTGAATTTAAATAAAAAAACCTTCAATACAAACTTGAAGGTTTTAATTTTAGAAAAAAAATTATTTTTTAAGCTTTTCTGTTTCGGCTTTTTTGAGGCTATCGGCTTTGAGGCTGTCTTTTTCTGCTTTTGTGAGCGTGTCAACATTAATGTAAGTTACATTAACTTCACCTTTTTTTTGCAAATCAATGTGTTCTGAGTTTGGGATTTTGATTTCAACGTCAGCAGTTTCAGTTTTGTGTTTTATCTCTGTGTTCCAATTGTTTACAACAACAAAAAATGCAAAACTTGCAGCAATCGCAATGCTTGACCAACGCAAAATTTTGGTTTGTTTTGGTTTCAGTTCAAAAACATTGGAAGGCTTTTTTTGTGTAAAAATTTCATTTTCGAGTTTGTTCCAAATTTCTGTTTTATCTTTTTCGCCAAGAGTTTCTTTGAAGAAAGAATTTGAAATTTTTTCCCAGCCTTCAACCTTTTCATCAAGTTTTAGTTCAGCACAAATATTTTCCCAAATGCTTGTTTTTTCTAACTCTGTCAGGTTTTTTCCGTTTAGAAAAATATTTTTAAAACTGTCTTTGTCTGAAAAAATTTCGTTTTCGAGTTTGTTCCAAATTTCTGTTTTATCTTTTTCGCCAAGGGTCTCTTTGAGGAAAGAATTTGAAATTTTTTCCCAGCCTTCAACCTTTTCATCAAGTTTTAGTTCAGCACAAATATTTTCCCAAAGGTTAGATTTTTCAGTTTCGTTCAAAGAATTATTCTTAAAAACTAAAAATAATTGTTCAACTTTAGACAATTCTTTTGAACAATTTTCACAAGTTGCCAAGTGTTCTTTAAGTTCTTTTTGTTCATTTGTAGTAAAGGAATCAATTCCTTCCCAAATCATTTTTTCAAATTTTTCGTGCATTTTAAATACTTTCCAAAAGTTCAGGATAATTTTTTTCAAGCGATTCTCTAATCGCTTTTCTTGCAGCAAAAAGATGACTTCTTACGTTTCCTTGACTGCATTTTAAAATATTTGCAACTTCTTCGTGAGAAATTCCTTGCAGGTCGTGCAAAACAAAAACTGTTTTTTGCTGGTTTGTCAAAGTATCAACAAGTTTCATTACAACACTTCTTAATTCTTCTTTTAACAAAGGTTTATCAGGTGCTTCACTTGAGTCGGAAGGAAAATCCGGGTATTCTTCTTCTTGTCTTTCATCAAGCGAAGTTTTTGTGTTTCGTCTTTGTTTTTTTGCCTGGTCGTAGCTTGCATTCAGTACAATTTTGTAGAGCCAGGTAAAAAATGATTTTTCTTCGTCAAAAGTATGGAAAAAACGGAAAACTCGTATAAAAACTTCTTGAGTAACATCTTTTGCTTCCTCAACATTACCGACAATTTGTAAGGAAACACGGTAAACAACGGGGCTGTAATTATCAAAAAGTCTCTTGAAAGCAATTGAATCGCCATTTTTTGCTTTTGCAATGATTTCTAATTCGTTTTCTAACATCCTGAGTTTTCTCTGCTTAAAGTTAATCTTTGCTTCTACACAAAAAAATTTAGGTTTGTTTAGAGAATTTTTAAGATTTTTTCAAATTCAACCAAAAAGTTTGGAAAGGAGATTTTTGTAGCAGCAAAGTTTGTTGTTTTTATCTGATTTTTTGTGAGTAACGAAAAGATTGCCTGAGCCATCACAATTCTGTGGTCTTCAGATTTTGGGAATGTTTTTTGTAACAAAACTTGTTTTGGGAAAAAATAAAAACCATCTTCAAACTCTTTAAAATCAAGTTCTAACGTTTCGAAAATTTCAATTAAGGCTTGAATTCTGTCAACTTCCTTAAATCTGAGTTCGGAAGCATTTTTTAGTGTGAACTTGCCTTTGCTAAAAATTCCAAGCACGGAAAGAATTGGAATTTCATCAATTAAGTTTGAAATTAAGTTCTTCGGTATTTTTACATTTTGAGTTTTTGAAGGAAAAATTTGCAAATCGCAAACAAGTTCTTTTCCAAAATATTTTTGATTTTTGATTTTGATTTTTGCTCCCATTTTCAAAACAATTTCTAAAAAAGCAGTTCTTGTTGGGTTTAAACCAACATTTTCCAATTTGATTGAAATGTTTGAAGTGTTCGCAAGCCCAAAAACAATCCAAAAAGCAGCTGCTGAAAAATCATTTGGAACAAAAATATCCCAAGTCTTTGAGTTTACAAAAAAATCTTCAAGCAAAAGTTCAGTGTGGTTACGAAAGTTTGTTTTATGGGAAATTTTGCTTTTGCCGGAGTAAAGGCTTGCAAGCAAAATTGCAGACTTAACTTGCGCACTTTCAACATCCATTTTGTAGGAAATTGGTTTTAATTCACTTCCAAAAATCTTGATTGGAGCAGTTCCATTCGTTGAAAGTTCAATTTTTGCTCCCATTTTTTGCAAAGGCTCAACAACACGTTTCATCGGTCTTTCAGAAAGTGAAAAATCACCAACAAGCTCGCAATCAAATTTTTGCGGAGCTAAAATTCCTGCTAAAAACCTCATCGTTGTTCCCGAATTTCCACAATCCAAAGGCTCAGAAGGTTTGTTTAATCCGTAAAGTCCTTTGCCAAAAATTGTCAGAGTGGAGTTTTTTAATGAAAACTTCACACCTAATTTTTTCAAACAAGCAAGCGTTGAAAGGCAATCTTCACAAGTGGAAAAGTTTTTAATTGTAACTTTTCCGTCAAAAACACTTCCCAGAACAGCTGCTCTGTGTGAAATTGATTTGTCAGGAGGTAAATTTATGGTTTTCATTCTGTAGTTTGAGTGTCTTTCAGCAGTTTTAAAAGTTCGGCAAAGTGGAAAGGTTTTTCAAAAAATTTGTAACCATAGAGTTCAGTTTCAGTTTTTAAACTGTTTAGCAAGTGTTCATCTTTGAGCTTTTCGGTTACAAAAATGATTTTTGGGTTTGCAGCCTCACGGAGTTTTTTTGCCAAATCTAAGCCGTTAAGTTTTGGAAGCAAAATGTCTGTTACAACGAATTTAGCTTTAAAATTCTCAAAAATTTCATAGGCTTGCAAGCCATTTAAAGCTGTTTCAACTTCAAAGCCTTCGTTTTTGATTGCTAAAGCGAGAAAATCTAAAAACTCCTGGTTGTCGTCAACAATCAAAACTTTGTTTGTGTCTTCATTTTCGAAGTTTTCCTTGAGAAGATTGTGTTTTTCAATCATTCTGTCAAGTCTTGGTCGCGGCATTTCCAAAAATTTTGAAGCTAAACTTTTGTTCCAGTTGCAAAATTCAAGCGTAGAAGCAATAATTGCTTTCTCAACAGTTTCAAAATTAACACTTTGTTCAGTTGTAAGATTTTCAAAGATTTCTTGAAAAGACTGTCTGAGCAGTGCATAAATTTTTTCTTCAAAAGTTTCGTTTGCATTTTTCACATCAATTTCAAGGTCAAAATCTTTGATTTCCAAACAATCTGAATCAGCCATTAAAATTGCACGCTCAATTACATTTCTAAGTTCACGAATGTTTCCAAACCAAGTGTAATTTTTAATCAAAGTCAGGGCGGAACCTGAAATCCGTGAAATTTCTTTTGAGTGCCTGAAAGCGAAAGAATGCAAAAAATGGTAAGCTAAAATTTCAAGGTCGTCTCCGCGTTTTCTCAGGGGTGGAAGCTCAATTGTGATTGTGTTTAACCTGTAAAACAAATCGCTGCGAAAGGTTTTTTTTTCAATGCTTGTAACCAAATTTTTGTTTGTTCCTGCAAGAATTCTGATGTCAACATTTATGTCTTCGGTTCCACCAACTCTGCGAAAAGATTTTTCTTCAATTGCTTTGAGTAGTTTTGTTTGTAAAATCAAAGGCATGTCGCCAATTTCATCAAGGAAAACAGTTCCTTTGTCGGCAACTTCAAACAGCCCTTTTTTAGAAGTTTTTGCATCGGTGAAAGCACCTTTTTCGTGTCCAAAAATTTCTGATTCAATTAAATTTTCGGGAATCGTCGCACAGTTAATTTCAATGAAAGGTTCATTTTTTCGTGAACTGTTGTTGTGGATGATTTTTGCCAACAATCCTTTTCCTGTTCCTGTCTCACCAATAATTAAAGCAGAAACCGATTCTGCTTCAATGACTTTTTCGGCGAGGTTTTTAGCTTTTTGCAGAAGCTGGGAATTTCCGATTAGTTCACTAAAATCATAAGAGTTTGAGTTAAAAATTTCCATAATCTAAAATGACTCTTCATCGTTTTTTTGAGAAATAAAATGTTTTTGGATAAGATAAATTCCACTGGAAATAAGTGCAAGAGCTAAAATTATCTGGAAAATTAATTTTGAGATTGAAGTCAGTAAAATCATTGCAACAATTAAAAAAAGCACAATTGCAGGATACTTTGCCCAATCGGTTTTGATTTTATCATTTATGGTTGAAAGGAAGTAAACAAATCCAAAAGTGCTTGCAAGCCCAAACATAAAAATTGAAGGAGCTAAAGTTTCGCAACAATCAGATTCTGAAACGAAAATCATTAAACCAATTGAAAACATTGTTCCACCCGGAATGAGCATTGACCATCTTTTGGTGAGGTTTGAGTAAGCAATTTGTAAGAAAGCAGTTCCAATCCCAAACATTATTCCAATTGGAATTACTGTTTCAGGAATAAAAAACAAAAATTCAGTGAGTAAGAAACCAGCACCAAGTCCGCCAAAAGTGTAGGAAGGAATTAAAATGTAATGGTTTTGTTTTTTGAGGTAGAGCTGGTAAAAATAAACTGAAAGGTACACAAACAATGCTCCCGCAAAAACTTTACCAAATTCAAATGGAGAATTATCAAAGAAATTATCAATAAGCAATAAAATACCAAGGCAAACAAACAAAATCCCGGTAATATTTTTTGCTCTGATAAATGTGTTAAAGCCATTTCTAATTTTTTCTTCAACCTTTTGTGGTTCAGGGCTTTCTTCAAACATTTTTTTTGCCTTTGAGTTTTAATTTTCTCGTGAAACGGAATTTTTTTTTAGAAGTTACGAGGTTTAATTTGATAAATTGCTTTATGGCTAAAATAAATTTAAACATTCACTAAGATTTATGCAAACAAACTTTTCAAAAACTGCAATTGGAAAAAAAGGTGAGAGCATTGCTTTAAGCCACCTTGAAGCAAAAGGCTACGTTTTGGTCGTAAAAAACTACCGTTTCAGTCGTTTTGAAATTGATTTAATCGTTGAAAAAAATGGAATTTTGGTTTTTGTTGAAGTAAAATCAGGTGGAGAAAAGTTTGGCAATCCAATTTTTAGAGTGTCGCAAACAAAAATGAAAAATTTATTAATTGCTTCAGAAAATTTTATTACCGAAAACCCAAAATTCTCTGAACACATTTTCAGGCTCGATGTTGTAGTTGTTATTTTCAAGAATAACAGTTACTTCATTGAACATTACGAAAATGCTTTCTCAGGCAAAGCAGATTAATTTTTTCTAACGCCCAAACTTTCAGCAAAAAAAACGGGACGAAAACAACTTCTTAGCATTCTTTTTGCAACTTCGGAGCAACTTGTCTTAAAAAGGCATTTTTGCAAAATTATCATTCTGTTTTGTTGCAAAGGTGGTTTTTTGAGTAGTAAAAACATTAAAACTGTTGGGAGAAAAGAAAATGTTACTGATTTGGGAGAAATTGGTTTTTAAATACAAGTACGGCTCTACCTTTAGAAAAATGAAAAACACACCATTTTTGATGATTAGTTCGCTAATTCTTCTCGGTTTCCTTTTTATTGTTGAATTTTTAGTAAACTTCAAAATCTGACGGCTTTTCAAAAACCTTTTTTGTTTTAAAAACCTTTTAAAAAAATTATCTTTCAAAAAATTTAAAGGTTTTGACACGTGAAAGAAATTGTTTTCAGAGAAGAAGAACTTGATTTTCAGTTTGTTAAAAGCAGCGGTCCAGGCGGACAGCACGTAAACAAAACCTCTTCAAAAGTACAACTCACTTTCAACCTTTTTTCATCGCAAATCTTTTCCGAAACTGAAAAACAACTCATCAGTAAAAACCTTGCTGCAAAAATTAAATCAGACGGAACAATTCGTGTTAGCTCACAAACAACACGAAGCCAGTTCCAAAACAAAGAAAAAACAATAGAAAAATTAAAACAACTTTTGCAAAATGCTCTTAGCGTTCAAGAAGAACGGATTGAAACAAAACCTACTTTTTCTTCCGTTCAAAAAAGAATTGAAGAAAAAAAGAAAACTTCAGCCAGAAAGCAAAAACGTAAAAAAATTGATTTTGAAGAGTGAGATTTTCATTAAAAAATGGATTGAAAAATGAACGAAGAACGAAGACAAAAATTTCTGAAAGGAATTGATGAATTTAATAAACTTGATTTTTTTGATTGCCACGATACTTTGGAAGAACTTTGGGACGAAACAACCGGAAAAGACAGAAATTTTTTGCAAGGTTTAATTCACGTTGCAGTTGGTTTTTACCACCTTACTAATGAAAATCCAAAAGGAAGTCTTAGCCAGTTTGAAAAAGCACTCGCTAAACTTTCGCCCTACGGAAATTTTTACCTTGGAGTTGAACTCGCAGAACTAAAAGAAAAAGTTGCTTTTTGGCTAAAGTTTTCAAAAAATTGGCTTGAAAAAGGCTCAGGTGAAAAAATTAATTTAACCCTGATTCCAAAAATTATTTTGATTGATTAAAACCTGAGAGGAAAAATGTTCACAAAAAAAACTCACTTTCTGACACTTACTTTTTATTTTTTACTTTTAGCTAAAAGCTCGTTTGCAAGTCTTGTTGACGAAGGCTGGCAGGAATGGATAAAAAATAACCACGAAACAGCACTGCAAAAATTTGAAACAGCACTGCAAAACAAAACGGAGGAAGAACGTGCTTTAGCTTCTTTGGTTTTGATTAACGAACAAGAAAATTTCAAAGAAAAAGCGTGGAAAAATCTTGAAAAATTAACAGCTTACGATTACAATTATTTTACGGCTTCAATTAGTTCGGCTTCGTTTAAAACTTCAGGAAAAGACGTTGAAAAATTACTCCAAAAAATCATTCAAAACCCTGACAAACAAGGTTTTGTTTACGCCTTTGCAAACGAATTTCAAGGCGATAATTTTTTACTGAAAGGTGAGCTTAAAAAAGCTGAAAAGGATTTTTACTCAAAACTTGGTTTCATTAAAAACTGGGCAATCATCGGAACTTTTGACAACGTTTCAAACAGCGGTTTTGACACTGTTTTTCCACCTGAAACTGAAATTGATTTTGCAAAAACTTACGAAGGAAAAGATAAAACTCCTGCTTTTTGGTTTGTGCCACCAAAAAAATCAAACAAAGTTTGGATTGATTTTGCTTACAACTTTACGGGAACGGCAAACGTCGCTTACGCAGTAACTTTTGTTAAATCAGAAACTGAACAAAACGTGGATTTAAGGCTTGGAACTTCTGGTTCTTTCAAACTTTGGCTGAATGAAAAGTTGATTTTGAGTGAGGAAGAGGAACTTGACAACGGAATTGACACTTTTAATTCTCACACGCAGCTGCACAAAGGCTGGAACAAAATTCTAATCAAACTTTGTCACGACGAAGGCGAAAACCTAAATTTTGCACTTAGATTTTGCGATGAACAAGGAAAAGGAAAAACGTTTGAAGTTTCTCCTGAAAACCAAATTTTTACAAAAGCAGACAAAAATTTCAAAGCGGTAACTTACCAAAACCCAACCGAAGAGTTTTTCAAAACCAAAATTAAGGAAAATCCCAAACAGCTTGAAAACTACTTTTACCTTGCGAATTTTTATAATTTTCAAGACAGAGGAGTTAAGGCGGAATTAGTTTTGCGTGAACTTTTAGGGCAATTTCCAAACTTCGCTTTTCTTAACGAAAAAATTAGTGAGGCTTACCTGAGAAGCAATAAAAATGATGAGTACCTCGCTGCGATTGAGAAAGTTTACAATCTTGACAAAAAATCTTTTGCCGGTTTGTCAGTAAAATTAAATGAATTTATCCAAAACGAAAACCTTGTTCAGGCAGAGGAAACAGCGAATTACATTTTTGCTTTAAACAGCGATGAATTTAGCACTTACAGAACAAAAATTTTACTCGCAAAACTCAAAAAAGACCAAAAACAAGTTCAAGATTTAATTTACACTTGTGGAAAACTTTTTCCTGAAAACCTGAGTTCAGTTTTAGAAGTTTCAAACCTTGAAATTATTTTGAAGAAAGATTACAAAAGTGCAGAAAGATGGGTAAAAAACTTTCTTAAAGAGCAAAAAGATTTTTTAGCTTTGAACTACCTCTACAAAATTTATTCTGAAACGGGAAACTCAAAGGAAATGGAAAAAACTTTTTTTGAAATTCAAAAATATTTTCCACACTACACAGGTCCGATTTTTAATTTTGCAAGTTACAAGTTTGGGATTAGAGATTACAAAAGGTGCATTGAACTTTGCGACGAAGGAATAAAACTAACTCCTTCGTTGAGGAATTTTTGGACGCTAAAAGGTGATTGCCAAAAAGCACTTGGCAAAAATGAAGAAGCGAAGAACTCATTCAAAACTGCTTTAAGTTATTTTAAAGGGGATTACGTTTCGCGGGAAAAACTAAGGCAACTTTCAGGAAAAACTCTTGTCAGCGAGCTTCTACCGAAGGTTGACCTTAAAGAAGCGATTAAAAATTCACCGGAAAGCGAGGATTTTCCTGAGGATGCCGGAGTGATTTTGGTTGAAGATAATTTTCGCGTAGTTTACGAAGACGGTGCTTCTGAAACTTACAGTGAGATTTTAGTGAAAATTTTTAATGCTTCCGGTTCAGACGATTGGCAACAATTTTACATTGATTACAATGAGTTTAACGAAAATTTAATTCTTGAACAAGCAAAAGTTATCAAAGCAAACGGAAATGAAATTCAGGCGGATTACAGCGATGGAGCGATTATTTTTAAAGGGATTGAGCCAAACGATTTCATTCACGCAAAGTGGCGAAAAGTGAGTTTTTATTCTGGTTACCTTAGCGAACATTTTTGGGACAGACAGTTTTTTCAGTCGTTTTACCCGCAAAAAATGAGTCGTTACGGTTTGTTGGTTCCTGAAAATTTTAGTTTTGACGTGAAATTTCACAACATTGAAATTGAGCCTCAAATTTTTGATGTTGAAAAAGGAACAAAATTTTATCTTTGGAAAGCTGAAAATCAGGTTGCAATGAAAGTTGAAGCTGCAATGCCAACAATCAATGATTCGGGAAAATGGCTTTTTGTTTCAAGCATAAAAAGTTGGGAAGAAATCACGAACTGGTACTACAAAATTGCAAGGGGAAAGGCAAAAACAAGTTTTGAAATTCAGGAAAAAGTCGCCGAAATTACAAAAGATTTACTTTCTGACGATGAGAAAATAAAAGCACTTTACACTTACATTATTGAAAATATCCGTTACTCAAGCGTTCCTTTCAGGCAATCAGGAATTGTTCCGCAAAAATCACGCGATACTTTGGTAAATAAAATTGGCGATTGCAAAGACACGGCAACTTTAATGGTAAGTATGCTTGACGAAATTGGAATTAACGCTTATCAAGTGCTTGTAAATACAAGAGATGAAGGAACTGAACCAATTTTACCTTCGCCGGAATTTAACCATTGCATTGTTGCTGTTGAAAAAGATACTTCATTGATTTATCTTGATTTAACTGCTGAAAATATGCCTTACAAAATTTTGCCAACTTCCGACCAAACAGCTTACTCGCTTTTGATTAAAAAAGGTAATAATTCTCTAAAATCTTTGCCAAAAACAAATTTTCAGGAAGACAACCTTGTTTCGCGGGAAATCAAAGCAAAAATTGACGAAAACGGGAATCTTGAAAAAGAATCTGTTTCAACTAAAAAGGGCATTTTAGCACTTGGAATGCGAAGTCGCTACAGAAACATCGGCGAAAAGGAAAAATTTAATTCCTTTAGTAAAATTGTTGCAAGTGAGTTTGCAAATTCTGAACTAACGGATTTTAATTTTGATAATCTTAATGAAATCAATGAGCCAATAAAATATTCGTACAGTTTTAAAGCCAAAAATTACGCAACAACTGTTGATAATTTGATGATTGTAAAAATTCCCTGGACAGACGCTTTAAAACCAATTCAAGCACTCGGTTCTACTGAACGGAATTATGATTACGAGCTTTGGAACTCTTTCTACAACTATTCTTCGGTTGAAAATTTAGTTCTTGATTTACCAAAAGGTTTTAAACCAAAAAAAATAGAAAATAACTTTGAACTCACTTCAAAAGCAGGAACTTACAAACTTACACTCGCTTACAAAGACGGTAAACTTACGGGAAAAAGGGAATTTTACAACACAACTGCAAGGGTTCCCAAAGAAGATTTTAATGACTACAAAAATTACGTAAACAAGGTAATTGAAAACGATTCAAAGCAATTTGTACTTGAGAAAGAAAATTTGAAGTGAAGTCTTACCAATAATTTTTCATTGCTTCGCTAACCCAAAAAGGTTCAGTAACTTCGCCTTTTGGCAAAAAATTTTTCATCAAAGGTTTTAGGTCAAGAACAGGAGTTCCAACAATTGCGTCAAGCCCTGAAACTTTCAGCTTTAAACCTGAAATCCCAAGAATTTTGCAAGTTGTCAAACCAAGTTTGTTAGGTCTGTTTTTTCCACGTTGAGCAAAAATCCCAATTTTTGGAAAGTTTTGATTGTTTCGCGGATGTCTTGCAGCTTTTTCAATTTTTTCATCTTTAACTTTGTCAAAATAAAAAATCACTTCAACGTGAGAAAAATTCTCAAGTCCTTTGAGTGATTCTTCTGTGAATTCAGAACTTTCAAGCTCAATCACAGAAATTTCTTTTCCCCAAAAATCATCTTCGTTTTTTTCTCTGCCCGAAATGACTTTCCCGATTGGTTTTAACACGATTTCCATTTTTTACCTTTAAATTTTTTCTAAAATTTTACTGGTACTGGTCTTGGTTTCAAAGTTAAAAATGACAACTTTCCCACCGTAGCTTTCCACAAAATCTTTACCAACGATTTCCAAAAGTTTGTAGTCTTCGCCTTTCACCAAAAAATCCGGTTTCAATTTTTCAATTAGTTCTTGTGGAGTTTCTTCCTCAAAAGCTAAAATTCCATCAACAAATTCTAAAGCTGAGAGCATTTCTAACCTGTCTTTTAGCAAATTAATTGGTCTCGTTTTACCTTTTAGAGTTTTGATTGAAGCATCAGAATTAACGGCAACAAGCAAAAAATCCCCAAGTTCCTTCGCTTTTCGTAAAAACTGGACGTGTCCTGCGTGCAAAATATCAAAACAACCGTTTGTAAAAACTAAAGTTTTGGAAGCCATTTTTTCCCGTAAAATCAAAGCACTTTCCAAGTCTAAAATTTTTGTTTTTGGCAAAAATTCTGTAAAATCCACAACTGAAGTTCCTTGTTTGGAAACAACCTGACCTGCTCCAAGGTTTGCAAGTTTGCAAGCAAAATCAAGGTCTTGCGTTAAAAAATGTGTTGCAGCTAAAACAGCTAAAAACGTGTCTCCGGCTCCGGTAACATCAAAAATTTCTTTAGCCTGAGTGTTTTCAACCACGAGCTTTTCGTTTTCAAGAAAACAAACTCCTTTTTCTGCAAGCGTAACAACAACATTTTTGATTTTGTATGATTTTTGGATTTTGCTCAGCACTTTAAAGGCATTTTTTTCGGTGAAATTTTTTTGTGTGATTTGTGAAATTTCTTTTTTGTTTGCAACGAGCAAGGTAACGTTTGAATAAATTTTTTCCTTTGGGGCAAAATAAACAGGTTTTTGTGAAGCGATTAAAATTTTCATAAGTTCAGAATTTACAACTCCTTTTCCGTAATCTGAAACAACTGCAAAATCAAAATTTTTCCAGTTAATTTTGGGAAAGGGCAAGTTTTCAGGTAGTTTTGATTCTGTGTCAAAACGAAAAAGTTGTTGTCCCTGCGAGACAAAACGTTGTTTTGTAGTCGTCTGAAAATTACAAACTTCGGGTAAAAATTCTGTAGAAATTTTATGAGTTTGGAGCAATTTTTTTATTTTTTGACCTTCATCGTCTTTTCCGGTTGCACCAAAAACTGTAACTGCCAAGCCAAGTTTTTTTAGGTTTAGAGCAGTGTTTCCCGAACCTCCAAGTGTGAAAGTTTCCTTTTTTTTGAGAAAAACAGGAATTGGAGCTTCAGGAGAAATTCTTGTGCAATCTCCAAAAACATAATTATCAAGCATCAAATCACCAATCACAAGCACTTTTAATTTGCTGAAATTTTGGTAAAGTAAGTTTAGGTTTTTGTTTTGCATTTGAAAAGTAAAGTGAGAACAAAAATAAGCCTTCAAGCGTTTTAAAACTTGAAGGCATTAGAAATTTAAACGAATTTTTTGACTAAAAGTGAAGTGTTGTGTCCACCAAAACCAAAAGTATTGCTAAGTCCGGCATTAATTTTAAATTCCTGGGCAACGTTTGGAATTACGTTTAATTTGATTTCCGGGTCCTGGTTTTCAACGTTGATTGTTGGAGGAGCAACGTCGTTTTGTACGGCTTTTGCTAAAATTATAAATTCAATTGCACCGGCACCACCAAGCAAGTGTCCTGTCATTGATTTTGTGGAACTGACTCTGACATTTTTTTCACCAAAAATGCTCGTAACAGCTTGCATTTCAGCAAGGTCGCCGAGTGGAGTGGAAGTTCCGTGAGCATTGATGTAAGCAATTTCGTCGGAGTTAATTTTTGCGTCTTTTATGGCATTTTCCATTGAACGTTTTGCACCTTCGCCTTCAGGAGCCGGAGCAGTTAAGTGGTAAGCGTCAGCAGTCATTCCAAAACCTGCGAGTTCACCGATGATGTTAGCGTTGCGTTTTTTTGCGTGTTCAAGTTCTTCAAGAACAATCATTCCGGCACCTTCTCCCATTACAAAACCGTCTCTGGCAATGTCAAAAGGTCTTGAGGCTTTTTTGGGTTCATCGTTTCGTGTGGAAAGGGCTTTCATTGAGCTAAATCCGGCAATTGAAATTGGAGTGATTACGGATTCACAGCCTCCTGTAATCATTACGTCAGCATCTCCGTACTGAATAATTCTGCAAGCATCGCCAATTGCGTGAGAAGAAGTTGCACAAGCGGAAACTGTTCCGTAGTTTGGTCCTTTAAATCCGTAACGGATTGAAATTCTGCCCGGAACGATGTCAGGAATTAGCATTACAATGAAAAATGGACTAACTCTTGACGGACCTCTGTTCAGAAGTGCTTTGTGTTGGTCTTCAAAAGTTTGCATTCCTCCAATTCCGGAACCGGTTACGACGCCGATTCTTGTCAGGTCTTCTTTCTCAATTTCAAGTCCTGAATCTTTGATTGCCATTTCTGTTGCTGCTAAACCAAGCTGTGTAAATCTATCCATTCTTTTAGCTTCTTTTGTGTCAATAAAATCTGCAGGATTAAAATTTTTTACTTCACAAGCGAAAGTTGTGTCGAAACCTGTTGTGTCAAAAAGTGTGATTGGTCCGGCTCCACTAATTCCGTTCAGTGAGTTTTGCCAAAATTCAGCAGCGGTGTTTCCGTTCGGAGTGATTGCTCCAATTCCTGTGATTACAACTCTTCTTTTCATACTTTTTTCCTTCAATTGATTCTAAGGAGAACCTACAAAAATATAAATTCTACTTAAAACCAAAAGTAAACCACTAAAACATTTATAAAAAATGCTGTAGTGGTTTAAGGATTTCTATTTTTATTTAGAAAGGAAACTTATGGCATCGCCAACAGTGCGAATTTTTTCAGCTTCGTCATCTGGAATTTCCACACCAAATTTGTCTTCAAAAGCCATAATTAATTCAACAGTGTCAAGCGAATCTGCACCTAAATCATCAATGAACGATGCCGCCGGAACCACTTTTTCTTTTTCAACGCCGAGTTGTTCAACGATGATGTCAATTACTTGTTCTTTTACAGCCATTTTTTACTCCTTGAGTTTTTTTGTTTAAAACGTTAGTTAAATATTTTCAATAAATTACATTGCCATTCCACCATCAACGTGAATGACTTCTCCGGTGATGTAATCAGCATTTTCGGAAGCCAGAAATGTTACTAATTTTGCGATTTCAATTGTTTTGCCTGTTCGTTTCAGGGGAATTGAGTTCAGCAATGCTTCGGTGTTTGCAAGTTCGGAAGTCATTTCCGTTTCAATGAAACCAGGAGCGACACAATTTACGGTAATGTTTCGTGAAGCAAGTTCCTTAGCAAGTGATTTTGAAAAACCAATCATTCCTGCTTTTGAAGCCGCGTAGTTGCTTTGACCAGCGTTTCCCGTAACTCCGACAACTGAAGTAATGTTGATAATTTTCCCGATTCTTTGCTTCATCATTATTCTTGTAACAGCTTTGGAACAATTAAAAACGCCTTTTAGGTTTACTGCAAGAACAATGTCCCAATCTTCTTCTGTAAGTCTTGCAATTAAATTATCACGTGTAATTCCTGCGTTGTTTACAAGAATATCAACACGACCAAATTTAGAAATTGTTGTTTCAACTAAGTTTTTTGCTTGCTCAAAAGATGAAACGTCAGCTTTTACGCAAAGAACTTCACAACCCATTGAAGCAATTTCTTCAGAAGTTAATTTCAGTTTTTCCTCGTTTGTGCCAGTTACGACGATTTTTGCACCCTCTCTTGCAAAATCACAAGCGATTTCTTTTCCAATTCCTCTTGTTGAACCTGTTACGATTGCAACTTTGTCTTTAAGTAACATTTATTTTTCCTTCTAAAACTAAAGCTTGAAAATAAGCAAAATTTTTTGGATTTTAAATTTTTTTAATTTATCAGACTAAAAGAGTTTGGCAAGCATTGTTTTGATTGGGAATTTTTAGTCTTTACTTTCTTTAACAAGTTTCCAATTCTGCAACAGTGCCAACAGTTTTACAATTTGCGTTTGCTTCAATTCGTTTGACAAGTCCTTTCAAAACGTTTCCGGGACCAACTTCATAAAAATCTGAACTTCCGTCCTGAACCATTTTGCGAACAGAATTTTCCCACAAAACAGGGCTTGTAAGTTGTTTGATTAAAAGTTCGCGGATTTCTCCTCCGTTTGTAACGGGTTTTGCGGTTACGTTTGCGTAAAGTGGAATTTTTGCATCCGAAAAATTAGCTTTTTTGAGTGCTAAACTTAGTTCTTCTTCAGCACTTTTCATTAAAGGTGAGTGAAAAGCTCCGCTGACAACAAGTTCTTTGGTTAATTTTGCACCGTAAGTTTTTGCAATTTCCATTCCTTTTTGAACACCTTCAAGCGAGCCTGAAATCACGATTTGTCCCGGTGAATTGAAATTTGCAGGTTGAACAATTCCTGTTTTTGAGGCTTCTTCGCAAACTTTGCAGATTTTTTCACTGTCCAAACCAATAATTGCAGCCATTGTTCCTTTGTCTGTTTTTTGCATTAATTCACCTCGTAAACCAACGATTGACAAGGCTTCCTCAAAATCCAAAACTTTCGCAGCAACAAGTGCAGAATATTCGCCAAGGCTGTGTCCGGCAACCATCTGAGGAGTAATTCCCATTTTTGCAAGCAATTCACTAACGATTACACTGTGAACAAAAATTGCAGGTTGAGTGATTTTTGTTTGTTTTAGCTCGTTTTCAGGACCTTCAAAAGAGATTGTTTTTAAGTCAAAACCGAGCAATTCGTTTGATTTGTCGTAATATTTTTTTGCTAAAGGAAATTTTTCGTACAAGTCTTTTCCCATTCCAATAAACTGTGAGGCTTGACCGGGAAAAATAAAAGCTAACATTTTTTTGCCTTTCTGTTCGTTAAAAAGTGAACAAAAATAATACTTAACACTTGCAAAATCAAGCTAAAAGACTTTAGTCGTAAGCCTGACTTAGAGAACAAGTCTTTAGTTTTTTTGTTAAAACAAACCGGAAAATTTAGAAAACAAAAAAGCCTGTTACTCATTTGTAACAGGCTTTTTTTATTTTAAAAATTTTTGTTTTACTTTAAGAGAACCATTTTTTTCGTTTGAGTGTAATTTCCTGAAACCATTTTGTAGAAGTAAATTCCACTTGCAACTTGTTTTCCGTTGTTGTCTTTTCCATCCCATTTTGTAACGTAAGGAATGTTTGCCTGAGTTTTTGCATTAACCAAAGTTTTTACTTCCTCACCAAGTGTGTTGTAGATTTTTACTGTTGTAAACTGTGTTTCAGGGACTTTAAAGGCGATTGTTGTTGTTGGATTGAATGGATTTGGGTAGTTTTGGCTGAGTGCAAATCCTTCCGGAGCAAATTGTGGAATTTCTTCAAGTGAAGTTGGAAGAAGGTAGCAATCGTTTCCGACACAAATTCCAAGAACAAGGAAAAGCCCGTCAATCAAAGTTGGTTCAGGAATGGCACCAAAACCATCGTAAGTGAAACCGTTAGGAATTTCAATTCCGGAACCTGGAACGTCAACTTCTGAAAAAGAGACAAAAGTTGTATCGCCAAGAACGAAAAGCCCGGTATCGCAACCTGCAACAACAAATTCAGGGTCAACAGGAAGCGGATCCGTTCCAACTAAGTAATTTTGGTTGTTCACGTCAATAAAAGTGCTTCCATAAATTAAGTTTGAGCCAGTAACAGTTGTGTTTCCACTTGAATTTGTAACAATGTTATCGCAGTGCATTCTTGAATGAAAAACTTGAACGTTATCAAAGTAAGCACCATCGTTTGTTAGAAAACCACCTGCTGAAAGGAATAAACCATCGGTTACAACGGGATTTTTGTCAATCGCATCAAGGATTAAGTTTCCATCTTTGTAAACGTTGAGTTGTCCGTTTGGAAACCTTATCATTCTGTAATTATGGTAGTTTCCACTTGGAGCAGAAGGAGTGTAAGTATCCAAATCAATTGTAGCCGTTGCTGTAACTTTTTGAAGTTTTACACTCGTTGGAGCAACTTTAAAAGCGTAGTAAGGTTTTAGGTAAAGTCCTGGTGTTGTTGTGTCCGGAGTGCGAAGTCCAATTTCCCAATAAACTGAATTAGAAGCGTTGATTTCTTTAATGTCAACTGAGATGTCAATAAAACTTCCACCAAAAGGAACTGCACTCAAAAACATTCTTCCATTGTTGGTAATTTTCAGGACGTTAGAGCCACTTTCGGTTACGATTGAGTCTTGTCCAATGTTTGTGTGTTGGAACCAGGCAGGATTTGTTGTAAAATTTCCATCAGTAAAATCATCAGTTGTTAGTGGAGTTAATCCAGTTTGGTCAGGGAAGATTTGACAAATTGTTGTGTCGCAATTTGCAAGTTCAAGCAATCCGGCGTCAGCAGTATCGCTAACAACATTGAAAACCAAGTAAAGAAGCACGCCTTCATCAAATTGTTTAAAAATTCCGTCAGTTGAAGAAGCACCGGCAATTCTTGTCAAGCCACGTTGGTTTACAAGGTCAAAATTATTTTGAATGTTTGTAGCAAAAGAGTAAAAATCTGGTTTGACAAGTGTTTGCTCGTAATCATTAGAGTTAAGATTTACAATGTTTTGCCCAAGAGGAATTGGTGTTCCGGTGTTGTTTACAACTTGATTGAAAGCGAATCCTGTTGCTTGCAAAACAGTATTTTTAAATTTTATGCTTGTTGAAAATTGAGTGATTGTAGAATCAATCGCGTCTGAAGCTGTCAGAAGCGGAATTAAAACACTTGGAGGGTCTGGAACTCCTGCTGGTCCGGATGAAATTCCAAGGTTTAGTGTTTGATCTACAAAATTTCCAATTGCAACAGCAGTAGCAGTTTGTGCAAAAGAACTTGAAGCCGTAAGCACAAAAGATGCAAAAGCTATAATTTTAAGAAATTTCATATTTTTCTCCTATATTTTTAAAAAAGGTTAATGTTACAGATTAAAAAACTCCGCCTGTACGATTAGCTAAAATTGTAACTTTAGGTCTTCCACCTTCAATTGTGATTTTAAAACATTTATCGTAAGAAAAAGTTTCACCGCCACGAATAAACATTTGGTTATCACAACTCCTGCAAGCGTAAAGAATATCTTTTACATTTCCAAAAGAAACTTGAGGTAAAGCCCTGATAAGTTCATCTCTGTCTTCAGGATAAACTTCATAAATGTGTTCGTAGCTTGGGAATTCTCTGCCACAAATGTCGCATTGCCAACTTTCCATTATTTTTTCTCCTTAAAAATTTCCTTTAAACTTAAAAATTAAAATCTTAAAAATAAATACCTTAATTCACTATTTTTCGCTCTCTGTTATCTCAAGTTTTTGAAAAGCGTAGTAACAAGTTGTCTCGTCAGTTGTTCTAATCAAAATCTCATTTGTACCTTGCTTTAAAAATCGTGCCAAATCATATTCTTCGTAGTCAAGAATTTTATTTTCGTCAAGATTGTAAAGAGGAAGATACTTCCATTTTAATGATTGCCCATTAATTAGCAAGCCCATTTTTGAATTGTTTGAGAAGGTAAACGGAAAATTTGAATTTGTAGCGTAACCCCAAAGTCTAATAATTGGCTTTCTTTTTAATTCATAGTTTTTTGGTAAATCAAAAGTTATTTTAATTGCAGCTTCTCCCATTCCTTCTGAGTGATAGCCAAGTTCAATGTAAGAAAAGCCGTGTTTTTCTGATTTTTTAATTTTTGTTGAAGAACCTGCTTTTGTTTCAGAAATAAAATTTTGCCTTACACTGTCGTAAAAACCTTTTTCAAGTTTTATTTCTCCAACGTTTACCGTTTCTCCTGAAGGCAAAACTTCAACTTTCAGTTTGATTTTTTGTTTGTACTCAACAACTAATTCCTCTTTTTGATTGTTACTCAGGAAAAAAACAGTTTTTGGTTCCGGAGTAATGTAACCTGCAACTTCCCCGAAGGAAACGTCAAGCGAGCTAATATTTTCAAGGTCTTCGTTGTAAGTGCCTGTAGCTTTGTAGCTTCCATTTATAAAAATTTTACCTTCAACAGGAATTGTTTTGACCAAAATCGTACTTTTAAAAATTTTTGCCAAATCAAAATTTAAAATGTATTCTTTATCGTTTCCAATGATTTGAATTTCTTTAGGTTGTGGCTTTCCAAAACCTTGTTTTTCAACTCCAATCGTGTAAATTCCTGCTTCAATTCCTGTAAAAACGTTATCCGTAAACTGTCCTGAGTCCTTGTTGTTAAGGAAAATTTTTGCTCGTTTTGTGTTTGAAGTAACTTTCAAAGTGTTTCGCCAAACAATCTGTTCAATGCTTTTTAATTCAAAATACATTTTTTCATTTTTTTTGGGTTCAAGCAACAATTCCTGGTAAGTTGGTAAGACTGTGTAACCTTTGCGTTTGACCTCAACTTTGTAGCTTCCGGGCAAAAGTCTCAATGGCTTTCTATTTGTGTAAATGGTTGTGGAAACTCCATTTATGAAAACTTCTGCATCAATGTTTGAAGTTATAAAAACTTGCGTTGAATCATTTTTAATTTCTGCTTCAAGTTTTGCCTGTTCGCTTGTTACTGTTTTAGTTTTTGTCTTTGATGAAAAAATATCCGTCGTTTTTAATAGAATTACAACAGTCGCAACCACAAAACCGGCAAGTAAAATTGCTGTAAAAATGTTACGAACTTCAGACGGAATCCCGGAATTTCTATGCTTTTTACGCTTTCGTTTTCTCTTTTCTTCGGTTCCAGACTCTTGAAGGTCTGAATTGCACTTTTTACATCTTTTTGCCGAGTAAGAATTTTCTGTTCCACAAGACTTACAAATCAATAATTTCTCTTCCGCATTCGTAAGTTCTACTCCACATTTTGAACATTCCGTTCTTTCGCTAAGGTTTCTGTGTTTGCACTTAGGACAAATTTTCATTTGCAAAAATCTCTTTCTATTTTTTTAAAAATCCCAAAAGTGTTTTTCCATTTTTACTTTTTCAAAATCAAACTCAATTCCTTCTGAAATTAGCAATTCTTTCATTAAATCTGAACTTCCAAAAGCAAATTTTCCAGTAAGCTCTCCATTTCTGTTCACAACTCTGTGACAAGGCAATCCTTCCGGTGCTTTACTCAAAATCCAACCAACTAATCTTGCTCCGTTTGGTTTCCCGCAACAAATTGCAAGACTTTTGTAAGTTGTTACTTTGCCTTTCGGGACTAAAGCAACCAACTCATAAATTTTGTTCGCAAAGCCTTCGGTTGTAAAATTTTTCCCCATTCAAAAACACACTCTTAAAGAAATAATTCTTGAAATTTACACACTTTCGCCAAATTTTAATTGCTAAAAATCAAAGTTTTAATTTTTAACCCTGAAAATCATTGTTTTTGTCTGATTTTCAAGAACTTCCTTAATTTTTACCTGACCTTTCTCAAAAGCAAGCTCCGAAAATTTACCGTAGTACTGAATCTTGTAACCTGCTTTTTCAATTCCTTCTTTTGAAGTGCCAAATCCGTAAATAATTTTTTGGCTTGTGCCAGAAATGGCTTCCACTAAAACACAAAATTTGTCATTCAAATCTTTTGTCTCTTTTCCAAGTTTCAAAATCCTGTTTTCAAACTCAAGTTTCTCTTCTGAAGTTTTTGTCTTTTCAAGTTTGGCAAAAACAGAGTTTTCACCAAAATTCCCCAAAACCAAAACTGAACCGTAAGAATTTAGAACTTCGCTTGTGAGTTCGCTTGCTGAAATTTTATCAAAATTTTTAAATTTGTTTGCCAATTCGCTGTAAGCCTCAAAATTTTCTGACTTGTCAGGCAAAACAATTAGTTTTCTTTTATTTTCATAGAAAAGGTCAATTGAAACAGGAATTTCATCATTTTTCAATTTCCTGAAAATCTCAAAATCAGGGTCAATTTTTACTGTTGATTCAGTTTTCAAAGAGTCAAAATCTAAAACTGTTTCTTTTTCAGTGATTTTTACTAACCTTTTTTTGCCGTTTACTTCAATTGGAAGATTAAAATTAAACAGGTTTTTTTGAATCAGTTTTATTTTTTTCCCTTCCTGAAAAAGCTCAAAATCAATTGCTCCAACCTCGCAAATCCATTTTTGAAAGTGTTCCCGCAAATCCTTCCCACTTTGTTTTTCAATTTCTTTGTAAAGGTCAAGCATCGAAGCATTTTTGAAACGAAAATCCTTGTAAAATTTTTTTAGTGCTTCATCCAAATTTCCTTTTCCAACAAGTTTTTGCAAGTCTTCCAGAACCATCAAAGTTTTTTCGTAACCAATCGTTTGTGAAACAGAACCAGAATTTGACACAAAGTTTTTGATTGGAAAATCGCTTGAGTCTTTCACAAAAACAGTGTAGTTTTTCAAAATATTTTTTCGGTAATCCTTGCCTTTGCCTTCACTTTCTTTGTAAAAATAATCTGCTCCAAAAGTCGTCAAACCTTCACACCAATTACCAAATTTATGGTCAACAAACACAGAATTTCCCCACCAGTTGTGTAAAATTTCGTGTCCGAAAGACGCTTCAAAGAAAAAATCTTGCCTGATAATTTTATCTCCAATCAAAGTGAAAGACGGCATTCCCCAACCTGTTTGAAGGAAAAATTCAACTGTTGCAAATTTTGAGTAAGGGTACTTTCCAAACTTTTTATCGTAAAGCTCAAGATATTTTTTGGCGTAACTCATTAATTTATCTGAAAGTTCAGCCTCATTTTCATTGTAAAGAAAAGTTTGAATTTTTACACCTTTAAAGTCTTTTTCTCTAAAAAAATACTTGCCAAAAATTAAGTAAATCGTGTCTGTCGGGTCTGTGCAAAGCCAATGATTTTCGGAAATTCTGACACCTTGCGAAACTGTTTTGTAAGGCTTTGGCAAGTCAACTTCCAGTTCAAAACCAAATTTTGAATCGTCAAAGTAAGGAATCCAATAAGTTTCACCACCAAAATAACCTCCTTGTGAATCAATAATTCCGTTTGAAGCTGAGCTTTTTTCAATTGCTTTTTTATCCTCAAGTTTTCCTGAAAAAAACAAAATAATTTCGTTTGAAAATTTTGTAAGTTGTGATTTTTCAATAACATAAAATGCAAGTGGCTCGTCAGAAGAAATTTCCCATTTTTTCTTGAGTGAATCTCCAACACTCTTGGAAACGTAAGAAAATTCAATTTCATTTTTTTGCGAAGTGATTTTTTTAATTTGAAGGTTTTCGTTGAGAACAAAAAACAATGGAAAATTTGGTTTAAAATTCCCAAAAGTGATTTTATCGGAAACCTCTGCAAAAGATTTTTCAGGTTCTATTTTCACTTTTAGCTTGTGAAAGCAGGAAAACTTTTCGTTACAGCCAAACAACAAAAGAAACAGTAAAAAATTAATTTTTTTCATTTTCAAACTCACTTTCCAACATTAAAGTTACAGGTCCGTCATTTAAAATTTCAACAAGCATTTCCGCTCCAAACTTTCCCGTTTCAACTTTTAGCTTGGATTTTTTGGTCAACTCAACGAACTTTTCGTAAAGTTTTTCAGCTTTTTCGGGTCTTGCAGCTTCAATGAAACCTGGTCTTCTGCCTTTTTTTGCGTCTCCGTAAAGTGTGAACTGTGAAACAACCAAAATTTCTTTGTTTTGCTCAAAAGTTGAAATATTCATTTTTCCTTCTAAATCATTGTGAATACGTAAGTTCACACACTTGTCAACTAAAAATTCAATGTCTTTTTCAGTGTCAGAATCCCGGAAACCAACAAGCAAAACAATGCCTTCACTAATTTTCCCGACAATTTCCCCGTCAATTTTTACGGACGCTTTTTTTACTCTTTGCAAAAGAACTCGCATAAAATTTCCCTTTTTTGAAAATTTTGAAGGTTTACTTCACAACAAATGAATTTTGAAAACTTGTTGAGTTACCAACTTTATCAGTTGCTAAAATTTCAAAATTGTAGTTGCCATTTTTAAATGGTTTTTTAGGCTTGTAAACAACTTCTTTATCTTCAGGATCGTATTCAAAAACAACTTTTTCGCCGTTTACTTTTAACAAAATTGCTTCTTCACTGCTAAACCCTGAAAATTTATCCGTAACTTTAAAACTGATAAAATTTTTGTTAGAAACAACAGAAAAAATCTCTGGTTTCTCTCTGTCGTAAGCCAAAACAAAGGTCTCAAAACTCTGGACACTTGTTTCGATAAAATTATTTTCCAATGAGGTTTCGCCATTCAGAAAGTACCACTTTCCATTGTTTTCAAGGTAAAAAATACCGAGTTTTTCAGGTTCTTTCGCATCTTTTGGGTAAAAAATTTTCACTTTAATTTCACCCTTTAAAGGTGTTTCGTAAGGGCGGACAGCGTAACTTTTGCCGAGTGTTTCAGTGTTTGGAATTTTTGCTGTGCCTTCTTCAATTCTAATAAAAACAGTGTTGTAAAGAGAATTTTCATTAAAACCAAGGTTTAAAAATCCATCGTCTGACCCGGTGATTTTGTTCTCACCTTTTGAAATTGTTACGAGTTTTTGTTTGAAAATTTCATCGCCAATTTTGATTTCTAACGTGTCATTTTTTACTAAGGAAAGGTTAAAAGTTGCTTCATTTTCAAAAACTTTTTTAGCTTGTGAATTGACAAAAATTTTCTCAATTGCCTGTTCTGAAAAAATTTTAATAACTCCAAATTCATCAAAAAAACTAACCTTGAATGTTAAGTTTTTAGTAGTGTTTTGAGTAAGTTTTTCCAAGTTTTGGTCAAGCGAAAAAGCGTGAAAAATTCCTTTGATTTTTGTCGTGTTCTGGTAAAAATCACTAACTGAAATCTCAAAATCGTGAATTCCAGGTTCTTCACCAAAAGTTCCGTTGTTTTGGTTTTTGTAGAAAGGAAGTGAGTTGCCGTTTTTGAGAAAAAGATTGTTAATTTTGTCCTTTTTAGTCCTTAAAAAATAATAGTTTCTATCAAGTTCAATTTGTTTTGTTTTTGCAAAATCCATTGAATCGTAAGCTACTTCAAACGTTAGTTTTTTATCAATAAAAAGTTGGATTTTATAAACTCCAAAAAGATTTTCGACGTCGTTAGCTTTGTCAAAAACCTCAAGTCCAAGCCCGGCTTTTCCTGTAATTTTTAGCGTGTCAGAGACAACGTAAAAGCCATTTTTGTAGCTAAGTGTTAGTTCTTTAAAATCAAAATTTCCATTGATTTGTGAGTTTTCAGTAAGAGGCTCAACAATCAATTTTTGAGGAGTTGGCGGAATTGTATCTTTTGTTTTGAAAAAAGCTAAAGGGTTTAGTGGAAAATTTTGTGGGTTCCGGATTTCAAAATGAAGGTGCGGAAAACCAATTCCTGTTTTTCCTGTAAAAGCAAGGATTTCACCTTTTTTCACGGGAAATTTTTCAGAAGTAAACTCCTGAACTACACGATATTTTTTATTTTTTTGCTGTGATTCGTAAACAAAATTTTCAAGTTTTTCATTAAAAGCTGAAAGATGACCGTAAACGGCAAAATTTCCATCTTTAAGTTTCAGGTAAATTGCTTTTCCGTAGCCAAAAGGTGAGACACGAATTTGTGAAACGTAGCCGTCTTCAATTGCAAAAACAGGAAAACCCTCTTTTCCCCAGGTTTTGATGTCAATCCCTGAATGAAAATGTCCTGCACGAAACTCACAAAAAGTAGCTGTAAGTTTTTGGCTTGCATTGGTTGGGAAAACGTACTGACTAAAGGCAAGTTCAGTAAAAACAAGTATAAAAAATAATTTTTTCAAAGTTGCTGAATCCCAAAAAATTGAACTTAAACTAACTTAAGTTAAGGATTTTTTGGGAATTTATTAATGATTAATTTTATCAAAAAAAAGTGAAAGGCTTTTTTTTCAGGTTAGTTCTTTCACTTTTAAAATCCTACTTCAGCAAAACCATTTTTTTCGTTTCGGAAAAATTTTCACTTTTTAGCTTGTAAAAATAAATTCCTGACGAAACTTGTTTTCCGGTTTCGTCTGTTCCGTTCCAGGTTACGAATCCTTTGTTTTTCACAAGTTCAAACTCACGGATTTTTTCTCCAAGCAGATTAAAAATTAATAAGTTAGCTTTCCCACTAATTTTTAACTCGTAATTAATTTGTGTCTCAGGGTTAAAAGGGTTTGGGAAATTTTGTGAAAGTGAAAAATTTTGTGGTAAGTTTTCATTTTGAGAGGCTGCGTTCGTACCAAAAAAATCAAACTTTCCAACAATCACGTCAGAGTGTCC
>JADZEA010000027.1 GCA_020850775.1 bacterium
AGTCGCAATCCTCAATAATTCCAAGGACAGATTTCAATAGCTTTAGCAATGTCGCACTAAAAAACAGTTCCCAAGCATAAGAAAAGCTATTTTTTACACTTCAAAAATAACAAAATCCCAACCCGTTTCAAATACAAATTTTGTGAGATAATTTTTCTTGTTTTTTTAAGCTAAACTGTTGAAAAATAAATACTCCCAACCATCATTAATGTGATTTGATTTATCGCAGTGTTTTTCCTGCACTTAAAAACAAAATCTTTGAAAAAGCAAAATCATTCGGACTTTTCGCCTGATTTTAAAAGAACTTAAGTAAAAGTGTAACAATAAGTTAACCATAAAATTAATTCAAAACAACTTTTTTCAAACTAAAATTATTTGCAAATTTTCACTTAAGGTACCAATTCCTGAAATTTTTATACTCTTGTAACTCGCTAAATCCATTCTGTAAAAACGAATGCTATCCTTTTTCAAATCAATAACTTTTTCCAACTTTAAAACCAGAAGCTCTAATTTTTCCTTAGTCAAAAAACATTCAAAAACCGAAAGTTGAACCCTTTGACCAAAACCCGTAAGAATTTTGGCAACTTTGTTTCGTCTTTTGGTAAGAACAATGTCGTAAGTAATCAAAATAAAAAAATCCATCTCAAAACTCCTCTAACTCAAAAATGGAATGTAAAACTCTTCTTCACCATTAATAACTTTAGCAAACTGACGAACCTGCCTTTCTATAATTTGTAAAAAATCTAATTGCATTCCCTTGTAATCCCTTTTTGAATGAACTTTTTCAGCGTAAGCCTTTACTAAAATCTCAATTCCTTCTTTTGTTAAAGCTATTTTTTCATCTTTTAAAAAATGTTCATCACGAATTTCTTTCCTGTTAATCAGTTGAATTACCAACGAATCAGCAATCGGTGCGCGAAATTCTTCCATCAAATCCGAAACAAGTGCAGGATGCCCATACCTTGTTTGATGAAAAAATCCTTTGTAAGGGTCAAAACCAACAACTGAAACAAAAGCAAAAATATTTTGAAAAAGTAAAGTGTAAGCAAACGAAAGCAAAATGTTTAAAGGATCCGGTGGAGGATGTTTTATTCTTTTTTTGAACCCAAAAGAATTTACTAAAATTTCAGGAAGCCACCTGAAGTAAAGCACTGAAAAACTGCCTTCGTAACCACGTAAAGTTTCAAGGTCATCGATTGAACCAATGATTTTAAAAAAATTTGAAGATTTTTGGTTTACTTCGGAATTGATTTTTTCCCGCCTTTGCAGAAGCCTTTGGTAATTTTTTACTTTTGCTTCAATTATTAATTTTGCAGTTTTTAAACAAAAATCCTTGTTCTCACAAAGTCTGAACTGATTAACCCTCAAATCAATATTTTTAGAAAATTCGCCAATAAGTTTGCCTTTAAACCTTCCATTAATTGTTAAAAAGGAGGTTTCAATCCCTTCATTCATTAAAAAACTCATCAAACCAACAGAAATATCAACGTTTCCAAGCAGAATGAGTTGAGTAACATTAATCATTGGCAAAGTCCTGACTAACTCTTTTTCTCTGTAAACCTGAATGGCATTTCCTGATTTTGAAAGCGAAACACCTTGTTCAGAAATGTAAATAACACTCATTTTTTTACTCTCAATTACAATTAACCTTCAAATCAACTAAAAGCAAAAACCTTTGTTTTGCAAAAGTTTCCATAAAATTACAAACTTCTTTAGCAAAAATTTCAGCGTCAGTTTCTAAAGGAATTTCAACCCAAACTTCGTCGTAAATCAAAAAAGCAACCTGTGAATTTTTTTCTGCTAAAAATTTACCAAGCTCCAAAACTGTTCCATTAAAAATATCGGAGGCTGAGCTTTGAACAATTCTGTTGACAGCTTTACCCGAAAAATTTGTTTCGTCTTGTAAAATGGGAATTTCTTTTCCGTCAATTGTCGTAACAAAACCGTTTTCACGTGCTTCAATGCTTACTTCTTCCTTGAAAAGGTTTACAAGGTTAATAAATTTTTGTAAAAAAGGATTTGAATTTAAGTGAGCAGGAAAGTAGCCTCCGTTGATTAGTTTGTTTACAATTTCCTTGACTTTCGCCCGCTCAATTCCTTCAATTTTGTAAACGTCGTCTTGTGGAATTTCTGCAGGACTTATCAAAAATCTTCTGAGTGCAAACTCATAAAAAATTCTCGGCTCAAACTGTGAAAAATCGAACCGTAAAAATTTGTAATTTTCTGAAGGTGAAATTCTCGTGAGTTTATCCTCTTTTGGTAAGGTTTGCAAACCGGGATTTTTGTAAGTAACTCTGTTTGTGATTGTCCCGATTTGGATTTTTGGGAAAACCTTTGTTCCGTCAAGAATAATTCCTTTTTTTTCTAATTTTACTAAAAATGCTTCAAATTCTGTTTTGCTTTCAGTTTCCAAAGGTTCTTCGTCAGGTTTGGATTTTTCAATTTTAACAAGTTTTAGCTCTGTTTTCTCCTTTTGAGGCAAAGGAAGTTTTAGAATGTCAAGGCATTCAAGACACTTTTTTTTGTTGTAATCAGTATTGATTTCTACACCAAAAGCCAGAATTTCTGCAACGTGATTTTTGTAATTTTCAAACGAAAATTTCTCAAGCAGTTCGTTGTAATCACCTCTTGCATAAAAAATCAGAACTTCTTCAAGTTCATTTTGGCAATTTTCAAGCAAAAAAAATTTCAAAATTTGTTTGCGAACTCTCTCGTTTTTGTCTTTCAACCCAAAGTGTAAAACTTTCCTTGCTTCCTCGTTTTTCAAAGCATTTTTCACGACAAATTCAAAATTTTCAAGTGCAAACTCAAACCAAAATTTTTCTTCTTTGGGGATGATGAATTCCATCTGGTCAAGAAAAAGCGCTGTTTCAAGCCTGATGTCTCTTTCGTTGTCTTTCAGGAGTATTAAAAAATCGGCAAAAGGGATTTCTTTTGTTTCGTAAGTTTTCTCGCACAGTTCGCTTAGTGCCAATTTTTTTTGTTCAAGGTCTTTAATTTGCAAAATATCTTTAACTTGCATTTTCTCAACACTTTAAAAATAAAATTTTTGCCTAAGAATAGTTTACTTCAAGCGAAACATTTTTAGAAACAGAAAAATTAAGGTCAGGTTTTAGCGAAATTGCTAACTGAGTTTCTTTTTCAGCTTCAGCGGTGCGGTTTTGCAAGCCGTAAATTTTTGCAAGTTCAACGTGAGCTTCTGCGTAATCAAAACCATACTCTTTAATTTTTGCGTCAATCGCTTTTTTGCAATTAATTTCAGCAAGTTGTAAGTTCCCTGCTTCCAGTTCAATTTTTGCTAAAGCAAGATAAATCTTATGTTTAAGTTTTGAATTTGTGCTTCTTGCAAGTGCATCTTTGATAGTTTTTTTGCCTTCTTCAACTTCGCCATTTTTCCACAAGGCAAGTCCTTTTTCAAAAACGATGTAGCCTTGGTTTTTGATTTCAAGGGCTTTTGAGAAGAAACGGATTGCATTTTTGAAATCATTTTTCAGGTAGTAACAGGAGCCGATTTTTGCCAAAACGAACTCTTGTCTTGGGTCGTCTTTCTGAGCGAGGTTGAGCAGGTTAATCGCTTCGTCAAAGTGATTTTTTGCCATTTTGCAGAGAGCAAGGTTGTAAAAAATAAAACTTTTTGCAAACGGAAAGAGGTAAAATTCAAGGCATTTTTTGAAAAGATTTTCTGCTTCTTCGTATTTTTTCTGTTCCTGAAAACACTTTCCGAGGTTAAAAATAGCTTTCTGATAATTTTTCAGGTTACGTTTTTTGTAATCTTCATTTTGTGATGTTTCATAGATTTCAATGACTTTTTCAAAGCATTTTTTAGCTTCCGGGATTTGGTTAAGGTCTTGGAAGCAGTTTCCTTTTCTAAAAATACAAACTAAGTAAGCAGGGTAGAGTTCAAGAGCCTTGTTGTAGTGTGAAATTGCTTTTTCAAGCAGGAATTTATCATTTTTCACAAAAAACTCATCGTGAAAAATGTAGCCGAGAGAGTAGTGCGAAACTGCTTTTTCGGGTTCAAGGTTTACCCAGTGATTATAAATTTCTTTGGCTTTTGAGTGTTGGTTCAGTTGCGAGTAAGCGAAGCCAAGTTCTTTAATGATGAGAGGGTCTTTCCAGTCTTCGGGTGATGTTTCTTTAAGATTGCCAAACTTGTTAACGATTTCAACCCAAAAATTGCTTTTTTTTAAGTTAAGAATTTCTTTTAAAATTGCCATTTTTTTTACCGTTTAAATTTTGTTTACATTAAATTTAAAAATAAAATTATAAGTATCAAGGAGAAAATTATTATGAGTAAAAAATTCATTTCATTTTTGGGAACAAACGAGTACAAGCAATGCCACTACACGTTTTGTGAACAAAAAACAGACGCTACTTTTTTTATTCAAGAGGCGCTTTTGCAAATTTTATCAAATGAATTTTCTGAAAATGGTAAAGCAATTATTTTAGTAACAAAAGAAGCAGAAAACAAAAACTGGTCTCAAAGAAAAAATTTTAAGAATGAAATAATTTCAGAAACTGGGCTAAAACAAGTTTTAGAAAAATTCAAAATTAAAATTGAAAAAATAGAAATTTCAAAAGGTGAAAATGAGGATGAAATTTGGGGAATCTTTAACACGCTTGTTAGTCTGATTGAAGAAAATGATGAACTTTACTTTGATGTTACACACGGGTTTCGTTCTTTACCAATGCTTGCGATGGTTGTAATTAATTATTTGAAAGTTTTAAAAAACTGCAAAGTAAAAGGCATTTTTTACGGTGCTTTTGAAACTTTAGGAACAGTTTTTGAAGTAGAAAAAATACCTCTTGAAAAAAGAATTGCACCAATTTTTAACCTGACGGCTTTTGATAATTTGCTGGACTGGACCTTTGCAGTGAATCAGTTTTTGAAAAACGGCAGTGCAACTGAACTTAAAAAACTTTCTGAACAAGATTTTCAGCCTTTGATGAAAGAAACCAAAGGCAAGCATTTAGAAAGTAATGAGTTAAAAAAGTTAGCCAACACTTTAGAATCCTTTACTAAGGAAGTTGCAACTTGCAGGGGAAAAACTGTTTTGCAAAAAGGAAAAGAAGTTTTTAAAGTTTTAAACTCACAAGAAATAGAGATTGAAAACAGAGAGTTAGCAATTCCTCTTTTCCCGTTAATCAAAAAAATTAATTCAAAATTTGAAGTTTACTCTACCTCTGACGAAAAAGAAAAATTAATCGGACTTTTTGAGTTTTGCTTTGAACACAATTTGATTCAGCAAGGGTTAACGATTATGGAAGAAGGATTGACAACTTTGTTGTGTAAAAAGTTTAGATTAAACTGGGAAGACCAATCAGACCGTGATTTAGTTGGGCAGTTAGATGCTGTTTCAAGAACAAGTGAAGAAAACTGGGCTTATCCTTCAAGTGAAAAAAAAGAATTTGTTAGAAATGCTTTGATTGTGATTCCCGCAGAGATTTTGACAATGCAAGGTTTAGTTAAAGAAAAACGAAATGATATAAACCATTTTGGAATTACCAAACAACCAAAAGAAAGTGAAACTTTCAATGATTGCCTAAAACAAGGAATCCAAAAACTTAGGGAAATAGAATTTTTCTCTTCAGAAGCTCAGGAATGATTTTTTTAGATTTTTATCTAAAAACGGGAATTAAAAATGGATTTAATTGCACTTTGAAAATTTTGATTGAAGTTGCTTGAAAGTATTCACTACAGAAATTTAATTGAAAAAATCAATCAAAAATGGTCGCTACGCAGAACCTGCTAAAAGTCTACAAATTTTTGGTTTTTAAAAAAAATCTGTTTTAATTTTTTGCGATGTATTTTTATGGTTTTCATTTCGTTCAAATTTCCTGAATCTTACGTGCCGGAAGACGGAAATTTTTTCCATCTTTCCGCCGGGAATTTCTTTTTCAGTTGTTTCTCTTTTGGTTGTTGCGTACACGGGAATTAATCCGCTCAGGAAACAAAAATTTACTAACTTGTACACTGCTCCAAAATCCCCTTGCACAAGCACAAAATCTCCTTTTTGACTGTTTTTTAATAACCATTCTTCAAAAATTTCTACATCCACCTTTTCGCTTTCAGGTGAAAAATTTGACCAGGCTTTTTGCAAGTCTTCAGGCAGATAAATTAAACTAACCTGCATTTTTTCTGTGTCTGTGATTTGTTCCTGGGTTAATTTATGAGAAAAAAGTAGCAGAAAATTTACCATTTTTTATTTTCCTGTAATTATTTGAAAAATATTTTTGATTTCTGTTGAACCAATTGTCGTAATTCTGAGTTCCTTAGCACGTGATTTTAAGGCTTTAGTTAAATTTTGGGATGTAACTAAAAAACCTTTACCAAAAGTTCCACCAAAAAATGTTTTGAATTGTTCAACTTCTGCAACGTCTTTGTTTGAAAAAACACCGCTTTTACAAGAAATCCAAAAAAGTTGATTTTTTTCTGCAAAACAAACATCAAGTTCGTTAGCAAGATTTCCTTTTTGAATTTTTACTCCAAGTTTTGGTGAGAAACCTTTGTCTTTTAATTCCCAGTAAACGTACTCTTCAAGCCAAACTCCACCTAAAAATTTTTGCTCAACTGTATTTTTATTCCATTTTTCATTGAATAAAAATTCAATTTCAAAACTATCTTTTAGAAATTGAGTAACCTTAATTAGTTTGTGCTCAAGCGGAAACTTTACATCTGTTTGAGGCTGAAAAGCTCTTCTGCAATTCAAAAGGAAGTCTTCAAGTTTATTGGAATTTTCACCTAAAAACATTGTTAAATTCTTGCGGTCTCTGATTGTTTCTTCGTTTGTTTCTTCTGTAATCTCAAAACCATTAACAGTAAAGTATTCTTCAACCGTTAAAAATTCATTGAATATTTTTTTATTTTTCTTATCAGAAAGGTCTAAAAGTTCGTGATTGTTTGTGTTGCAGTAAAGAATTTTGGCGTTTTCAAAAACTAAAAAACTTGTTAGCGCCATAATTTTTGTCCCACCTGTAACGTTTAATTCAAAAGAATAATTTGAGTATTTTTTTGAAATCTTTTGGCAAACTTCATCATTTTTATCAACGTCGTAAGCGTCAGTCAGGAATTTGTCAAACTGAAGTCCGGGTAGTTTTTTAACTAAAAATTTTTCCATTAATTTTAACTTTTCAGCAAATTCTTTTGTGTACAAGAAAGCTACAACGTCAGGTTTTTCCATTAAAATTGGAATTATGTTTGGAATTACCTGTTCAGAAACTAAACAAATTTGAACTTTCATTTTTTTAACCTTATCATTTTCTAATGTTTTCTTTGAGCTTTTTCTTCACGTAATGTTTTCCGTTTTTATTTTTGAAAACTGTTTTGATTACAAAATTACTAAATTTTTTCATGAAAACAATAGTCAATCCATTAAGTTTTTCTTCAAAGCCAAACCTGGAAATTTCTTTTTTTCCGATAAAAATAAAAATTGCACCTTCTTTGTGAATTTGTGGACAAAATTTTACTGCCCGGCGGACAGCAGTTTGTTCAACTCCGCGTTGAGACATTCTTTGTAAAGCATGGTCTGAAAAAATAATTTGGTCTGTCATTTTTATCTCTTTTTTTAAACAAAGGTAATGTTTTGTTCTTATCTTTTTAAAACAAACAAGATTGCTGACAACCTTGTTTGTTGTCTCTGGAGCGAAAAGTTACAAATTATTTTTCAAACTGAAAAAATTATCAAGGTTG
>JADZEA010000028.1 GCA_020850775.1 bacterium
CCGATAATTTTTGCATCTTTTCCCGCTTCATCGGAGTGCAAAATTTTGAGTGCTTTTTGTGAGAATTTTTCAGGTAAAATAATTATAAATTTTCCTTCGTTAGCAACGTAAGTTGGGTCAAGCCCAAGCATTTCACAAGCTCCGCGGACAGCGTCTTTTACAGGAATTTCTTTTTCTTCAAGTTCAATGCAGCAATCAGACGCTTCTGCAATTTCGTTTAAAATGCTTGCAAGCCCACCTCTTGTAACATCTCGTAAAGTGTGAATTTCATTGATTTCGGTAACAAGTTTTGCAACAATTTTTCCAAGTGAAACCGTGTCGCTTTCGAAAGGAATTTCAAATTCAAAACCTTCCCGTTCAGAAAGAATTGCCAGACCGTGTTCGCCAATCGTTCCACTAAGAATGACAACGTCGTCTTTTTGTGCTTTGCTTACACTAATTTCAACATTTTTTGGCACAAAACCGATTCCTGAAGTGTTAATAAAAATTTGCGGTTCTTTTCCACGGCATTCAACAACTTTTGTGTCTCCTGTAACAATCAAAACCTGTGCGTTTTCAGCTGCTTTTTTCATACTTTGAACAATAATTTTTAGTTTTTCAATTTCAAAACCAACTTCAAGAATGAAACCACAACTCAAAAATTTTGGAATTGCTCCACTCATCGCAACGTCGTTGACAGTTCCGTTTACAGCAAGGTCGCCAATGTTTCCACCACGAAAAAAAATTGGGTCAACAACAAAAGAATCGGTTGTAAAAGCAATTTTTCCTTTTTCAACATCAAAAACTGCCTGGTCGTTCAGGACTTCAAGCATTGAGTTTTTAAAAGCAGGGACGAAAATTTCATCAATCAAATTTTGGCTTAAAGTTCCGCCGCTTCCGTGTCCGAGTAAAATTTTTTCTGTTTTCATTAATAGAATTTCTAAGTTAAGATTGTATTTTTATTAAATTTGTAAAAAGCCGAACAAGAACCTTCAGAAGAAACCATACAAGGTCCGAAAGGGTTTTCAGGAGTACACGGATTTCCAAAAATTTTGCATTCGTGAGGTTCAATCAATCCACGTAAAACTTCGCCACAACGGCAAGCAGTATTTTTTTCATTAATTTTAATTTTTGTGTTGAAAACCAAGTCGGCGTCAAATTCTGAAAATTCCTTTTTGATTTTCATTCCACTTTCAGGAATTTCGCCAAAACCTCGCCAAAAAGCACTTGCAGGTTCAAAAACATCGTTCAGGATTTTCAAAGCAATTTTATTTCCTTGTGGCAAAACGGCTCTTTTGTATTCATTTTCAACTTCACAGCGATTTTCAGCGATTTGTTTTAAGATTAAAAAAACGCTTTGCAGAATGTCCAAAGGCTCAAAACCAGAAATCACACAAGGTATTTTGTAATTTTGCGGAAAAAAGTTCCAAATTTCAGAACCGATGACTGTGCTAACGTGTCCGGGACCTAAAACTGCATCAATTTTTACTTCACCACTTTTTAACAAAGCAATTGTTACGGGAATTGTGAATTTTAAAACAGAGGAAACAAAGTAGTTTTTGAGGTTTTTCTCCTTTGCTTTAAGGATTGAAGCGGCAGTTGCGGGAGCAGTTGTTTCAAAACCAACAGCAAAAAACACAATTTTTTTGTTCGGGTTATTTTCAGCAATTTTTAAGGCATCAAGAGTTGAGTAAACAGTGCGAATGTCAAAACCTTCTGCTTTGAGTTTCTCTAAAGTTCCAAACTCGTTCGGGACCGAAAGCATGTCGCCGTAAGTTGTTAAAATCACGTTTGGAGTTTTTGCAAGCACAAAAGCCTTGGCTAAATCTTCGTTTGAAGTTACACAAACAGGGCAACCTGGTCCAGAACGCATTTTTACGTTTTGCAGCAAAATTTCACGAATTCCATACTTGAAAATTGTGTGAGTGTGTCCGCCGCAAAACTCCATAATTGTTATTTCATTTTGAAATTTTCTGATTTTTGAAAGGATGTTTTGAGCGTAGGAAGCATTTTTAAAGTCATTGAAAAAATTAGGTTTATCCATTTCTAAACGCTTTCTTTAAAAATTTCAATGGTTTTTTGTGCTTCTTTTTCACTCAATTTTTGCAAAGCAAAACCAACGTGAACAAGGACAAAATCGCCTTTTTGCACGTCTTCAATCATCAGCAGACTGATATTTTTTACAATGCCTAAAATATCAACTTTTGCTTCCTGACCGTTGATTTCCAATATTTTTGCGGGAACAGCGAGACACATTTTAACCTCTCAAAAATGCAATATTTTTAACTTGAAACAAGCCATCACAAATTTTGTGCCTTTTTAAAGGAGGCAAACTAACAAACCTTGCTAAGGATTTACAAAATCACTCAAAATCCAAACTTTTTTTGTGTTTTTATTTGGGAAAGTTTGTTCAACTTTAACAATTCCTTTTCCACTTGCAAGCCAAACTCTAAAAGTTGTAAAATTTGCTTTGAGTTCAAAAACACCACAGTTTGAAAGTTCTTTTTTTGGTAGTTTTAAGTCTTCAATTCCAAGCAAAACAATTTCAAAAGGCTCAATAAAACACTTGAAATCAATTGGTAAAATTAATGGCAAAGTATAAACAAGTTCATTTGTAAAATAGCTTTCAGTCGTAAAAAAAATAGAGTTTTCATTTTTTTTGAAGTAAATTAAAGGGCTTTGAAAAGGTGTTTCCCGTTCAATTTCAAAATCAATTCTAAAAATTTCACCCTGAACTTTTTTGACTTGCAGGACAAGGTCGTTTTGTGTTTTTGTGAAAGTTGAGAAGTCTTTTGAATTTATCGTTTCAAAACTTTTCAGGCGAAAGTAATTTATTTTTTCAAAAGGAAAGTAATCAATCTTTTCTCCACTGCAAGAAACAAGTAAAACAACTACGATGTAAAAAAATAATTTTCGCATAAAATACTTTTTAAAATTTAAGGCAATTTAGCTAAATTAAACCAACTTTACTAAGAAAATTTAAAGCAAAAAAATGTTTGACAGAGAAGAAACACGTAAATTTTCACCAATTTTTTTGATAGTTGGAATTGGGTTTTTAGCAATTTTACTTTACAAAATTGACGAAGTTCTAAACCCTTTGCTTTTGGCTTTGATGTCAGTTTTTGTGCTTTTTCCACTTAGAAACAACCCCTTAGTCAAACGATTAATTTTTGCGACAATTTTCCTTTTGTTTATTTGGTTTTTGAAAGTTGCTGAAAATTTAATTTTCCCTTTTGTTTCGGCGATAATTTTTGCCTACTTGTTTGACCCTTTAATTGATTTTGTGGAGTCCAAAGGTTTAAAACGTGATTACGCAGTTTACTTGCTAACTTTTTTGCTTGCTGTTTTAGTTGTTGGGCTTTCCATTATTGTTACTCCTCTTTTAGTGGAAGAAATTCAACTTTTAGCTAATCAAATTCCAATTTACACACACACAATCAAATTTTGGTTTGCGAATGATTTGTTTGATTTTCTTGAAAAACTAAATATTCCAACTGACGACTTTAAAATTTTACTTGTAAATGAACTAACGCCAAAGTTAAAAGAGATTTTAAAGGGAATTTTTGCAAGTGCTTCTTCAATAATTTCAGGAATTGGCGGAGTTTTTAACTTTCTTTTGGAACTAATCCTGACTCCCATTTTAAGTTTCTATTTTTTAAAGGATTGGAAAGAAATTACAAAAGTTTTGAAAGATATTTTTCCGTCTTTTAACTCTCAGGAAGACAATAAAATAAGTTTTAAAAAGCTAAATGTAATTTTTAGCAATTACTTCCGCGGACAATTAATAGTTTCAACAATCATTGCAGTTTTACTTTACATTTTCCTTTCACTAATTGGAGTAAAGTATGCTTTGATACTTGGGATTTTAGGTGGAATTTTGAATATTATTCCTTACTTCGGTTTCGTGATTTCAATGAGTTTAGGAATTTTTATCTCAATTTTAGGCAATTTCTCGCCAATCAGTTTGTTTTACGTGATTTTGACTTACTCGTCAGTGCAATTTTTAGAAGGAGTAGTCATTGGTCCAAAAATAGTTGGTGATAAACTCGGATTAAACCCACTTTTAGTGCTTACTTCAATTCTTGTTTTTCCATTATTTTTTGGTTTTATCGGACTTGTGATTGCTGTTCCGCTACTTGCAATTATCAAAGTTTTGTTTGATAATTGGTACCACAGAATTAGTTAGAGGTCAAACTCTCACTTGGAATTTTAGTTTTTTGCAGCTTGTAAAATTTGCTAAAACAAGTGGTAAAAATCATAAAAAACACCAAACTTAAAATAGCTCAAGCCGCTAAATTTCTTTCCGCTTTGATTTTGGTAATTTGTTGTGTTTACAAAAGTTACGTCTAAATTTGTTTTTAATTTTCCACTGAAAAAATAGCCCAAACTCAAACCGTACTCAAAAGTTTTTTCAACTTTACTGCCTTCTGTTTGCACAAAAGGGAATTTTTCAGCGTAACCACTTTCTACGTTTTGAACTTGCTCAAAATCCTTGTTAAAAGGGTCAACAATGTTTGTATCGCCTTTTCTGTAAAATTTTGTTTCAAAATCAGCCTGTAATTTTGGTAAAATTCTTCCTGAAACTTGCAGACAAAGAAGCTCAAAATTGTTTCCAAAAGAGTGAGAAATTGGCTGGTTCCGGTGTAAAAGTTTTTCTGCTCCTTTGTCCTGAGCATTGTAAGTCCTGTTTGCAACTCTAAAATATTCCGCTGAAATTGTGTAACCTGAAAAACCAAAAGGGTCTGCAAGTGAACTACCTAAAAGGTAGGAAATCTCGTTTGGTTCCAAATCCTCTGCTTCTTTTTTGTCAATTTGGAAATCGTCAACTGCAATTCCACCGTAAAACCTGAATTTATTTTTCAGGTAAAAATCAAAATCAAGGCTTCCAGCCGTGTTTCCTCCATCGCCCTTACTTTCGTCGTTGAGTTGAACTCCGTGATAAAAATTCAGGGGATTAACGTAGCGTAATTCAAAATTCCTGTTTTTCCCAGTGTAAATGAAAATTTCAGTAATCCCAAAGTTCAAGTTCCCGTCTAAAAAAGTCAAATCAAGTCTGTGCCCGTTTAAAAAGCGGTTTGAAAGAAAGTAAGTTGATAGTTTTGAATTTGGAATTTTTTTGGCAACTTCTGAAAAAGTTGTGAAAATTGTAGAAGAAGAATCGTCAGCAAAAACATTGTCAAGTTGAATTCCAAAAAACGAGAATTTTACGAAACCTGTTTTCACTTCTGCACTGTAAAGGTCAAAAGGTCTTGAGTTATCCGAAACCAATAATTTTCCTGTTTTTCCCGGTCCTAAAACTAAAAAATCTCTTCCAATCTTAGCCTTGAAAAAATCATAGTTTGCCAAAATGTAAGCTGACTCGTTGTAACCACGAAGCCCAAACCTTTCGTTTCCAACAAAGTTTTCCTGGAATTTTAGTTCGCCGTCAAGTAAAATCTTTTGGTAAAATCCAAAGTGTTCGTTTACCGAAAAACCTAACTTTGTTCGTAAAGCAGTTGTTAATTTAGTTTTTCCATCTTTTTGAGTTGAGTTTTTGTTTTCTTCTAAAGTTCTGACAAACCTTCCCGCAAAATTTTTGTCAGCATTCAAAACCTTTGGCTCAAGCTCCAAACCAACACCAAAATTTTTAGCTAAACCTTTGTTGCTTAACGCATTAAGTTCTGTTTCAAGTTCGCTTGTGAGTTCATCTTTCAGCACTTTTTCGTAACCAAAATTTTCGTTCCAGGTTTCGTTCAAAATTGCTTTTGCAACTTCGCCTTTTGTCAGAGGAAGGTTTTGAAGGTCAAGTTTAGTAAGTTTTCCACGAATTTTCAGCTCTTCAATATTTTTATAAATCCAGCTTTTTGTGGAAATTGTTTCGGTAAGTTCAGCCTTTGCAAAACTTACGCAAACCAAAGCAAAACAGATTGTTATTAAGTTTTTCATTGTAATTTGTGCCTGAAAAGTTCAACTTCTTTTTCTAAAAGCAACTGGTATTTTTCGCTCAAAAGTTTTGTAAAACTTCCGACTGAACCAATTCCAAACGGTTTTTTGCCAATTTGAGTAACTGGCAAAATCCCGATAAAACTGTTGGTAACAAAACACTCACTAAAAAAATCGCACTCATCTTTTGAAATTACGCGTTGCGAAGTTGGGAGAGCCATTTTTTTAGCTAAATCAAGTACGATTTTTCTTGTAATTCCTGCTAAAACCGGAGTGTTTGTCAGTGCCGGAGTAACAAGAACATTTTTGTTAATGAAAAAAATGTTTGAGTTAGAACACTCAAGCACTTTTTCAGTTTCACTAAGGAAAATGCTTTCAAAGAAGCCATTTTTTTGCGCTTCTTTTTTGGCAAGAACAGAATTAAGGTAATTTCCTGTTTTTAAGTTTGAGTGGTAATTAAAAAGGTTTGGTTTTAAGTAGGAAGAAAACTGAATTTTTACTCCATTTTTGTAATCATTTGAAGTTGGAAGTTGTTTGTTTAAAGTGAAAATCAAAAAATTACCTTTGAGATTTTCGTTTCCGCTTGTTAGAGTAATTCTTAAAAATCCTTCTTTTAAGTTTGCCTTTTTGAGGTAAACCCAAACAAAATTTTCAATTTCATCGAAAGTGAAGGGTAGAGAGAACTCTAAAAAATGAGCAGATTCGTAAAGTCTTTTGAGGTGTAAATCCAGTAAGAAAGGTATTCCTTCGTAGATTCTTAAACTCTCAAAAACACTTTCGCCGTAGAGTAAGCCTCTGTCAGAAACAGAAATTTTACCTTCGGAAGAGCTAACAATTTTTCCGTTTAACGAGATTAAACCTTCCATAAATCCTCTTGAGTGTTGATGTTAGAAAAATTTTTACCTTCAAACTTAATTATTTTTGTTTCCAAAGAAAGTAAAAGATTTTTGATGGCAAAATCTTTTTTTTGGATTTGGCTTTGGATTTTTGGCAAAACATTTTGGTTGTAGATTGCAATCAAAGGCTCAATTTTCCCGTCGTTTTGTGGTAAAATCACTTGTTTTGAAGTGTCAAGATTTTTTAGTAAAGTTTTAAGAATTTCTTTTTCTAAAAACGGAACATCACAAGGCAAAAAAAAATTCCACTCTGATTTTGTTTCCGATAAAGCAGCGAACAAACCACCAATCGGGCCACAATTTTTGATTTTATCTTCAAGAAGCGGAAGTTTTAAAAATTCGTATTTTTCCGGTTGGTTTGTCAGGACAGTAATTTTTTGAGTGAAATTTCTTAGTAAGTTAATTGAGTGTTCAACAAAAGTTTTTTCATTAATTTTAAAAGTTCCCTTGTCTTGACCAAAACGTGAGGATTTTCCGCCTGAAAGAATGAAGCCTTGTTCTATTTTTTCCATTTCTTGCCTGTAAATTTAATCAACTAAAACAATGTTCACGTCAAAAGGTGAGAGTTCGTAAATAATTTTCACGATTTTTTGGTTTTTTTCTTTTGTAACCCAAAGTGTGAGATTTACATTATTCGTTGCAACTCTGTTAGAAACAACATCGGTTTTGTGTTCACGGGTTTCGCCTCTGACAAACTGTCTGAATTTAATACTAATTGGGGTAGTTTCCCAAGTTTGATTGTTAAGCAGTATTTTTTGCAAAGGTTTTGCAAAAGCAGTTGCGTGCCAAAAAATACCTTCGACGTCAAGGTTAAAATTTAGCGAATCGTTAGGAGAAAGTTTTGCATTTTGAATTTGGAGAATCATTGTCATAAAATCAATTACATCGGTTGGGATTTGTTTTTCAACGGTTTTGCCAAAAGAGAATGAGTATTTTGCAGTGTTTTTCTGCCAGTCGTAAATTATTGTAAGATTTTGATTTATGTTTGTTTGAACACAATTTTTGGTAAATTTCAGAGGTCTTTGAGTTTCAAGGTCAATAAAAGTTTCGTAAGTGTTTTGAAGTTGAAAAACGTAGTTGAAAAAGCCGCTTGTTTTGGCTTTTCCAACAAATTTCAGAGCTTTTTTTTCACCAATTTTTACTGTGTCAACAGCACTGAAAGTAATGTCAACAGCAGGGATTTTTAAGTAAGTTAGTTTGTAGTTGTTAGAAAAAGTTTTGTTTTTAGCGAGGCAAACAAAAGCTAAAACTAAAAAAACTACAATTTTACTTTTCATCTGTTTTTGTAATTTCTTCAGCAGAGACTTTTGTAACTAAGCTTTTAACAACTTTAATTGGTTGGTTGTTGCCAAATTTTACAGTTACAGTTTTGTCTTCAACACTGATAATTTTTCCGTACAATCCTCCGTTAGTAACGACTTCATCGTCTTTTTTAAGAGTTTTGAGCATTTCAGCTTGTTCTTTTTGTTTTTTTGCTTGTGGTCTGATTAGGAAAAAATAAAAAACAATGATGATTAAAGCAAAGGGTAGAAAAGAAAAAATTGGGTTTGTGTCTGCATTTTGTTGAGGTGCCTGACCTAAAGCGTAAAGAATTTGAGACATAAAAATTTCCTTGAAAGTTAAAATTGAACCAAAGTTGGCTAAAAGTAAGGAATAAATTTTCTTTACACAAGGATTTTAAGAAATTCTTGTCAGTTACTTGTTGCTTATTGAAAAAAAAAGTTTTACTTTTACTTGTCTTAGTTTTAGCAGAAAGTGGGCAAAAACCCACTTTTTTTGTTTTTTAGAAGTGAAAGAAGAAAATGGAAGAACTAAAAATTTTTATTGAACAAACACTTTCAGAGAAAAATTTCTACTTGATGAAGTTAAGTTTTAATAGCAAAAACAAAAAGTTAGAAGTTTTGATTGATTCAGAAAAAGGTGTAATGCTTGGCGATTGTACGGAACTATCAAAAAAAATCTCAGTTTTTCTTGATGAAAATGAAAGTTTGACAGATGGAAATTACAATCTTGAGGTTTCTTCGGCAGGAATTGATTTCCCGTTGTCAAAGGCATTTCAATTTACAAAAAATATTGGCAGAAAAGCTAAGTTACGTTACAAAGACGGTGAAAAAGAAGTTTCAGTTGAGAAAGCGAAAATTTTGGGTATTGCAGAAAATATTATTTCGTTTCAAACTAAAGAAGAATTTAATGTAAATTTAGATAAAATTATTGAAGCTAAAATAATTTTAGAATTTTAAAGTAAGGAACAAAAAATGAACAGCCAGATTTTAGAAGCCGTAAACTACGTTGCAAAACAAAAAAATATCGGCAGAGATAAAATAAGCGAAATGATTAAAGAAATTTTTGTGATGATGATAAAAAAACGTTACAAATTTCCTGATACTTTTGATGTGATTGTCAATATTGATAAAGGTGAAGTTGAGATTTTTCAAGAAATGGATGTTGTTGAGGAAGTGATGGACCCGGATTATGAAATTTCACTTGAGACAGCAAGAAAAGAAGATCCGGATTACGCAATTGGTGATACTTACGTAAAGTTTATTGACCCGGAAGAATTTGGCAGACGTTCAATCAGCACTGCAAAACAAACTTTAAAGCAAAGAATCCGTGATATTGAAAAAGAAAATATTATCAATGAATATCAAAAAAGAATTGGTGAAATTATTATTGGTGATGTTAATCAAATCAAAAAAGATAAAATTTTATTGAACTACGATAAAATTGAAGTTGTTTTGCCTTTTGAGGAGCAAATCAGAAACGAAAGATTTAAACGCGGGCAAAGTGTTCGTGTTGTAATTTTGCGGGTAGAAAACGACCCAAAAGCACCGGAAATAGTTGTTTCAAGAGCACACGAGTCATTTTTGGTCAGGCTTTTTGAATTAGAAGTTCCTGAAATTTCAGATGGAATTATTGAAATTCGCGGAGTTGCCAGAGAACCTGGAGTCAGAGCAAAAATTGCTGTTGAATCAACGGACAGAAGGATTGACCCTGTTGGAGCTTGTGTCGGGCAAAGAGGCGTTAGAATCCAATCAATTGTCAGAGAACTTAACGGCGAAAAAATAGATATTGTCCCTTGGGATGCAGACATTACAAAGTTTATTTTAAATACAATGGCAGTTGCAAAACCAATTGACGTAAAAGTTGATACAAGAAAAAGAACGGCGACTGTTGTTATTGAAGATGATAATGTTGCGATTGCAGTTGGTAAAAACAGGCAAAATATTGAACTTGCTTGTAGATTGACGGGTTTTGATATTGAAATTCTTTCAACTTCGGAAAGAAAAAAATCTCTGAAACTTGAAATGCCGGATGCTCAACAAATTCTTGAAAGTTTCAATGAATACAACGACGACGATGAATTTGAAGATGAAGAATCTGAAGAATTAGACGACTTTGATGAAGATGTTTACGTTGAAGACTTACCGGGAATTCAAAAAGATTGGGCAGTCAGGCTCAATCAAAAAGGGATTGCAACAATTGACGACGTTCTGAATCTTGGCAAAGAAAAATTTATGAAGTTAGATGTTTTAAGTAAAGATGAACTTGAAACAATTTACAATCTGATTAATGAGTCGTACGGTGATTACGAAACAGAAGAATAAAATTAACAGTTAAATTTGGGTGGAGCATAAATGCCTCTTAATAAAAATAAAATACGTCTTTTTAATATTGCTAAAGAATTAGAAGTCGGACGTGAAACACTGTTTGAACACCTTGAAAAAGCTGGATTTAAAGATTTAAGTATAAATTCAACTTATTCAGATGAAATGGCAGAACCTTTAAAAAAATTGGCTACTATGCGTTCTATTCCTCATTCCAAACTTAGCTTTCTGGAACAACCTGAAGAGAAAATAACTCCCGAGAGTGTAGAAAATCGTGGTGTAGTAAAAATTGAAAGTTCACGTTATCAAGATACTTTTGTCGAAATCGCACAAGACGCGAAAAAACTTTCTCAGGCTAAAAAAGACAAAGAAGCTAAAAAATCAGAAGAGATAAAGCTACAAAAGGAAATAGAAGAAAAACTAAAAACAAGAGAAATTAAAGCTGAAAAAACTCCTGAAAAACAAGCTGATTCTGAAGAACAAAAAATACCAATTGTTCCGAAAAAAACAGAAACTCAACAAAAACAAAATTTTCCCAAAGAAAAACAGCAAAAAGATTCTCAAAAGCATGACGACAACCGTTCCGACCAACAGTCAAAACCGTCTGAACAACGACAAGGCTACAACCGTCCAAACGACAACCGTTCCGACAACCAGCCAAGACAGTTTGAACAACGACAAGGTTACAACCGTCCAAACGACAACCGTTCCGACCAACAGCCAAGACTGTCTGAACAACGACAAGGCTACAACCGTCCAAACGACAACCAGCCAAGACCGTCTGAACAACGACAAGGTTACAACCGTCCAAACGACAACCAGCCAAGACTGTCTGAACAACGACAAGGTTACAACCGTCCAAACGACAACCAGCCAAGACTGTCTGAACAACGACAAGGTTACAAC
>JADZEA010000029.1 GCA_020850775.1 bacterium
TCGTCAGTGATTTTCCCAAGCAAAGTTTCAAGCTCAAAAACCGCTTGCCTGATAAATTCCGAAACAAATTCCTGACTTTGACCAACTTCTAAAGTCTCAAACGAACCTTCCAAAAAATTCAACGCTCTCGCCAAAGCTTCAAAGTGCCTCTTTTCAGTAACAACTATCGTCTCTTCATCCGGCAAAAGTTTTTGTATAAATTTTTGGATTTCGCCAAGTAATTTTTCCAAACCATTTTCCGTAAAAGTTGAAACAGCTACAAAATTTTGGTTTTCCAAACTCAAAGTTGAGTCTAAAATCAAGTCAGCTTTGTTTAAAACCTTCAAAATGTTTGCCTTTCCAAAGGTTTCCCTGCTTTCCAAAAGTTCCTCACAACTATCAAAAATATGTAAAACAAGGTCTGAATTAATGATTTGTTCGTAGCTAAACTCAATTCCTGTCTTTTCAACAAAATCACTTGCTTCGTGAATTCCTGCCGTGTCAATCAAAATGCACTCAACTCCGGAAATTAACAAACTACCTTCCAGGTAATCTCTTGTCGTTCCTGCAACGTGAGAAACAATCGCACGGTTTTTACCAATTAATTTATTGAAAATTGAAGACTTACCAACGTTTGGCTTCCCTGCGAGAACAATTTTTACACCATCTTTCAAAACCGAAGAATACGAGTAAGTTTCAAGCAATTTTTGTATTGAATTTTTGAGTTGCGAAAGTTTTTTTAGCTTCTCTTCTCTGGTTGAAAACTCAACGTCTTCTTCTGAAAAATCCAGTTCAAGCTCAAGCGAAGACAAGAAATCAATCAAACTTTGGCGAATTTGGTTTACCTGAAAGCTAAAAACTCCTTCAACAAATTTTAGCGAATTAGCTCTTCCGGCGTGAGATTTTGATGAAATTAAGGCTTGAACACTTTCAGCCTGAGCAAGGTCAATCCTTCCGTTAAGCAAAGCACGAAGTGTAAACTCTCCGGGATTTGCAAGCCGAAAACCTAACGAGACCAAAACTTGTAAAATTTCAGTTGCAAGCGTGTAATTTCCGTGGCAAGAAATTTCAAAGGAATCCTCACCGGTGTAGGATTTTGGACTTTTGAAAACAGTAAGCAAAACTTCGTCAACATCTTTTTTGTTTTTATCAAACACAAAACCGTGATAAACTTTCCAGGCATCAAAAGTTTTAGTTTTTGTTGTCGGCTTGAAAAATTTTGGCAAAAAGGAAAGGCAATTTTCTCCTGAAACCCGTAAAATTGCGATTGCACCGTTTCCGTAAGGAGTTGCAACCGCGCAAATTATTTCCTTAGCAAAAAACATTAAGTTACAACTTTTACTTCTTTAGTTCTTTTAATCCAGTACTGTTGAATGATTGAAAAAATATTGAAAAGGAAGTAGTACCAAGTCAGACCAGCAGGAAAATTGTTAAACATTACAAGCATCATCACAGGCATCAGGTAAATCATCATTTTTTGTTTTGGGTCAACAACAGTCATTGAACTTTGCCAAAACATCGTTCCACTCATCAAAACTGGCAAAAGATTTAGATTGTTCCCGTAAAAAGGCAAAGCAAAAGGTAAAACATAAATTGTGTCCGGTTGCGAAAGGTCAGTCATCCAACCAAAAAAATAAGCTCCGCGAAGTTCAATCGTTGAACGAAAAACATTGTACAGTGCAATCAAAATCGGGAACTGCAAAAGCGTTGGCAAACAGCTTCCAAAAGGATTGACTCCGTGTTTTTGGTAAAGTTTAAAAGTCTCCTGGCTCTTTTTTGCGGCATCGTCTTCGTATTTTTCGTTTAGTTTTTGGATTTCAGGCTGAAGTTTTGCCATTTTTTCAGTTGCCTGCAAAGATTTGTGAGTTAGCGGATGAAGTGCAATTTTAATCAAAAGTGCAAAAACAAAAATTACAATTCCGTAGTTTGAAATGTAGTTGTGCAAAAAGCTGAAAAACCAAAGGAAAAAAACAGTAAACGGCTTGATAAAAAACCAACCTAAGTCAAGCAGGTTTTCAAAGCCAAGATTCAGGTTTTCCAAAGCCTCAACTTCAAGCGGTCCAAAATAAACCAAAAAATTTAGTTTGTCAGAAGTTTTCCCGCCAATTTTTAGTGAATGGACTTTTTGGTGGACGTGTTTTCCAACGTCTTTTGTGTAGCCTGTTCCATTAAATTCTGTAAAAGAATTGCCAATCGGAGCAACAGCCAAAGCAAAGTATTTGCTTCTGACAGCTGACCATGTCATTTTTCCTGAGAAATTTTCGTCAAGGATTTCGTTGTCTTTTACGGAAAAATATTCAAAATCTTCGTCTGTTGAGTAGTAAACGTAGTTGAAAGCCATGTTTTCGTCAAAGTTTTTTTCAGTGTTTGCAAGCCCTGAATTCCAGACAATTTTGTAATCAGCAAAAATATTTGTGTCAAGTTCCAGGCTAAATCTAAAATCATACTTGTTTCCGTAGAAGGTAAAAACTTTAGAAATTTGTGTGTTTAAGTTTGGAATTTGTGCGGTAAAAACTAAGCGGACAGAGTCATTTTGAACAAGAGTTTTGGTTTCAAAATCAGCATTTCCAACAAATTCATAGCTTTTCAGGTCAAGGTTTTGTCCTGATTTTGTTTTTAGGAGAACATTAAAATTGTCAAAGTAAGGAATGTCATTGTTTACAAGATTGACAACGTGAGAATTTTCAGAGTTATCATTTTTGTAGTTTAGAAGTCTGAAATTTTTGATTGAACCACCGGAAACGTTGCTTAGTTCAATTTCGTAAAGTTGGGTTTTTAGCAAAACAGAAGTTTCGTTTGAGTCTGCAACGGCTTCTTGTACAAAACTTTCCTGTGTTTTTTGAATTGTTGTTGAAGTTTCAGAAGGTTTTTGTGTTTGAACAAACGTTGAGTCCTGTTTGGGTTTATCGTAGCCATCGCCATAAATTAATTTTTGATAAGGTTTTGAAAACCAAAGTGTTACAATTACAAAAATTAAAATAAGACCAATAAAAGAATGTTTATCCATAAAATTTTATCCTAACGGTTAAACTCACTTTCAAAGTTTTTAAGTGAAAGCAAATTTTGTAGTTCCTTCTAATTAATTAAATTTCTTTGTCTGTTTTCAACTCTAAAAAATCCCAATAAAAAAAGTCGGATTTTAGCCCGACTCCTTAAACTTTTGAAAATATTTTACAAACTGAAAGTAATCTGTAGCTAAAGAGTTCAGAACATTTGTTTCAGGAACTTTTTTGAGAAAAAATACAAGGTGAACGTTTCCAACAAACTGAAAAATTTCAGTGTTTATTCTAAATGCTTCCTTCAAAATTCGTTTGCAGTAGTTTCTTCTAACTTTTGTTTTTTGTTTTTTTACCGAAAAACCGACACGAAACGAATCCTTAAACACAAAAAAAACATTAACAAACTTTCCGCTAAACTTTTCACCTTCCCTAAAAATTTCGGAAAAATCTATTGCTAAACGGAAAGTAGATTTTTTTGAAAAGCCAAACTTTTTAATTTTTTTACTTCTTTAAAGTTTAGTAACGAGGTGTTGTATCGGAAACAGTTAATCTTTTTCTGCCTTTAGCTCTGCGACGACTTAAAACAAGCCTTCCTGCGTGAGTTGACATTCTTTCACGGAAACCGTGTCCGTTTCTTCTTCTTTTAATACTTGGTTGAAAAGTACGTTTCATTTTTAATTCCTTTTTTTAAGCCTGTGAATTTAAAAATTAAGTTTTGAAAAGTAAAGTTTTTTTTAATTTAAAGGCTTTAATTTTTAGTTAATTCGTGAATTTTCTCAACTCGTCTTGCGTGCCTTCCACCTTCAAAATCAGTTTCTAACCAAATTTTTACGAGCTGAAGGTTTTTTTCATCGTCAAGTTCGTCAGCAGCAAGAACCAAAATATTGCTGTCGTTGTGCTGACGTGTCATTTTTGCTTGTCTTTCGGAAGTGCAAAGCGCAGCACGAACGTTTTTTACTTTGTTTGCGGTGATTGACATCCCAATTCCTGTTGAACAAATTAAAATCCCCTTCTCATTTTTCCCTTCACCAACAGAACTTGCTGCCGGAAAAGCAAAATCCGGATAATCAACTGATTCGCTTGTGTTTGCACCAAAATCCTGAACTTCGTAACCAAGTTTTTCAAGGCTTTCTGTAATTTTTGTTTTTAACTGAACTCCGCGGTGGTCAGAAGCAATTGCAATTTTCATAAGTTTCCCCCTAAAAATTTAAAACCTGATTTTTCCTTACAAAGTTAAGAAAATTTTAGTAAAACTCTTTGGAATTAATTATTTTCAGAGCAAAACTTTAGGAAAAATTTTAATGAACGAACAAGAAGCAAACTTTGAACTTGCACAAAAACATGGTTTAAACCGTGAAGAGTACAATAAAATTTTAGAAATTTTAGGAAGAGTTCCAACTTACACAGAGCTTGGAATTTTTTCAGTAATGTGGAGTGAACACTGTTCCTACAAAAACTCAATCAAAATCCTGAAAACATTACCACGAACAGGAAAAAGGCTTCTTGTTGGCGCAGGCGAAGAAAATGCCGGACTTGTTGACATCGGAAACGGACTTGCCGTTGCCTTTAAAATTGAAAGCCACAACCATCCTTCAGCAGTTGAACCTTACCAGGGAGCAGCAACCGGAGTTGGTGGAATTATGCGTGATATTTTTACGATGGGAGCAAGACCAGTTGCATCTCTTAACTCTTTGCGTTTCGGCGAACTGACTGAACCAAGAGTTAAGTACCTGCTTGACGGAGTAGTTCGCGGAATCGGCGATTACGGAAATTCTTTTGGCGTTCCGACAGTCGCAGGCGAAATTTATTTTGAAAAATCCTACTCAGGAAATCCACTCGTAAACGCAATGTCTGTTGGGATTGTTGAACACGGAAAAACAGCTTCAGCAATCGCAAAAGGAACAGGAAATCCCGTTTTGATTGTTGGTGCAACAACGGGAAGAGACGGGATTCACGGGGCAACTTTTGCTTCCGAAGAAATTTCCGAAGCATCAGAATCCAAACGACCTTCTGTTCAGGTTGGCGACCCGTTTACCGAAAAACTTCTGCTTGAAGCAACTTTGGAAGCAATCCAAAGTGGATTTTTAGTCGGAATCCAAGACATGGGAGCAGCAGGAATTACTTGTTCAACTTCTGAAATGTCTGCAAAAGGTGAAGCAGGAATGGAAATTGAACTTTCACTCGTTCCGACACGGGACGAAAAAATGACACCTTACGAAATTATGCTTTCGGAATCGCAGGAACGAATGCTTGTCGTTGTTCAGAAAGGCTTTGAAAATGAAATCATTAAAATTTTTAAAAAGTGGGATTTGCACGCTGTCAAAATCGGAACCGTTACAGAAGACAAAAACCTCACGGTAAAATTTCACGGTGAACTTGTTGCAAAAATTCCTTCCTGGTTTCTTGTGCTTGGAGGAGGCGCTCCCGTTTACGAGCGAGAAACTAAAAAACCTTCTTACCTTGAGACAACTTCAAATTTTGATTTAAACTCCGTTCCAAAACCCGAAAACCTGAACGAAGTGCTTGAAAAATTAATCGCTTCACCGAACATCGCAAGCAAAAAATGGGTTTACGAGCAGTACGACACAACAGTCCGAACCAACACAGTCGTTGGTCCCGGAAAATCTGACGCAGCAATTATCCGGCTTAAAGGCACAAACAAAGCACTTTCGCTGAAAACTGATTGTAACGGAAGGTTTGTTTACTTAAACCCACGAAAAGGTGGACAAATTGCAGTTTGTGAAGCAGCGAGAAACGTCGTTTGCAGCGGTGGAGAACCTTTGGCAATCACGAATTGTCTGAACTTTGGAAATCCTTACAAGCCTGAAATTTACTGGCAGTTTAAAGAAGCAGTTACAGGAATGGGAGAAGCGTGTAAAATTTTAGAAACTCCTGTAACGGGCGGAAACGTGAGTTTTTACAACGAAAATCCTGAAAGTGCTGTTTTCCCAACTCCAACAATCGGAATGCTTGGGCTTGTTGAAGACTTAAAAGACGTAACAACAATGAATTTTAAAAATGAAGGCGACACGATTTTCTTGCTTGGAAAAAACAAGGAAGAAATTGGTGGCAGCGAGTACTTAAAAGTTTTTCACGGAAAAATTACGGGGGAAATTCCTGAAATTGACCTTGAGGCGGAAAAAAAATTACAGAAAACACTTTTAAAAGCGATTCGCAGAGGTTGGATTGAATCCGCCCACGATGTTTCAGACGGAGGTTTGGCGGTAACTTTAGCAGAAAGTTGTTTTTGTGGCGAGCAAACTTTTGGTGCGGAAGTGCAGATTGATTTTAAGCGTGAAGACTTTGCCTTGTTTGGTGAAAGCCAATCTTTAGTTGTTGTTTCTGCAAGAGATGCGAATGTTTTGGAACTTGTGGAATTTTTAGAACAAGAAAACGTTACAGTTTCAAAAATTGGAATAGTTACTCTGCAAAATTTAAAAATAAACAGTTCAATTTGTCTTGAAATTGAAAAGCTAAAAAAACTTTATGAAACAAGCCTTGAGAAGTTAATCTGATTTTTTAAATTTTAGTTTGTAATTCACTTGACAAAAAACAACTAATTTTTTATTTTACAAGCCAATTTAATGGTAAATTTAGTGTTGAATAGCTTATAATTTTAAACCTATACTTTTGGAGGACATTTTAAGTATGAAAAAAACAAAAAAAATCTCTGTGAGTTTTTTAGTTCTCTTCTCTTTAGCTCTTTTGTCAACAAGCTGTACAAAATGGGCAACGGAAGAACAATTAAAACAACTTGACGAGATTAAAGAAGCATCCACATCAGCAGACCAAAGTATTGCTGATAAACGTAAAGAACGTGATGACTTGAAAGCTCAAGTTGCCGCTAAAGAAAAAGAACTAAAAGAATTGGAAGCAAACAGGGACTTTATTAAGAAAAAACTTGGAAAGGACGGTCAATAATGAAAATTAACAAAATTTCTTTAATGCTTTTAATTGCACTTTTCACGACTTTTACCACTTCTTCTTTTGCACAAGACAGAAAAATGAAATACGATGACTACAAGGTCGAACTTGAAAAATGGACAAAAATCAAAGCTGACAAAGATGTTGAAATCAAAAAAATTGACGATGAAATTGCTGGCTTGAAAGCAAGACTTGGTGAATCTAACGGAAAAATCAGTTCTACCTGGAACGAAATTTACTCACTTACAAATTCTTCTCCTGAAAAATATGCTGCTTACAAAGCAGAACTTGACGGATTGATTGATGCGTTAAACGGAATGCTTAGCCTTGACAACGATGAGCTTTTTGCAAGAAAAGGCGAACTTGAAACTTTAAGAGCTAAATTTGATGCACTTAAAAATGACCCTCAATCTTTGATTTTCCAATCAAAAGGAAAAATCACCGAAGCTGAAAGTTTAATCAACAGAATCGACACAAAAATCCGCGGCATCAAACCTTCTACTTACACAGTGGCTAAAGGCGATAACCTTTGGAGAATTGCCGGAAAAAAAGAAGTTTTTGACAATCCTTTCAAATGGGTTAGCATTTACAGTGTAAACCAAGACCAAATCAAAAATCCGGACTTGATTTTCCCTGACCAAAAATTTAGTCTTCCTAACTTTTTAAGCAAAGACCAGGTTACTGTAAACCGTGGCGAAAACCTTAAAAAGATTGCTCAAAGAGTTTACGGAAATGCTTCTGATTGGACAAAAATCTACGATGCAAACAGAAAACTCATTGACAGAATGAATTCATACTTCGACGAAAAAGCCGGCGCAACTGCTTCAGGAACAGAAACAACCACAACAACCGGAAACAAACTTTACCCTGAAATGATTTTAAACATTGCAAAATAAAGTTTAATGAAATTTTTTTCCTAAGCCCTGATTCCCAAAAAGAATTGGGGCTTTTTTGTTTGGAAGACAAAATCTTAATCTAAAGGAGAAACATTAAAATCAAAACAATCATCCACTTAAAACAAATTGACTTACCTTCTTTTTTAGGTGTTGCAGATAAAAATTTGATTGCTTTAGAAAAACTCTTTCGCTCAACTCTCACAGTACGCGGCGAAGAACTCATCGTTGAAGGCGAAGAAAATGAAATCCCTTTCGTGAACAAAGTCGTTCAGGATTGCATTTTCACGATTAACCAAAAAGGCTCACTTGACGAAAATGATATTTTTACAATTGCAAAACTTGATAAAAAATCCAGCACAACTCAAGAACCTTCTCTTGACTCCGTAATTTTGTTCACCAAAACAAAAATTATCAAACCTAAAAACCAAACCCAAAGCAACTATTTTGATGCTGTAAAAAAATTTGACCTCGTCTTCTCAATCGGACCCGCAGGAACAGGAAAAACTTACCTTGCTGTTGCAATGGCTGTCGCAGCTCTCAAAGAACACGAAGTCAGCAAAATTATCCTGACTCGTCCCGCAGTCGAAGCCGGCGAAAACCTCGGTTTCCTTCCCGGAGATTTTAAAGAAAAAATTGACCCTTACCTCTACCCGCTTTACGATGCTTTGGCTGAAATGCTTTCCGCTGAAACACTTAAAAAATACACGGAACAGAAAATTGTTGAAGTGATTCCTTTAGCTTTTATGCGCGGAAGAACAATTAACAATGCTTTCATCATTCTTGATGAAGCACAAAACACGACTCAAACTCAAATGAAAATGTTCCTTACAAGACTTGGAATCGGCTCAAAAGCAATTGTTACAGGTGATTTAACTCAAAGTGATTTGCCAAAACATTCTGTTAGCGGGCTTTTTGAAGTCTCAACAGTCCTGAAAAATATTGACGGCATTCACTTCGTTTACTTTGAAAAAAAAGACGTAATCCGACACAAACTCGTCAAAGACATTGTTGAGGCTTACGAAAAATTTAATGGTAAAAGTTAAAAGAAAGTTAAACTTTGGACTTTGGAAACTACAAAATTGAAATTGTAAACGACGGAGTTTACGAGTACGAAAACCAACTACAGGAAGAGCTTTTAAAAAAAACTACCGTTTTCAAAAATTCAAGGCTTTTGCTAAAAGCTAACTGTTTGCTTGTCAAAAGCCCAAAAAATGAATTGATTTTGTTTGATTGCGGATTTGGCGATTCAAATTTTCAGCGAAAAGGAATCACAAAACTTAGTAACGAAACGCTAACACAAAACCTTGAAAAACTTGATGTTAAACCTGAAAATATTTCTCACGTAATCCAAACTCACCTGCACTACGACCACGCTGGAAACTTGGCAACAAAAACACAAAATGGAAATTTCAAACTAACTTTCCCAAACGCAAAAATCTGGATTGGTTTGGAAGAATGGGAAAGTGTTTACTACAAAGCACAAACTCCTTACGGCTACGAAAAAGAAAAATTACTTTTTTTGCTTGAAAATGCAGAACTTGTTTTCACAAAAGGAACAGACAAACTTTTTGATGATTTTTTTGTTGAACTTACAGGAGGGCACACAAAAGGACACAGAATAATTTTCCTGAAATCTGAAGGTAAAATTTTATGTTACTTTGGGGACATTTTACCGATGAGTTCACACTTAAACCTTGATTCTGAAATGGCTTACGATGTTTACAAAACAGAAGCAAAACTAAAACGCAAAGAACTTTCAGAACGTGCAACCAACGAAAACTGGTTCGGAGTTTTTTATCACTCACCACGACTTTTTTGGGGATTTTTAAGAAAAAATGAACTTGGAAAAAACCAACTTTTAACCTAACTTTTTTGAGTTAAGAAAGCACAAAGGAAAATAAAATTAACAACTTCAAACTACTTTTTAATTACCTGAAAAGCCATAAAATTGGTTTGGTTTTAGGCTTTCTTTTTTCAATTTTGACCAATGCAATCGGGCTTTACACTCCAAAAGTTATGGAAAAAGCAATTGATTTGCTTGAAGCTAAAGCCACTGACGAAATGATTTCAGAACAAGTTTACTTATTAATTTTAATTGCTTTGGTAAGTGGAATTTTTAAGTTTGCAATGCGACAAACAACGATTGTCGTTTCGCGGAAAATTGAATTTGAGTTTCTGAACAACTACTTAAAACACCTTCAGACCTTGCCGGTTTCCTTTTTTCACAAGAATAAAACAGGCAATTTGATGGCTCTTGCGACAAACGATTTAAGTGCAGTCCGTAACCTTCTCGGTCCCGGAATTATGTATTCAACAAACACGCTGACTACTTTTTTCGTTGCACTTTATTTTATGTTCGGGATTAGCTGGAAACTCACTTTGCTTGCGATGATTCCATTCCCTCTGATGTCTTTGGTAACGGCACTTTTGATAAAAAAATCACACGAGAAAACAGAAGAAAAACAAGCCCAGTTCAGTAAAATCAACTCAAAGGCACAGGAAAACATTTCCGGAATTCGTGTGATTAAGGCTTACGTTCAGGAAGCATCTGAAATTCAGCAGTTTGATGATTTAAGTTTTGGTTACCTCAAAAAAAATATGTCTTTAACTGTAATTAGCGGAGTAATGAACACAGCACTTTCATTTTTGACAGGTTTGGGGTTTTGCCTGATTTTGTTTTTTGGCGGAAAAGGTGTTCTTAGTGGCGAAATTACTTTGGGAAGTTTTGTTGCTTTTAACACTTACCTTTTGATGTTAGTTTGGCCAATGATTGCACTTGGTTGGGTTACAAGCATTTTTCAACAAAGCTACACTTCGCTTGGAAGAATTCGCAAAGTACTTGAAACTACAGTAAAAGAACAAAAAGTAACTTCTGAAATTGATGTTTCTAACCTTGGTGAAATTGAGTTTAGAAACGTCTGTTTTTCTTACGATGAAAATAAAACTGTTCTAAAAAACATTAACTTAAAAATTCCCGCAGGAAGTTCACTTGGAATTGTTGGGAAAATTGGCTCTGGAAAATCAACTTTTGTAAACTTAATTCCAAGACTTTACGAAGTTGAAAATGGTGAAATTTTGCTTGATGGCAAGAACCTTAACTCCTACAGCCTGAACGATTTGCGGGAAATTATTGGCTATGTTCCACAAGAAACATTCTTATTTTCAGAGTCAATCGAAGAAAATATTTCTTTTGGAACTCCTGACGCAAACACAGAAAAAATACTCGAAGCAGCAGAAATTGCACAACTAAAAACTAACATTGAAGAGTTCCCCAAAAAATTCCAAACATTACTCGGAGAACGTGGAATCACTCTTTCAGGTGGACAAAAACAACGAACCGCAATCGCAAGGGCAATCATCAAAAACCCCAAAATTTTAATCCTTGACGACTCACTTTCGGCAGTTGACACTCACACAGAAGACGAAATCCTTAAAGGCTTGAAAAAAATAATGAAATCAAGAACAACTTTGATTGTAGCCCACAGAATTTCAACGGTTCAAAATTGCGATAAAATCATTGTTTTTAAGGATGGGAAAATTACCGAAGAAGGCTCTCACGAAAAACTTTTAGAAATCGGCGGAACTTACGCAGAATTTTACCAAAAACAACTTTTACAGGAAGAAATCATTGGAACGGAGTAAGTAAAATGCACTTTCAACAAAAATTGACAAACTCAATTACTAAAAATCAAAGCAATGTTTGTGTTGGACTTGACCCTGATTTCAGCAAATTTCCGAAACACATTTTAGAACTTGAAGATCCGATTTTTGAGTTCAACAAAGCAATCATTGACACAACAAAAAACCTCGTCGCAGCCTACAAACCAAATTCAGCTTTTTACGAATGTTACGGCTTGAAAGGGCTTGAAAGCCTTAAAAAAACGCTTGACTACATCCCAAAAGGCATTTTTAAAATCCTCGACGCAAAACGCGGAGACATTGGAAACACTTCAAAAATGTACGCAAAAGCGAGTTTTGAAGAACTTGGTGCTGACGCTGTTACTGTAAATCCTTTGATGGGATTTGATTCTGTTGAGCCATTTTTGGAGAACGAAAATTTCGGTGTGTTTTTGCTTTGCCTGACTTCCAACGAAGGTGCGAAAGATTTTCAAAAACCTAACAAACTTCACTTGCAAATCGCTGAAAAAACAAGACTTTGGAACAAAAAACAAAACATCGGACTTGTCGTTGGAGCAACTCACAACGAAGAGTTCGCTGAAATCCGTAAAATTGTTGGCTCTGAAGTTCCTTTTTTGGTTCCGGGAATCGGCGTTCAGGGTGGAAACCTTGAGAGTGCTGTTCGTTACGGTGGAAAAAATTCGCTCGTCAACTCAAGCCGTGGAATTCTTTACGCTTCACAAAAGAAAGATTTTGCAGAAATCGCAGCTCAAAAAACTGAAGAACTCAGAAAAGAAATCAACAAACTGATTTTTAACACAGAAAAAAATAATTTTTAAGGAAAAAACTGATGGAAATTTTAAAGGTTTTTAAACAAACGGAAGCACTTTTAGAAGGTCATTTTTTACTGACTTCAGGTCTGCACTCACCAAATTATTTTCAGTGTGCAAAGGTTTTACAGTTCCCGAACCACTGCGAAAATTTTTGCAAAAGCATTGCTGAACACTTCAAAAACGATAAAATTGACGTTGTGATTTCTCCGGCTGTTGGCGGAATCGTTGTTGGAACTGAGGTTGGAAGAATTTTGGGCGCCAGAACGATTTTTGCTGAAAGACAAGACGGAAAAATGACTTTGCGGCGCGGTTTTTCTGTTTCAAAAGGTGAAAATGTTTTGGTAACTGAAGACGTTGTTACAACTGGAGGTTCTGTTTTTGAGGTGATGGAACTTGTCCGAAGTTTTGGTGCAAACGTTGCCGGAGTTGGTTACGTTGTTGACAGAAGCAACGGAAAAGTTGATTTTGGAGTAAAAAAATTTTCGCTTTTACAGGTTGAAGTGATTACTTTTAAAGCAGAAGACTGTCCGCTTTGCAAACAAGGTTCAGAGGCAACCAAACCCGGAAGCAGAATTTTAAAAAAATAAAGTAAAAAAATGGAAAGCCTAAAAATCCTAAACCAAAATTTTGAGATTTCAAGCCAGTTTTTGCAATCAATTTTTGATAAACTTGGTGACTCGGTGAAAATCATTGACAAAAATTTTGAAATCATTTTTATCAACGAAGTTGCGGAGAAAAACATCGGGAAACAACTCGGTTTTACAATCGGCGGAAAGTGCCACGAAGAATTTTACGGGGCTGAAAATGTTTGTTCGTTTTGTGCTGTTTCCAAGGTTTTTGAAACGGGAAAAGAAGAATTTGTTGAGTACTCGTCAATCGCTGAAAGTGGTGAAAAAAGGTTTTACGAACTGCGGATTTTCCCGGTAAAAGATGATTTCGCGAACGTTAATCAGGTAATTGAAGTCAGTCGCGACGTAACAGAACGAAAACGACTTGAAGAACGCTTGATTTACTCCGAAAAACTTGCTCTTCTCGGCGAAATTTCAATGGGAGTTGCCCACGAAATCAGAAATCCTTTGACAGGAATCCGGCTTGGTTTAGATGTTTTGAGCGAAAACGTAAAGAAAGACCCCGAAAATTCTGAAATTATTGAAAGCATCGTAAAAGATGTTCACCGTCTTGATTCTGTTTTGAACCAAATGCTTGATTTTACTAAAGAAAAAACGCTTGAAAAAAAAGCTGCCAACTTGCTTGAGAACCTTGAAAATGCTTTGTTTTTCATTAAAAGATTAGCAAAAAAACAAAAAGTCAGCATCGTGAAAAATTACGACCCAATTCTTAAAATTTTACATTTTGCAGACGTAAACCAAATCCAGCAGGTTTTTTTGAACATTTTGCTGAACGCAGTTCAATCAATGGAAAATGGCGGAACACTTTTTTTAACTGTGAACCAGCTTAAAGATGGAACAGAATTTATTTTTACAGACACGGGCTACGGAATTTCTGAGGAAAACCAGAAAAAACTTTTCAATCTTTTCTTCACAACCAAACCAAACGGAACGGGAATTGGCTTAACGATGTCAAACAGAATTATCAAAGCACACAACGGAACGATTGTAATTGAAAGTGAAGAAAAAAAAGGCACAACAGTAAGAATTTTTTTACCTAAATTAAATTAAAACCTGAGGTTTAAAATGCACAAAAATATTAAAGCAGCACACGGAACACAACTTAGCTGTAAAGGTTGGCACCAGGAAGCAGCTCTCAGAATGCTGATGAACAATCTTGACAGTGAAGTTGCCGAGCATCCTGAAGAACTGATTGTTTACGGTGGAATTGGGAAAGCGGCAAGAAATTGGGATTGTTACGAGGCAATTGTCAGAAGTTTGAAAAGCCTTGAAAATGATGAAACTTTGTTAATTCAATCGGGAAAACCTGTCGGAATCCTGAAAACAAACACGTACAGCCCGCGAGTTTTGATTGCCAACTCAAACCTTGTCGGAAAATGGGCAACTTGGGAACACTTTAGAGAACTTGACAAAAAAGGTTTAATAATGTACGGTCAAATGACTGCCGGAAGTTGGATTTACATCGGAACGCAGGGAATTTTACAAGGAACTTACGAAACTTTTATGGCAATGGCTAAAAAGCATTTTGGCGAAAATTTAAGCGGAAAAATTGTTTTAACTGCCGGACTTGGTGGAATGGGCGGAGCGCAAACCTTAGCTGTAACAATGGCAAAAGGTGTTTGCATTGCTGTTGAAATTGATGAAACACGAATTGACAAGCGTTTACAAACACGTTACCTTGACGTAAAAGCTACAAATCTTGACGAAGCTCTGAAACTTGCTTTTGAAGCAAAAGCTAACAAAAAGCCACTTTCAATCGGACTTTTGGGAAATGCAGCAGACATTTTGCCTGAATTTGTAAAGCGAAAAATTGTTCCTGACATCGTTACCGACCAAACTTCTGCTCACGATGAATTAGTTGGTTACGTTCCAAACGGAATGAGTTTTGAGCAAGCTCTGGAACTCAGGAAAGCTAACCCAAAAAGTTACGTTGAACTTTCGTTTAAAGCGATGGTTGAACACTGTAAAGCAATTGTTGAGCTACAGAATCTTGGCTCTGTTGCTGTTGATTACGGAAATAATTTACGCGGACAAGCTGAAAAATCTGGTTTTAAGGAAGCATTTTCTTACCCTGGTTTTGTTCCTGCTTACATTCGTGAGCTTTTTTGTGAAGGGAAAGGACCTTTTCGTTGGGCAGCGATTTCCGGAAATCCAAAAGACATTGAAGTTTTAGACGAGCTTGTTTTGGAACTTTTTCCTGAGGACAAACTGCTTGCAAACTGGATTGAAATGGCTTCTAAGATGGTTTCGTTTCAAGGTTTACCAGCGAGGATTTGCTGGCTTGGTTACGGTGCGAGGGCGAAATTTGGTTTGGCAATCAACAAGTTTGTTCGTGAAGGCAAGGTTTCTGCTCCGATTGTAATTGGGAGAGACCATTTGGATTGTGGTTCTGTTGCTTCTCCGAACAGGGAAACTGAAGCGATGAAAGATGGAAGCGATGCGATTGCTGACTGGGCATTGTTAAACGCGCTTCTTAGTGTTTCGGGAGGTTCTTCCTGGACTTCAATTCACCACGGTGGAGGAGTTGGAATGGGAATGTCAATTCACGCTGGAGTTGTGATTGTTGCAGACGGAACGGAAGAGATGGACAGAAGGCTTCAGACGGTTTTGACAAACGACCCTGCGATGGGAGTTTTGCGGCACGCGGATGCTGGTTACGGGGAAGCGATTGATTGTGCAAAACGTACGGGCTTAAAAATTCCGATGGCAGGGTTTTAAAAACTTTCCTCTTGACAAATTCTATGAAAAATTCGTAAAATCCAACTGCTAAACAGTGTTCAGTAACTTAAAGGTGTTTGTGTGGGAATCTCAGAACGAAAAGAACGTGAAAAAGAAGAGATGAAAAAACTCATCCTCGATACTTCAATCAAACTTTTTATGCGTGACAGCTACGAAAAAGTCTCAATTCGCCAAATTGCAAAAGAAATTGAGTACAGCCCTGCAACGATTTACCTTTACTTCAAAAACAAAGACGATATTTTTTACGAACTGCACAAAATTGGCTTTGAAAAATTAAAAGAAAAAATGCTACAAGTTACAATTTCAATTGAAAATCCACTTGAAAGACTTAGAGAAATTGGAAAAGCATACATTAATTTTGGATTTGAAAACCCGGAATTTTACAACTTAATGTTCATTACAAAAGCACCAATGCGAAAAATTAAGGAATGCAAAAAATGGAACTGCGGCTTCGACGCTTTTAACTCGCTTCTCCAAGTCGTTCAAGCTTGTGTTGACGCAAAAGAATTTGAATCCGAAAATATTGAAGCTACTTCTATCGCTTTTTGGTCTTCTTGCCACGGACTTGTCTCTCTTGTTTTAAGAGACAGATTTTTAATGTTTCCAGAAGACAAACTAAACAAACTTATCCGGGACACAACTAATTTTATCTTAAAAATGAAACCGGCTTAAAAAAATTTCGTGCCTGACTAAACATTGATAAGTTTATCACCAATGTTTAATTGGAAAAAATTTAAGTCTAAACTAAAGGAAAAAAATGCTAAAACCAATTCTACTTTCAATTTTACTCGTGAGTCCTGTTTTTGCACAAGAAAACCAGAATTTGGCTAATGAAAATGAAAAAACTCAAAAAAATACAAGCCTGAAAAAAGGAAACATCAAAGGCAAAATCCTTGACCAAACAACAAAACAACCACTTTTAGGTGCTTCTGTCCTGATTGTTGGAATGCAAAAAGGCGCCTCAACAGACGAAAACGGAAATTTTTTGGTTCCTGAACTTGATGAAAACCTTTACAAATTACAAATTTCCTACATTGGTTACAATTCAACTTTTAAAAATGACGTTCGTGTGGTTCGCGGAAAA
>JADZEA010000030.1 GCA_020850775.1 bacterium
CACTCTTCAATGTAAAGTAAAGAGCCGTTTGTTTCTTCAAAAAGCCTTTTGCCAAACTCAATCGGTTCGCCTTTTAAACCGAGTTTGCTTGCGATAAAAGTTGCCGTTTCGCTAAAATTGAATCCTGAAATTTCAAGTTTAATAATATTTTCATTAAAAACTGTATAAAATTGTGTTTCGTCAGAAGTTGCAAAGCAAATCATCACACAAGTTTTTGTGCATTTTTTGACAAGAAAATCAAGCAATTTCAGGTTCGTCGGGCTTGCAAACTGAACGTCGTCAAGGATTAGAAGGAAGGTTTTGTTTCGTGAAATTCTAAAGAAAAATTCCACTAAAGAATTAAAAAACTCAAGTTGTTCTTTAGTTTGAAAGTTTTGCAAGGGAAGTTGGTAAAGTTCAGCAAGTTCAGGTAAAAATTTCACGAAAATTTTACCAAACTCATTGATTTCTTCTTTTGTAGCAAACTTGTCAAAGCATTTTTTTAGAATTGGTAACCAGTTTCTAAACCCAGGTTCTGTGTTTTCAGGAAAATTTTGATAAACCACTTTTCCTTCACCAAGGCTTGTAAAAAACTCAAATTCTTTGAGAAGCCTTGTTTTTCCAATTCCATTTTTACCAACGAGCAGAACTGATTTTCCAGTTCCTGTTTTTGCTCCGGAATGAATAATTTTGAGAGTGTTTAGTTGGTCTTTTCGGCTGACAAAATGCTTGTTCAGTGCGTAAAACGTGCTTTGTTCTTCGTAAGGGATTTTTTCAGTCAGGAATTTGTTCAGGTCTTCAATCACTTCATTAATTGTTTGGTAACGTCCGCTTGCGTCTCGTTCAATGAGTTTCAGGACAACGTTTGAGAGTTCCTGAGGAATAATTTTGTTTTTTTCAGTTGGGGATTTTATTGGGTTTGTGAGTTTACCAAAAAATTCTGAAAAAAGGTCATCATTTTTGTAGGGAAGTTCGTTTGTGAGAATTTCGTAAAGCACAACACCAAATGAATAAAGGTCAGTTTGAAAAGAAACAGCTTGACCTTTCAGGACTTCTGGCGGAAGGTATTCAATCGTTCCTGAAATGCTGTTAGCCTCAAATTCATTAATTCTTTGAGCAAGCCCAAAATCAAGTATTTTTACGTTTCCGGTTTTAGTAACGAGAATGTTTGAGGATTTGATGTCTCCGTGAATAATTCCGTGTGAATGAATGTAGCGAATTGCAGTGCAAATTTGTTTTAGGTAGGAGTAAACTTTTTTCAATTCAAAATCAAGTTTATTGATTTGTTCGCCATCAATAAATTCCATTGTGAAAAAAGGTAAACCATCTTCTGAAGTGCCAAATTCAAACACAGAAGCAAGATTTGAATGCCTTAATTTCATTAAAGTATTGAACTCAAGGCGAAATCTCGTAAGCATTTCTTCATCTTTATGAAATTCGTGGCAAAGGAATTTCAGAGCAATATTTTGTTCATCCCGTGTGTCGTAAGCAATGCAAACATTCCCCATTGCACTTTCAGAAATGGTTTTAAGTTCACGAAAACGATTGTTAATAATTTTTTCCACGTTGATTTTACTCGCTGCCGTAGTGAACACTTGAGAAAAATTTATAATTGATAAACTTTTCTTTTCCTTTTAAAAAATCAAGTTCAATCACAAAAGAAACACCGGCTACAATTCCTCCCATTTTTTCAACAATGTTGCAAGCTGCCTGCATTGTTCCACCTGTTGCAAGCAAATCGTCAACAAGCAAAATTTTTTGTCCTTTTTGGATTGCGTCAACGTGAACGTGAAGTGAATCCGTTCCGTACTCAAGAGCGTAAGTTTCGGAAACGGTTTTGTAAGGAAGTTTCCCGGGTTTTCTAAAAAGAACAGCACCTTTTTTCCACTTGTAGGCAAGGGCAGAAGCAAAAACAAAACCTCTTGCTTCAATTCCCGCAACTAAATCAATCTCGTTTGGATTGAAAAAATTTGCCATCTCGTCAACCGAAGTGTGAAATGCTTCTCCATTTTTAATTAAAGTTGTGATGTCTTTAAATCCAATCCCTTTTTTGGGAAAATCAGGGACGTTACGAATAAATTTTTCTAAATCCATTTTTTACCTTTGAATTTTACTTCGTTAAGTTAAGAAAATTTTTAGCTAACTGTCCAAGCTAAACCAATTTTTAGCTAATTAATTTTTACTCAAAAAAATTAACCTTTAAACTAACTCACTTTTCTTGTAAATTTCAACTAAGCTAAACGAAAAAGGACTAAAAAAAATGGCAAACTTAATAGACGGGAAAGCAATTGCCGAACAAATCACGAACGAAGTCAGAGCAGAAGTTGGCGAACTTTCTAAAAAAGGAATAATTCCAGGTCTTGCAGTTGTGCTTGTTGGTGAAAACCCGGCTTCAAAAGTGTACGTAAGAAACAAACAAAAAGCCTGCGAAAAAGCAGGAATTACTTCCATAAAAATTAGCTACGAAGCTACGGTCAGTGAAAAAGAACTGCTTGAAAAAATCTGTGAATTAAACAATAAAAAAGAGGTTGACGGAATTTTAGTTCAGTTACCATTGCCAAAACACATTGATGAAAACAAAATAATTTCTGCGATTTCGCCTCTAAAAGATGTTGACGGGTTTCATCCTGAAAACGTTGGAAAATTGGTTTTGGGACAAAAGACTTTTTTGCCTTGCACACCTGCAGGAATTCAACAGCTTTTAATTAGAAAAGAGATTGCAACGGCAGGAAAACACGTTGTCGTAATTGGAAGAAGCAACATTGTTGGCAAACCTGCCGCTTTTCTTTTCCTTCAAAAAGGAATTGGTGGCGACGCAACTGTAACGATTGTTCACTCAAGAACTAAAAATCTTGCTGAAATTACCAAACAAGCCGATATTTTAATTGCTGCGATTGGAGTTCCGAACTTTGTTAAAGCCGAAATGGTCAAAGAAGAAGCTGTTGTGATTGACGTTGGAATTAACAGAGTTGAAATTGGCGAAAACGAAAGCAAGTTAGTCGGCGATGTTGATTTTGAAAACGTCAGCAAAAAAGCCTCTTTCATCACTCCTGTTCCCGGTGGAGTCGGACCGATGACAATTGCAATGCTTTTGAAAAACACAACGGAAGCGGCGAAATTAAGGGTTTAGTTGGCAAAATTTAACTCTTACAAAAATGTAAAACTTGTTTTTGTGTGATTTAGAGAAATTAAAAGGAAAATGAGTATCAAAATTTATCAACCCGTAGAACATTCAAAATTAAGACTAAAAATTTCGCCTGAAAGTTTACCGGAGCCAACAGACGTAAATTCAATTGCTGAAATTGTAAGCCAGCAAAAACAAATTAATGCTCTTAAAATGGGGCTTAGCATTAAATCTGAAGGTTACAATATTTTTATCACCGGACTTACCGGCTCAGGTAGAATTTCACTTGTGCAAAAAATGATTCTTGAACTCGGCGAAAAATCTTCAGTTGTTACAGATAAATGTTACGTGAATAATTTTATTGACCCGACAAAACCGATTTTATTGCTTTTTGAAAAAGGAAAAGGCGTAGTTTTCAGGCGGGCAATGGAAAATTTTTTAAAGGTGTTGCGAAAGGAAATTCCAAAACTTTTTGAAGGTGAAATTTACAGAAAAAGACGTGAAGCAATCATTCAGAAATTTGAGGATAAAAAACAAAAATTAGTCAAAACTTTTGAAGAGCTTGCTGAAAAAGAAAATTTTGTGATTTGGAACGAGGAAGACGAAGATGAAATTTCTTTTCCTGACCTCGCTTACTGGTTTGAGGAAAAACTTTACCTGATTGAGGACGTTCCAAACCTTGTAAAAGAAGGAAAAATCACCAAAGAACAAGTTAAGGAAATCAATAAAAGCTACCTTGTTTTGAAATCTGAACTTGAACTTGTGAGCCGAAAATCCAAGCGTTTGATTAGAGAAATGCTTGATGAAGTGAGCGAATTAGACCAAAAACTTGGCAAAAATATTGTCGCTGAATTGCTGACTGAAATCCGTAACGAGTTTGGAAAAGGAAACTCTAAGGTCAAAAAATACCTTGATTCTGTTGAAAAAGATGTTTTGCAAAATATTTACCTTTTTGACGAGAAGACAGACCCGGACAACCCGGAAGTTTTTATCAAACGGAAAGACAAAGAAGAGGATTTTAAGCGTTACCAAATTAATTTAATCATTGATTTATCTGAAGATGTGAGCAATTTTGTGATGATTGAGCGTTTTCCAACCTTCTCAAATATTTTTGGAAGCGTAGAGGCAACAACCGACCTTTCAGGAAGCACTGCAACTTCTGATTTTACGCAAATTCACGCAGGTTCACTTTTGCAGGCTGACGGCGGAATTTTAATTATGAATGCGATTGACGCTTTTCAGGAACCGGGAGTTTGGAAAAATTTGAAGCGCGTTTTGATGCACCGAAAACTTGAAATCCAAAACTTTAACACCTTTTCGCAAACTTACAACTCTTCGCTGAAACCAGAACCGATTGATGTCAGGCTAAAAATAATTCTCGTTGGAGACAACGTTCTTTACAGCACACTTTGTGAGTACGACGAAGATTTTACAAAACTTTTTAAAGTAAAAGTTCAGTTTGAACCCGAAATTCCTAACGACCAAAAAAACCTTGCAAACTACGTGAACTTTGTGGATAAAATTTGTAAAAAAGAAAGTTTGGCAAAATTCTCAAAAGAAGCAATTGCAAAAATCATTGAACACGGAATCCGTTTGAGCGGAAACCAAAAAAAAATTACTACGGATTTCAGCGAAATTGCAGACTTGGTGCGAGAAGCAAACTACTGGACAAAGCAACGAAAAAAACGTAAAGTTGAAGCTCGCGACGTAACAAAAGCCGCAAGTGAAAAACTTTCAAGGCACAACCTTGTTGAAGAAAAAATGAAAGAAATGATTTACACAAACACGATTTTGATTGATACCGAAAACAAAAAAATCGGGCAGGTTAATGCTTTGACCGTTCTTGAATACTCAGACCACACTTTTGGAATGCCTGCAAAAATTTCAGTTTCAACTTCGCTTGGAAACGCAGGAATCATTAACATTGAACGCGAAGCAGAACTTAGCGGAGAAATTCACGATAAAGGTGTTTTGATTTTGACAGGTTTTTTGAGGCGAACTTTTGCACAAAAACGTCCTTTAAACATTTCTGCAAGTGTTTGTTTTGAACAGGCTTACTCGGGAATTGACGGAGACAGCGCAAGCAGTGCTGAACTTTATGCTTTGCTTTCAAGTATCGGAGAAATCCCGTTACGGCAAGATTTAGCCGTTACCGGTTCAGTCAATCAGTTTGGAAAAATTCAGGCTGTTGGCGGAATCAATGAAAAGGTTGAGGGTTTTTTTGATGTTTGTAAGTTCAAAGGGCTGACGGGAACGCAGGGAGTTCTTCTTCCTAAGGCAAACTTAGCCGATTTGATGCTTCGTGAAGACGTTGTTAAGGCTTGTCAGGAAGAAAAATTTTTCATTTTTGCGATTGAAGACTTGAGCGAAGGCTTGGAAATTTTAACGGGAATTGAAACCGGAAAACTTGAAGAAGACGGAAATTTTACTCCAAATTCAATTTTTTCAAGGATTGACGGGAACCTGCTAAATTTTGCGAAACTTAGCAAAGAATGGGAAAGCGATAACGAAGAAGAAAGTTAAAAAATGAGTGAAATTCAACCAACAACGATTGGGCTTTTAGCCGATTACAAAGTGATTTTTATGCGTTCAGGTTTGACTTTTGAAAGACGAATTTTGCAGGCAATTTCAGCAAGTTCAGCACTTGGACTTATGGGAAATCTAAAATATTTTTTGATTGAAGCTAAAAAAAACGAGATTTCTTACCACAAAATTTACGAGGTAATTTTACAAAATTATCTTTTTGCTGGTTTTCCTGCAGGGATTGAAGGAATGATTTGCCTTAGCGAAACTTTCCCTGAAAAAGAACACGAAAAAAAACACATTAAAAATGATTACCTTAATTACAAAGAAACTTTTGAGCGTGGTGAAAATCTTTGCCAAAAAGTTTACGGGAAAAACTTTGACAAGCTAATGAAAAATTTTGCCTCGCTTTGCCCGGAACTTGCCGAGTGGATGATTTTTGAAGGCTACGGCAAAACTTTGAGCCGACCTTTTCTTGACGTTCTTACGCGTGAACTTTGTTCGGTTGCGACCTTGACGGTTCTTGACTGGAAAAGGCAATTAATTTCGCACATCAAAGGTTCAAGAAATGTTGGTGCAAGCGAACCGGAAATCCGCGAAACAATTTTGCAAACTTGTTTGTTTTTGGATAAAGGTTCGGTTGAGAACTCACTAAAACTTTTGGAGCTGCACTGATAACCAAGAAAAACTTGATTTAATTTATGAAACCCTTAAAGAAAACTAAGTTAGCTTAACTTGAAAAAAACGAATATTTTAAAATGACTAAAATAAAAAAATTGCCACAAAACCTCGCCAACAAAATTGCTGCCGGCGAAGTCGTTGAAAGACCTGCTTCAATCATCAAGGAACTCGTTGAAAATTCACTTGACGCAGGTGCAAAATCAATCACGGTAACTTTTGAAGACGGTGGAAAACGCTTGATTAGAATTGCTGACGATGGTTTTGGAATGGATGAAGAAGACCTTTTGCTTGCTTTTGAAAGGCACGCAACAAGTAAAATCGCTTCCGTTGACGATTTGATGAACATCCAAACGATGGGATTTCGTGGTGAAGCACTCGCAAGCATTGCTTCTGTTGCGAAAATTGAAGCAAAAACTTGTTTGCAAAACTCAACCGAAGGAGTTTTTTTAAGGATTGACGGTGGCGAAGTTCAGGAATTAAAAAAAGTAATCGCAGTTCCGGGAACAACTTTAACGATTAAAAATCTCTTTTTTAACATTCCCGCAAGGCGAAAATTTCTGAGAAGCAAGTCTGCTGAAACGATGCAAATCCTTAATATTTTAAAAAAATTCACGATTGCTTACCCGGAAATAAGTTTTTTAGTTTTTGATGAAAGCGAAAGAGTGCTTGCTTACAAGTCTGAAACTTTAGAGGAAAGGCTTCAGGAGATTTTTGGGAAAAGGACTTTTTCAACTTTAATTCCAATTGAAACACAAGTTGGAGACGTAAAAATTACGGGTTTTGTGGAAAAGCCTGAAAGTGTGCGAAAAAGCATTGGGGAACAACACATTTTTTTAAACCGGCGGGCAATTTCAAGCCGTCTTTTGAACAAGGCAGTTTTTTCAGGTTACGGAAATTTGATTACAAAAGGCGATTATCCGCTTTTTGCTCTTTTTCTTGAAATGCCTGCAACAGAGTTTGACATTAATGTTCACCCGGCAAAACTTGAGGTAAAATTTTCAGAAGAACAAGAGATTTTCAATGCAGTTTTTAACACGGTCAGAGATGTTTTTTCGCTTAGTTTTGCAATTCCTTCATTCAAAGAAACAGCTTTAAAACAAGTTTACAGACCAAAATTTGACCCTCAACAAATTACTTTGGACAGAGAAAAGCCATTTGTTTACTCGAAAAAAGAACAAAAAAACGAGTTCCCTTTCAGTGTGAAGGATTTTCCGCCTGAAGAACTTTTGCGACCAACTGAAATGATTAGAAAACAAGAAACAGAAACACCAAAACAAGTTCACAACTCAATGAGTGGTAAGTTTTGGCAGGTTCACAACACTTATATTTTTTCACAAATCAAAAGTGGTTTGGTTGTAATTGACCAACACGTTGCACACGAGAGGATTTTGTTTGAAAGGGCGTTGCGAAGTTTTGAAGAAAACCAGTTTTCTTCGCAAAAATTACTTTTTCCGCAGACTTTACAATTGACAAAAGAAGACCATTTAATTTTGCTTGAAATTATGCCTTACCTTGAAAAAATAGGTTTTGAGCTAAAAGATTACGGGAACAATTCAATTGTTGTGGAAGGAGTTCCGTCAGACGTAAGGTTTAGTGACGAGTCATCAATTTTGGTTGAAATGCTTGAATACTACAAAGAAAATGAGTACAAAGAATCAGACGTAAAAATTAACATTGCGGCTTCTTTTGCTTGTCATTCAGCAATCAAAGCAGGTGTAAAACTTACTGAAGAAGAGATGAGAGTTCTTGTTGACGAGCTTTTCGGGACGGAGTCACCTTATTTTTGTCCTCACGGAAGACCAATTGTTGTGAACCTGAGCCTTGTTGAACTAAACAAAAAATTTCAGAGAAGCTAAAAAGATTTAAAGGAAAATAAAAATGTACCTGACACGTAAAGCAAAAATAATTGCGACTTTAGGACCTTCTTGCAGCACGGAGGAAATGCTTGTGAAACTTTTAGAAGCAGGGATGAATGTTGCAAGAATGAATTTTTCTCACGGTTCTTACGAGGCTCACTTACAAAGTATTAACAATGTGAGAAAAGCATCAGAAATAGTTGGACGACCGATTGCAATTTTACAAGATTTGCAAGGACCAAAAATACGAATTGGAAAGGTTCGTAACGGGCAAGTTTCGATTAAAAACGGGGATAAAATTGTTATCACGATTGAGGAACTTCTTGGCGATGAGACACGAGTTTCAACTTCTTACCAGCACCTTCCAAAAGATGTGAAAAAAGGAGATAGAATTTTAATTGATGACGGAGTTTTGGAACTTACAGTTGAAAAAGTAGCAGCGACAGAAGTTTTTTGCATTGTAAAAAATGGCGGAATTTTGAAGGAGCGGAAAGGAATCAATCTTCCCGGAATTAATGTTAGCGCTCCTTCAGTAACGGAAAAAGACAAAGCTGATTTGTATTTTGGTTTGGAAAATGATGTTGATTACGTTGCAATTTCATTTGTGAGGAATCCAAAAGACATTTTGGCAGTCAAAAAAATAATTACTCAGGCAGGTAAACGAACTCCGGTAATTGCAAAAATTGAAAGGCTTGAAGCGGTTGAACAAATTGATGAAATTATTCGGGTTTCGGATGGAATTTTGATTGCAAGAGGCGACCTTGGAGTTGAGTTACCAACAGAACAGGTTCCGGTAATTCAAAAAAATATCATCAAAAAATGTAATGCACTTGGAGTTCCTGTGATTACAGCGACACAAATGCTTGAGTCAATGATGGTAAACCCAAGACCAACACGTGCAGAAGCGTCAGACGTGGCAAACGCAATAATTGACGGGAGCGATTGTGTGATGCTTTCCGGAGAAACAGCTTCAGGAAAATTTCCGATTGAAGCGGTTCAAATGATGGATAAAATTATCAGAACAATTGAGGCGAAAGTTTATTACGAACCGGGATTTTTCAATAAAATTCAAGGTGTAGAGGATGAAACTAAAAATGCTACAATCACTGACGCAATTACTGTTGCAGCTTGCCACGCCGCGTCAAGTTTAAATGCAAGTGCGATAATTCCCTTAACAAACTCGGGAAGAAACGCAAAAAGAATTTCTAAACAAAGACCAAGATGCCAAATTCTTTCAATCACACAAGATAAAATTACTCAAAGGCAACTTACACTTTATTGGGGCGTGAAGTCATTTTTGGTAGAAAGTATTAATGAAGATGATTTTAGCTTTGATGAAATTGAGAAAAAGATTAATGATTCAATTTATGTTTCAAACGGAGACATTGTGATTTTGACAGCTTCAATTCCGTTTAATCAAAGAGGTGAAACAAACGTGATGAAAGTTTTTAGCATCCAAAAATAGATTGGAACTGGTTTTTCAAACTTTTTAAACAAAGGTAAAAAATGGCAGAAATAATTAATTTAGGTAAGGTAGAAGAGTTTGGTCCTGAAAACTCAAAAGTTATTAATCAAAAAGGTAAGCAAATTGCCGTTTTTAAACTGAATGAAAAGGAAGTTTTTGCAGTTGACAACAAGTGTCCGCACCAAGGCTTTTCTTTAGAAAAAGGAACTTGCAAAGGACACATTTTGGCTTGCAGCTACCACAACTGGAAGTTTGACTTGCGAAATGGAACTTGCCTCACGAAAAATGGGAAAGACGTAGCTTGTTACGAAATTGGGATTGAGAACAATGAAATTTTGCTTAACATTTCAAACAATGAAGCAGATGTTTTGTCCGTAAAACAAAAAAAGGCTTTTTCTTTTCTTGAGGAAGCAGTTTTTCACAGAAACGCTTCTCAAATTTTAAACTCAATTAATAATTTGCTTGAAATGAAAACTTCTTTAAAAGAAATTGTTTTGTTTGGAACTTTGCTTGCCTGCAAAAAAAATAAGTGGGGACACAACCTTGCTGCTTTGATTTCTGTTGTTGAGTTAACAAAAAAAGTATCAAAAGAAGGTGCAAATCAATTGCTTTCGCAAGCTTTTTGGTGCATTTCAGAGTCGTTAATAGGTTTGAAGGAAAAGGAAAAATTCAACAAAATTACGGTGGAAAATTTTACGGCAGCAAGGGATAATTTTCTTTTAGCTTGTGAAGAAAAAGACGAAGCAAAAGCACAAGGTTTGTTTTCGTGGATTTTGGAAACACAAAGTAAGGAAACAACTTTATCACTGCTTTTGGAAATGGTTACAACACATTTTTATGGTTACACACACGGATTAATTTACCTTGTTAAGGCTTTTGAATTGTTAGATTTTATAGGTTGGGAAAATGCAGAACTTATTTTTTCAGGATTTTTAACGACAGTTTTGGATTGTTCACGAGGCGAAAAAATGGTTCATCTTGAGGAGATGGAAAAATTAATTTCCGAAAACGGGCAAAAATTTGAGGAGCTTTGGCAAAAACAAGGTAAGGGTGAAGAGAATTTTGATTTTGAAAAATATTTTGAAACTTTGCTTAACGGGACGACAAAAGAAATTTTTGAAAAGACTTTGCAGGCACTTGAAAATGGGACAAACTTACATTTTTTGATTGACGCACAAACCTTGGCTGCTTCGGAAAGAATAATTCGTTTTGATTTGGACAGCGAGTCAAAAAGCCAGTCAATTCTTGCAGTTACACATTGTCTGACACACGCAGAAACATTAAGGTTTGCTTTAGATAATTTTTCTTCTTATTTTCTGCTTAGAGAATTTTTGTTTTCTGCACAGCTTATTAACTATTGTAAAAAATTGGACTTAGAAAAAAATAATTACTACCGGTTTTCAATTTTCAGAAGGACAAGTTCGGTTGATTTATCAGAAAGTTTGAGTCGTTTTTTTATGGAAAAACAACACGTAAATGCAATGGAAAAGGCTTATCAAATTGGAAAAGAAAGGTTAAACACAAAACCATTTTTCAGGAAATTACTTGAGTTGACTTCTAAGGATTTAGGCGACCCACACGTTTTGAAGATGATTTTATCGGTTTTTCGGGAGTACACAATTTTGGAAAATTCAAAATTTAACTTTTTGCTTCTTTGTGGTTTGACAAAGTATCTTTTTACAGATTTGAAAAACAGGAAAGTTTATTCTGCGTCTCAGGAGGGAAATAAATTTTTGGTTTTAACAAGAAATTGAAAAATAGCTGTTTGGATAAAATATTTTTAAAACACAAGTTTTTCTGGAAAGTGCTAAGAAACACAAAAAACTTTAACTTACATTGTTTAATTCAAAAAATAGAATTTTGAAAATCAGATGATTTATAATTATTTAGACAAATGTCCTAAAATACATGAAACGGTTTTTAGTGTAAACTCTGCTGAAATTATTGGCGATGTAGAAATTGGTGAAGAAAGCAGTGTTTGGTTTAACACAGTAATTCGTGGCGATGTTAATTACATAAAAATTGGTAAAAGGACAAACATTCAAGATGGTTCAGTGCTTCACGTAACCGATGGAAAATTTGCTTTAAATGTTGGGAACGAAGTTACTGTTGGTCACAGAGTTGTTTTGCACGGTTGCACTGTTGAAGATGGTTGTTTGATTGGAATGGGAGCAATTTTGTTGGACAATTGTAAAATTGGGAAAAATTCTTTAATTGCAGCGTGTTCATTAATTAAACAAAACGATGTAATTCCACCAAGAAGCCTTGTTATGGGAATTCCCGGAAAAGTTGTTCGTGAACTTACGGACAAAGAAGTAGGGAAAATTTATGAGGCGTCAAAAAATTACATTGGTTACGTTCAAAATTACAGAAAAACGAATCAGAGGTAACACAAATGAAAATAAGATTTTGGGGAGTCAGAGGTTCTTATCCGGTTCCTGGAGCAAAAACTGTAAAATATGGTGGAAACACTTCTTGTACTGAAGTTGACCTTGGAAATGGACACAGAATTATACTTGACGCAGGAACAGGGCTAATTCAATTTGGAAAGTATCTGGCAAACTTAAATCAATCATTCGTTGGAACTATACTTTTGAGCCACTACCACTGGGACCACATTCAGGGCATACCTTTTTTAAATCAAATTTTTGATAAAAACTCTAAAATTAAAATCCGCGGTTACTACGGAACGGAAGCTAATCCTGAAAATGTAATCTCAAAACAAATCAGGAAAATTTACTGCCCGTTTGAATACAAAGATTTACTTGCAAAGTTTGAGTTTGAACCTGTAACGGAAGGAAAAACGGAAGTTGAAGGAATAAAAGTAGAAACTATTTTTATGAATCACCCCGGAGGCTCAATTAGTTACAAGTTTTTTATTGGTGATAAAATTTTTATCTACGTAACTGACAATGATATTTCTTTCCCTGAAATTAATTATTTTGTTGAGGCTTACAAGAAAAATGATTCAAAGGAAAGCGGGTTCATTTCTAAAGGTGTGGAAAAAGTGCTGAATTTTATTCAAGGTGCGGATTTGCTAATTCACGATTCAATGTATTTAAGAGAAGAAGCTAACAATAAAAAAGGCTACGGACATTCTTGTTTTGAAGATACCGTTGATTTAGCACTAAAAGCAGGCGTGAAAAAACTTGTTCTTTTTCACCACGACCCTGACCACTCTGATGAAGATGTTGATTTGATTTTACAAAAAGCACTTGAAAAAATCAAAAAATCAAGTCAAAAAATGGATTGTTTAGCTGCTCGTGAAGGCTTGGAAATTCAAATTAACTAAGTTTTTTGTGGCTTTTTTTTCGCTGCAGGAAAAAGAACATTGTTCAAAATCAAACGATAACCCGGTGAATTTTTGTGTAAAGCAAGTTGAGTTGGTGGGTCACCAACAAGATGAGTGTAATCTTCCGGATCGTGTCCTCCGTAAAACGTAAAAGTTCCGTCTCCAAATTTCCCATGAAGGTATTTTATTTCGTTAGTTCCTGTTACCTCGCCAAGAAGTATCACATTTTCCTTGATTGTAGATTTTTTAAAAGCTGTTGTTAAGCCCATAAAACCTTTAATTATTGAAGTGTGATTTTGTGTGAGCATTGTTGGAACCGGGTCGTACTTTGCTGAAAAATCAAACAAGGTAAAGTAATCAGATTCTGCACCCGGAAGCATTAAACGGTTTCGCGGAGTTGTGTCAATGTCAGAAAATTCAGGTTGCATCGGATCCGTGTAAAGCACAAAGTTCGTGAAGGCAAAAGTCTTGTTAAAATCAATTTTTTTCTGTGCATTCGGGTCTGCCGGGTCACCGTCGTAAGGGCTTCCAACAATGTCAACGTTTTCTGCTGAAAGAGAAATGTCAAAACTATCAGTTGCTCCACACATTGCAAATAAAAAACCACCTGCCGCAACGTATTCTTTCACTCTTTTTGCAACAGCTTTTTTATTTTCAGAAACCTTTTTAAAACCTAATTTTTGTGCAAGTTTTTCTGATTCAAGTTGCTGTTCAATGTACCAGGGAGCGTTTGCAAAACTTGAGAAAAATTTGCTGTACTGCCCTGTAAAATCTTCGTGGTGAAGGTGCAACCAATCGTAATCATCAAGTTTACCCGTCAAAACTTCCTCATCAAAAATTTTCTCGTAAGGAATTTCGGCGTAAGTCATTGCCATTGTTACCGCGTCGTCCCAAGGTAAATTTGTTTTTGGAGTGTAAACTGCAATTTTTGGAGCTTTCTCAAGAAGCACTGTTTCCATATTATTTTCTTCAATTGTCGCGTAAATTTGAGCTTCGTTTCCTGACGAAACCATCTCAAAAGCAACTCCGCGAATTCTGCAAAGTTTTTCAATTTCAGGATAATTATCACACAAAAAAGAGCCTCCGCGATAGTTTAAAAGCCATTCCACGTCAATTCCTTTTTCAAGAACTGCGTAAGCAATTCCATAAGCTTTTAAATGGTCAGTTTGCGATAAATCCATTTGAATTAATATTTTATTGGCAAAAACTGTTTGAGTTAGCGTTGCAAAAATCAGAAGCGTTTTTTTAAACATTGAATTTCCTTTGTTTTTTCGAAGCAAAATTTTTTTAGTGGCATTTTCTACATTTTTTTGAGTGAAAAGTTAGAAAAAAATCTAAGAGAGTTAAAGGTTTTCCACAAGAGACACAAAAATCTTCGCGTGTTGGTTCTGAATGAGAAAAAGTTTTAGTTGTTGCAGAAAGTTTTGTTGTTTCAATAAAAGTCAGGTCAAAAACTTGAAAATTATTGATTCTGTCAAGTAAACAAAGTTTTAATCCATCAGTGCTGATACAAATAAAATCAACACAAGCATTGTTCTGGATTGCACAAAGAAATTTCCCGTTTTGAGAATCCCAAAAATTAACCTTTCTGTCGTTACCGCAAGAAATAACTTTTAAGGAATCCTGGCTAAAAATTACAGAGTTTACTTTGTCTAAGTGATGTTCTTTCCAAAAAACTTCTCCGGTTTGAGAATTCCACAGTTTTAGCGAGTAGTCATCGCTTGCAGAAATGATTTTTGAAGAATCAGAACTTTCCGAAACAAAATTGGTTGAACCAGAGTGTTTACCTTCCCAAATTAATTTTCCCGTTTCAGTTTCCCAAACTTTGAACTTAAAAATGCTTTTAGAAACAACGTGAGAACAGTCATTTGAAAAAGAAACGAAACTAATTTTGCCCGTTTGGTTCCCGGACCAAATTAATTTTCCTGTTTCAGCTTCCCAAACTTTGACAGTTTCTTCTTTTCCGTAACTGCTTGAAGCAACTTTCGCTCCGTCAGAACTGAAAGAAACGGAAAAAATACTGTTTGAGTGCCAGCCTGTCCAAACAAGGTTTTGAGTTTCAAAATTCCAAATTTTAATGTTTCTTTCTTCAGTTCCGCAAGCAATCCTAAAATCGTCAGGGCTAAAAGCTAAGCACAAAACAGAGCTTGGCAGCCAAAAAGTTGAAAGAATTTCTCCGCTGTTTAAATCAAATATTTTCACTTCTTTATCCTTGCCTCCAAAGGCAATTTTAGAACCGTCTGAACTGAAAGCTACACAATTTATTTTTTCTTCCTGAGAATGTTCACAAATTAATTTGCTTGTCTGAAAATCAAAAACTTTAAGGCAATTGTTTTTGTCAACGGAAACAATTTTTGAGCTGTCAGGAGTAAAAAATATTTTTTCAAAATTACCTTCATTTTTGCTCCATTTTGCTTTTGGAAGTAAAAGCACTTTGTCATTCAAAAGCTCGATTTTTTTTAGAATAATTTGGTTGTCAGGTCTCAAACTATGAGCTTTTTGAAGGTTGTAAGCGGCTTTGGAGTAATTTTTTTCCTGTAAAAATTTATCGGTTTCTTTTACAAGTTCACTAAAAGTTTTAATGGTATTTTCTGCTTTTTGAACCAATGAAAGCAAGTTTAGATTATCGTTTTCCGTAAAGTGCAAAAGTTCTTTAGCCTTAAAAATTGCTTGTTCGTATTTTTTTTGGTTTAGCAAAGTGTGGATTTTTCTGAGTTTTGGTAAAATTTGTGTTTTTAGTGTTTGGACTTCTTCTTTTAAATTACTGAAAGCATCAGATTTTTCGCCAAGTTCTTCCAGTTCAGAAATGAAAATTTCGCATTTTTTTATGCTTTTAGCTTCAAGGTATTTTTTCAGTTCCGCAAGGTAAAAAGATGTTTTTTCTGTTTTTATTTTTGCTTGTAAGGTTTGTTTCAGGGCTTCATCGTTTGAAAAATTCCAAAGTGTTTCTAACTCAAGTTCTGCATTTGTAAATTTTTTTGTGTCAATGAGTTTGTTTATTTTTTCAACGTGTGATTTTTTTTGTGCTTGAAAGATTTCTTGTTTTAGTTCAAGAATTAAAGTTTGGGATTTAAGAGATTCAAGTTCGTCAAACAAAGATTCAAAATTAGAAAAAGGGTTTTGATTTATTAAAGTTTTGGCTTTTTCGTGAGTGCAGTTAATTTTTGCCAGGAGAATTTTTTGGCTTAGAAGTTCAAAATTTTCAATGTCGCCAATTTTTTGAATTTGGCGAAGCAAAGGATTACAATCATTGTAAAGTTTATTTTTGATTTTTTCTTCAACTTGATTGACCAAATTAAAAGTAGCTTCTTTAACAGAGCTTTTCTCGTCTTTGTTACAAATTGGGCAAATTTCAAGGTTGTAAGAATAATTTACGAGGCAGTTTGAACAGATTTTTTCAAGTGAAAAACCACAACGCGTGCAATTTGTTTTAGTTGTTGGGTTTTCAAAAAAACATTTTGGACACTGTAAAAAACTTTTATCGGATGAGAATTCTGCAAATTGAGACATTAGTTTACCTTTAATTTTCAATCCTAATAATACAAAATTTAAAAAAATAACAGAATAGGAAAATTTGAAAAAAACTTTTTTGCTCTCAAAAATAAAATCTGTTTGAGCAAAATTCTTATTTTTAAGTGGTAATTAAGTCTTAAATTTAGTTTGTGAAACTTGTTTTGAAGCTAAAAGGCTTTGGCAAGAATTTTGGATGAAAACAACAATGGACTAATAAAATAACACTTAAAAAAAAGAAAGTGCGGTGAAAACCATGAAAAAGGCAAAGTACGTTTCTGTAGAGGAAGCTGTCTCTTACATAAAAAGCAATGACAAAATCCACATACATCCGGGAGCAGCAACTCCGGAATTTTTAATTGATAAAATGGTAGAACGTGCAAATGAATTGGAAAATGTTGAAATTTACCATTTGATGACAATGGGTAAAGCAAATTATTCAAAACCTGAGCATAAAAATTCTTTCAAACACATTTCATTTTTTGCTGGTGGAAACGTCAGAGAAGCAATTAAAGATGGCAGAGCGGAACACATTCCAATTTTCCTTTCACAAATTCCTTACTTGTTTAAAAACAAAGTGATAGAACTTGATGTTTCTTTGATTCAAGTCTCTCCGCCGGATGCACACGGATTTTGCAGTTTTGGAATTGGAGTTGACGTTTCCAAATCTGCTGCTGAAAATTCAAAAATTGTGATTGCACAAGTTAATAAAAATATGCCAAGGGTTCACGGAGACAGTTTTATTCACGTCAGTAAAATTGATTTTTTGGTTGAAAAGGATACGGAACTTTTTGAAATTCCAAGAGTTAGGATGACAGAACTTGAGCAAAAAATAGCCGAAAATATTGCTCCTTTGATTAAGGATGAAGCAACGTTACAGCTTGGAATCGGAAAAATTCCTGACGCCGTTTTGCATTTTTTAGACGATAAAAGAGATTTGGGAGTTCACACGGAAATGTTTTCTGACGGAGTTGTTGAGTTGGTTGAAAAAGGTGTGATTACTTGCCATAAAAAAACACTTCACAGAAGCAAACTTGTTTCAAGTTTTGTAATGGGGACTCGTAAACTTTACGATTTTATAAATGACAACCCAATGTGTGAATTTCGTCCAAGCCATTACGTAAATGACCCGGCATTGATTAGGCAAAATGAAAATATGGTTTCAATCAATTGTGCAATTTCAGTTGATTTGACGGGACAAGTTAATTCTGATAGTTTTGGCTACGAAATTTTTAGTGGAATTGGTGGGCAAGTTGATTTTGTTCGCGGAGCAGCCCGTTCAAAAAATGGCAAAGCAATTATTGCTTTACCTTCCACTGCGAAAGACGATACAATTTCAAGAATTGTGATGAATCTTGCCGAAGGTGCCGGAGTAGTTACAAGCCGTGGGGATGTAAATTATATTGCAACAGAATTTGGAATTGTAAACCTTTTTGGCAAAAGCATTCGCGAAAGAGCAAAGTTATTAATTAGCATTGCACATCCAAAATTCAGGGAAGAACTAACTTTTTTGGCAAAACAACATCATTTTATTTAGAAGTTCTAAGTGGATAAAATCAATAAAGACACAGTTTTAATAAATTGTCTTACAGCCGTGGAGTATTCTTTCGATGCAATTGAAATCACCGATTTAAAAGGAATGATTTTGTACGTAAACCCTTCTTTTATAAAACTGACCGGTTACACAAAAGAAGAATTGATTGGAAACAACACAAACATTTTAAAAAGTGATAAAAATAAGCCTGAAATTTTCAAAGAAATGTGGGCTAAAGTTCTTGGCAAAGAAGCCTGGCGAGGTGAGATTTACAACCGTAAAAAGGATGGAACAAATTTTTTATCGGAGCTAACCATTGCTCCAATTTTAGATGAAAATGGTAATTTGGTAAATTTACTTGGAACTCAACGGGACGTTACAGAAAATCGCAGGCTTGAAATTGAACTGAAAAGGCAAAATGAAATTCTTGAAGAAAAAATACTTTTGCACACTCACGCACTCCAGGAATCAGAAAAAAATTACAGGGATTTGCTTGATAACTCACCTGAAATGATAAATTTAATTGACAAAAATGGTTACTTTCACACTGCTAACACAACTCAAATCAGTAAGTTAGGTTACAATTTAAACGAGCTAAGAAAAATGCGTTTTGTTGACCTTTGCCCAATCAGTGAACGGGCAAAATTAAAGTATTTTTTTGAGACTGTTAAGGAAAACGGTTTTGGAGTAATTGAATCAAAGTTTGTTGATAAAAATGGAAAACAAATGATTACTCAGGTTTTTGCAAAAGGAATTTACGATAAAAATGAGAATTACACGATGACCAGAAATTATGTCAATGACATTACCGAAAGGAAATCGCTTGAAAGACATCTTTTGCAATCTGAAAAACTTTCGGCAATTGGGCAGCTTGCTGTTGGAATTGCTCACGAAGTTGGAAACCCACTGACTTCAATTTCTTCAATTGTTCAGATACTTGAGATGGAATCTGCAGATAAATTTTTTACGGACAGGCTGGTTTCAATTCGCCACGAAATTAATAGAATTTCAGCAATTTTAAGAAACCTTGTAGATTTTTCAAGACCAAAAAAGTCAGTAGTTGAGGCTGTAAACATCAATGATTTAATCAACGAAACTATAAAAATTATTTGTTTTGATAAACGGGCAAAGCACATTGATTTTGTCCTTAAACTTGATAATTCACTGCCAAAAATTAAGTTGGTAGCCGACGAGTTAATTCAGGTTTTCATTAACCTTTTTATTAATGCAATTGATGCAATTGATGAAAAAGCAGGTAAAATCCAAATAATTTCAACTGAAAAAGAAGACTGTGCAGAAATAAAAATTACGGATAATGGAAAAGGAATCAAGGAAAGTGAGATGAGCAGAATTTTTGACCCGTTTTTCACAACAAAAGAAATTGGGAAAGGAACCGGACTTGGTTTATGGGTTAGCCTTGGAATTGTTGAAAGTTTTAACGGGAAAATTTTGGTGGAAAGCAAAGAAGGTGAAGGAACAGAATTCACAATTTTAATCCCAATTAATGTAGTTTAAAATTGAAGGTTTAGACAAATGCCTGAAAAAATACTTGTTGTTGACGATGAAATTAACATCCGTGAATCAATTTCTTATATTTTGAAAAAAAATAATTATGACGTGGAAATCTGCCAGGATGGTGAAGAGGCATTGGAACTGATTTCAAAAGAAAATTTTACTCTCGTGATTTCGGACATCAGTATGCCAAAACTTGACGGAATTTCTCTGCTAACAAAAATCACGGAAATTAGCCCAAAAACTTTTGTCATCATCATCACTGCTTACGCTTCAATTGAAACTGCCGTAAAAGCCCTGAGACTTGGTGCTTTTGATTACATCATTAAACCGTTAAACTTGAACGAGCTTGTTTACAGAGTTAACAGACTGATTGAACACAAAAATTTAGCTTTGGAAAACAAATATTTGCGTGAAGAAGTCAGTAAAAAATACGACTTTGATAAAATTATTGGCAAAAGCCCAAAACTTGAAGACCTTTTTAAATCAATCAAAAAAATTTCAAAAACCGACGCAACTGTTCTAATCCAAGGTAAAAGTGGAACAGGAAAAGAACTTGTTGCAAAATCAATCCATTACCACAGCAAACGCTCAAACAAAAAAATTATCACCGTAAACTGTGGTGCAATCGCTGAAACAATCATCGAAAGTGAACTTTTTGGACACAGAAAAGGTTCTTTTACAGGTTCTGTTTCGGATAAAGACGGCTTGTTTAAAGTTGCTGACGAAGGAACAATTTTTCTTGATGAAATTTCTGAAATGCCTCTGAACTTGCAGGTGAAACTTTTGAGAGTCCTTGAACAAGGTGAAGTTACTCCCGTTGGAGCAACTGAACCAATTCACGTTAACGTTAGAATAATTGCTGCAACAAACAAAATTTTGAGTGAAGAAGTTGAAAAAGGTAAGTTTCGTGAAGACCTTTTTTTCAGGCTGAACGTGATTGAGTTAAATATTCCAAGCATTGAAGAAAGGCGTGATGACATTCCTTTGCTTGTTGATTTTTTTATTCACAAGTTCAATCAGGAGATGGGAACTGCGATTAAAGGTGTTGAAAACGATGTAATGAGAATTTTAATGAACCGTGATTGGAAAGGGCAAATCCGTGAAATTGAAAACGTGATTGAAAGAGCAATGATTTTTACCGAAAGTGATTACTTAAAGATTGCTGATTTTCCGCAGGCTTTTTCCCCGCAAAATGAAATTAGTGTGGATATTTCAAGCGATTACCCTTACGATTTAAAAAGTGCGACGAGAAATTTTGAGAAAAAACACATTCTTAAAGTTTTACAAATTTTTAACGAACACAGAGAAAAAACTGCCGAAGCACTTGGAATCAATGTTTCTTCGCTTTACCGAAAACTTAGCGAAATGTAAAAATCATAAAAATTTAACAAAAAAAAGCCCTGCTAAAATCTTAGCAAGGCTTTCAAAAACTGACGAGGTCAGTCTCCTGACGAAGCAGTTTGCTTCTTTTGAAATTCTACTTCAACAGAACCATTTTTTTCGTTTCGGAAAAATTTTCTGTTTTCAGTTGGTAAAAATAAATTCCGCTTGAGACTTGTTTTCCGGTTTCGTCTGTTCCGTTCCAAACTACGTTGTGCGTTCCTGCTTCAAAGTTTTTTGACACTAAAGTTTGCACTTTCTGACCAAGCGTGTTGAAAATTTTTAACTCAACTTTTGCGTTTGTTGGCAAAGAAAACTCAATCGTTGTCGTTGGATTAAACGGATTCGGATAGTTTTGTCTGAGATTGAAATTCGTTGGTAAAACATTTTGAGAAATATTTTTAAGTTCTTGTTTTTCCGAAAGGAGCTGGCTTAAAAATGCTTCTGGAGTGTCTGGATAATTTTTTGAAATGCTTTTATCGGAATTAATCTTGGTAGAACCGCCCTGAAAATATTGTAAAAAATCTTCTTCAAGGAGTGCCATTAATTCGTTTTCTGTGTTTGCGTAAGTTGTTATTAATTCTTGAGAAACAGCTGTTGCCTCACCAAATCTGTTTTCTTTTACATACTGAATGAGCAATAATTCTTTAGCTCTGTCTCTGTGTTCACCAAGTTCGTTTAAAATTAGGTTTTCAAGATAAGAGGTAACTTGAGAAGCATTACCTTGTATTTCTTTGTTTCTCACGACTCCACCTAAAGCAGTTGACCAATAATTAGAATTTGGATAATTAATCAAAAAATTATGAAAATCTGTTTCTGCCTGAGCATAATTTCCATCAATTTCAAGTTCGAAACAAAATGCAAAATCTTGTTGTTCCTGAGAAAGTGGTGATGGATCAAGCCAAGGACAATCATAGTTAGGAGTTACTTTTACAGGATTACATCCATAAATTGAAGCTAAATTTACATCGTAACAATTATTTCCATTTATAGAACAATCTCCTGGTGGCCAACTTGAGGGAGAAGTCCAATGGTTTCTTTGAGCTAAAATTTCAATTGGTTTAGACGTTGCTTGATTGTAAATATCGTAAGTAGCATTATTGTAGAACGTATTTTCACCAAATTCATCTGCGCTTCCAAAAAATCCATGAGCATAATTCCCTAAATTTACTCCATAATCAGCGTTATCAAAAATGAAACTTTTCACTACCGTAAAGTTACCTCTTGGACCTCCATAAATTCCTGTATTGTTTGAATTTATAGTGCTTTGAAAAATATTTACGTGTCCATTTAAATCGCTGTAAACACCATAAGAATTATTATGGATATCGCAGTGAGTCAAATCAACGGAATTGGTTTCGTTTGCTCGTGCAACGACTCCAAAAGAACAATTTGAAATATTTATTTCATCTAAAGTAACCCAAGTAAAGTTAGTATTTTGGCTTGCCACATAAACTCCAATCTGAGCATTGTCAACCGTGCAATCGTAAAGTGATAACTGGCTTGCGTGAACGTAGATTCCACGCCACTTGTTTGGCCCGGAAGAAGTAAAATTTATTCCGGCTGCACCAAATCCAATAGGATTGTTTTGAACTATGATTTTAGCAGCGTTGCCAAGCGAAAAATCATTTGAGGTTACAAATGCTTCGTTGATATTTAATTCTGCAAAATCATTAAGTTTGTAAAAACTACCAGCTTCCATCACAAAATTTAAATTTTTTAAAACAGAAATTGGTACCACACCATCAATTTCCAAAAATGCACCATTTTGAAGAACAATTGAGGCTCCATTTTCATAAGTTACTGTTGAATTAGCATTGATTTTAACAGAACTTCCATTAGCAACCGTAATCGTGTGTCCAGCTTTAACAACAACGTTGTCTAAAATTGAAATGTAATTTCCATTAGACAATGTTAAGTTTGCATCCAAAGTCAAAACGCCATTTTCAGAAAGTAAACTTAAATTATTTAAATTTATATTTTGAGAACTTTTTAAAGTAATGTTTCCACCGTTTGCAGAAATTTGTGAATTATTTTCAAATGAACCGCTAACAAATTCAAGTTGTGAATTTCCACCAACAAAACTAATTTTTGAATTTTCAGAAATTAGTAGTTTTTTTGCATTAATTGTCATCG
>JADZEA010000031.1 GCA_020850775.1 bacterium
ATGCTGAAAAAATTGCGTACGCACTCGGAGTTCCCTACCAAAACGTCTTTCAACAAATTAATGACTTTGCTTTTCTTGACGTTACAATCATTCTTGGCAAAGATTACCATACTTTAAAACCTTTCAAAAAATAACTTGCTTTTAGTTGCGTTGTTTTTTGCTTAAATTTTAGCTAAAGTTTAAAAACAGGAGAAACTTTGGAAGACGTTGATATTTTTGAAATGGCAAAATTAATTGCAAAATTTTCGCTTGATAAAAAAGCTGAAGAAGTGAAAATTTTGGATTTACGACCGTTGACAACCGTAACAGATTTTTTTGTGATTTGTTCTGCCGATTCTGAACCACAAGTTAAGGCAATCGCAGACAATATTGAAAGAAAGATGCTCGAGGAAGGATTTAAAGTTTATCACACCGAAGGCTACTCAAACTTAAATTGGGTTTTATTGGATTACTTCGACGTTGTTGTTCATATTTTTTTAAAGCCAAAAAGGGAATTCTTTTCGCTTGAAAGACTTTGGCACGACGCAAAAATCATTGAAATAACAGATAAAGATTTTGAAAACTGAAAAATGACCGTTAAAATCTCTGAAATGAAAATTAAACACTACAACGAAGTTTTTGCTTTGTGGGAAAAAACTGAAGGTGTTGGTTTGAGTGAAGCAGACTCAAAAGAAAACATTGAAAAATACCTTCAGCGAAACCCAAAAAACAGTTTTATTGCTTCTGAAAACGAAAAAATTATTGGAGCAGTTTTGTGTGGAAACGATGGAAGAAGAGGTTACCTGCACCACTTAGCCGTTTTGGAAACCTGCAGGAAACAAGGAATTGGGAAACTTTTAGTTGAAAAATGTTTCGAAAAATTATCACAGGAAGGCATTGAACGTTGCCATATTTTTGTGATTGATAAAAATGAAGAAGGCAAAAAATTTTGGGAAAAACTTGGCTGGTCTTCAAGAAAACACCTTTTAATTTTTTCTAAAAATGTTTGAAGGGAAAAAATGAGGAAAATTTTACTTTTAGCAGTTTTGTTGGCTGGTTGTACTTCAAACAAAAAACTTTCGCTTGCTCCCGCAAAAAATTTTGACGCTGACAACAAAAACATTGAAAAACCACAAGAAATTGAAGAAAACCAGATTTGGGACATCGTTGACCACACTTTGTTTTTTCAAATTCGCCGTTACCTTGATTTAGCTTACACAACAAGGCAATTTGGAAGGCTCGTTACACTTGGAGCAATTCCACCAAAACAAGCCGACAACGTGAACAAGTTTGACGAAGTTCCAAACTCAAGCTGGTACACTCAAAGGCATTTTCACAAATCAATGACTTTAGAGGAATTAGCAAAAGGTGCAGACACGACAAAAGAGCCTTCACAAGATGGAAAATGGGAAATTGTCGGAGGAAAATTTGAAGGCGGAACAGCAGGTTTTACAATCAAAGACGCAAAAGGAGACCGTTACATTTTGAAATTTGATTCAAAAGGTAACACGGAAATGGGTTCTGCTTCGGAAGTGATTGCAACAAAAATACTTTATGCCTGCGGTTACAACGTTCCGCAAAACCAGGTTGTGTACTTTGAACCTTCAATTTTTGTGATTGGTGAAAAGGCAACAGTCCCAACTCCTGACAAACAAAAACGAAAAATGACACAGGAAGACCTTGAAAAAATCCTTAAAAATATTGAGCCGACAAAAGACGGGAAGTTACGTTGTGTTGCAAGCAAGTTTTTGAGTGGAAAACCTGTCGGAGTTTTTAACTACGACGGAAGACGGAAAGATGATTTGAACGACAAAGTTGACCACGAAAATCGCAGGGAACTCAGAGCTTTGCAAGTCATTGGTTCCTGGTTAAACGATGCAGACAGACGCGCAGCAAACACTTTAGACATGTTTGTAACTGATGAAAAAGGCAATTCTTACGTAAAACATTACTTGATTGATTTTGGCTCTTGCCTTGGAAGCAACAATCTTTTTCCCCATCCGCCAAAGTATGGAAACGAGTACGTTTGGGATGCCGGAACTATTGGAAAATCAATACTTGGGCTTGGTTTTTACAAAAAATCCTGGGAAGAACCACAAAAAATGAAGTATGCTTCACTTGGTTACTTTGAAAACAAAACCTTCAATCCTGCCGCCTGGTACCCAACTTATCCAAATCCAGCGATGGAACTTTGTACAAATTCAGACGCTTTTTGGGGAGCGAAAATTGTGATGTCTTTTTCTGACGAAGCAGTCGCAACTTTTGTTCAGCAAGGAAAATACTCAAATCCGGAAGCCGAACAGGAAATGACAAGGCTTTTGATTGAAAGACGGGATTTGATTGGAAAATATTGGTTTACACAAGTTAATCCTTTGGACAAATTTGAGATTTCGGGAAACATTTTTTCGTTTGTTGACCTTGCAGTTTTGGGAAAACTTGAAGACCCAAACCAAACAAGTTACGAGTATTTTTTGATTGACGGGAACAGCAGCAAACTTTCGCAAAAAATGTTTTCAAACCAAACGAGTTGGAAAATTCCCTCAAGTTGTGAACAAAACAAATTTTATGGCTTTGAAATTCGCACACAACGAAACAAAAAACTTTCAAAATGGCTAAAAATTTATTTCGGTTACAAAGACGGGAAATGGATTTTGGCAAAAATTGAACGAGAAAATTAATTTTATGCCTGCAAAAATTTTTCTGAAACCGCAAAAGGAAAATCCAATCCTTAACCAACATCCGTGGATTTTTTCAGGTGCAATTGCAAAAATTGAAAATTACACTTCTGACGGAGAACTTTGCGAAGTTTTTGCTTCCGATAAAAAGTTGCTTGCAACAGGTTACGTGAACACAAAATCACAAATTACTTGCAGGCTTTTTGGTTTGGGAGAGATTAAAATTGACAAAGATTTTTTTACGGGCAAACTAAAAAATGCCTTTGAATTTCGCACAAAAAATTTACCACAAAAAACGGATTGTTTCAGATTAATCAATGGTGAAGGTGATTTTTTACCGGGACTTGTGATTGATTTTTACGGAAACGGTTTTGTTTGTCAGTTTTTGACTGCTGGAATGGAAAAACTAAAACCCTTGGTTTTGGAAAGTTTAGTTGAACTTTTTTCGCCGGATTTTATTTTTGAGCGTTCTGATTCGGAAGCGAGAAAACAAGAAGGCTTGCAACAAACTAAAGGTTTGCTTTTTGGTAAAATTGCTGAAAATCTTGTAGTTAGCGAAAACGGAACTAAGATTTTTGTTGATTTGGAAAACGGTCAAAAAACAGGATTTTTTCTTGACCAACGCCAAAACAGGAAGTTGATTGGAAGTTTTGCAAAAAATAAAAAAGTACTGGATTGTTTTTCCTACACGGGAATTAGTGCGATTTCGTGTGCTTTTGGTGGAGCGAAAGAAGTTACGCTTGTTGATGTTTCTGCTTTAGCACTTGAGACGGCAAGGAGAAATTTTGAGTTGAATGGCTTGGAAAATTTTACTGCAAATTTTGTTAAGTCCGATGTTTTTCAATATTTACGAGAAATTGAAGACGGAAATTTTGATTTAATTATTCTTGACCCGCCAAAACTTTGCAAAAACAAGCAACAAATTTTACAGGCTTCAAAAGGCTACAAGGATTTGAATTTGCAGGCGATGAAAAAAATTGCAAAAGGTGGTTTTTTGTTTACTTTTTCGTGTTCGGCGGCGATTGACGATGTTTTGTTTGGACAAATTATTTTTGCTGCTGCTTCGGATTGTGGAAGAAAGGTTCAGATTTTACAAGAGCTTGGTCATTCTTTTGACCATCCAATTTCTGTTTACCACAGAGAAGGAAAGTATCTTAAAGGTTTGTTAATAAGAGTTTTATAGTTTTACCATTTTAATATTTTCCATGTAATCAGTCAGAATTGGTTTTTTAATTCCTTGTAGTTTTTTGAGCAAATCCTTAAATCTGTTCATTGAAATTCTCATTTTTTCCATTGCTTTAGGTTCTTCCTCGTTTGCAAATTTTTCAGCAACAATTTTTTCTAACTCAAAAAAGTATGTTTTTAAATGGTTTAGAGGGAATTCCAATTCATAGTTAATTTGAAAAACTGTTGCAAAAAATACAGCTGTTTTCTCGCTTTCAATTAGTTTTTGCTTTGTCTGTTCTAACTTTTCATTTTTTCGGATTAATTTCACATTTTTAAACTGGTAGGTTCTTTGTTGTTTTCTTGTTTTCTCTGTTTTCCAGTCTAATTCTAAGTTTTTAAAAAATTCTTTTGCTTTGGTGTTTATCAAATTTTGTTCGGTTTGCCTAAGAAGTTTTAAGTTTTTGACTGCTTCTTTAAAATTTCCACTTTCTTTAAAAGTTAAGTAAAACCCTTCATAAATAGCCAGGTAAAAACAACAGACCTGGATTTCGTCTGCGATAGACAGTGCTTTGTTAAGGTAAGAAACTGATTTTGCAAAGTTTTTCTTTTTCCTGCAAATTTCGCTTAAATTAACATAAATATCTATTAAATTTTGTTTATCGTTGAATTTAGAATTAATTTTCAGGCTTTGTTGTGAATAAAACAAAGATTTATCAAAATCATTAAGACGGCAGTAAATCAAAGCGATGAAACGCAGGTTTCGTGCAATTAGAAAATTGTTTCCAATTTCTTTCTCTAATTCCTCTATTTTAAAACAGTAATCTAAAGCTTTGTTGTAGTTATTTAACCTGAGATAGCAAGAAGCAATATTTGTCAGGCATAGAGCCTTCATTTTTTTGTTATTATTTTCTTCAAAAAATGACAAGCTTTTTAAAAAATTATTCATTGCTAAGTCAAGTTTATTTTTTTCAAGATAAATTACGCCGATGTTGTGCAAACAAATGGCTAAACCATTTTTATCATTTAATTTTTTTCTGATTCTAAGGTTTTTTTGTTGATAGTTTATTGCTTCGTTGAAGTCTTCCATTGCTGTGTAAACACTTGCAATGCTGTTTAAAGAATTTGCAAGCACAATCATATTTTTTGTTTTTTGTGCAATTTTAGAGCCTTTAACAAAGTAATCCATAGATTTTGTAAAATCTCCCTGATACCAGTAAAGGTTACCAGTTGCTACTAAAATCATACATTCGTAATTTTTATTCTTGGTTTCTTGTGATATTTTTAGTGCTTGAGAAAGCTGCTCAAAAGCAAGTTCGTAGTTGGAAAGCTGAGTGTTTAAAATTCCCTTGTTGTAGTAGCTTTGAGCGAGGTTCTCTTGAGAATTGGTTTTAACAATGAGTTGTTCTGCTTTTGCTAAAAATTTTAATCCAAGTTTTGGATTAATATTACGAAGCTCAAGCGAGTAAGACAGCAAAAGTTCAATTTTTTCTTTTGGTGTTTTTAAGATTGTCAGCTCTTCTTTGAATTCTTGCCCGGTCATTTCTGGTAACTAATTAAGTTTTTTAAAATGTAAAACAATTTTTTCCAAAGAAAATTTCTTGTTTTTTTGAGACTAATTTTAATCCATTTTTAAACGGACAGTTTTTGTGTAAATTAGGCAAAATTTTGGAAGGAAAGAAAGGTGGATTTTACAGAAATTATTGGTTTTGTAGCTGCAGTTTGCACGACAATTTCTTTTGTGCCACAAGTCGTTAGGATTTGGAGAACAAAATCTACAAAAGACATTTCACTTGGAATGTTTCTTATTTTTTGTGCAGGCGTAATTTTATGGCTAACTTATGGTTTACTTTTAAATAATTTACCAATCATCGTGGCTAACACTGTAACTTTGTTTTTGATACTAACGATTTTATCCTTTAAAATTCGTTACAAGTAAGTTTTAGTAAAAAACGCATTTTATTTTTTAGAAAGGAATTAAAAATGAATTTTCTCAAATTTATCGGGCTTGTTTCCGTTTTCTCAACACAAGTTTTGGCTCAAAATATTGAAATTACCGTGTACAACGGCGGACAAGGTTTTGTGAAAGAAAAAAGAGAGTTTGATTTCAAAAATGGAAAATCAGAACTCAAGTTTAAAGACATTGCAGCAGGAATTTTACCAACTTCCGTTCACTTCCAGGGTGAAAGTTGGGAAGTTGTAATCTTAGAACAAAACTACGCTTTTGACCTTGTAAGTATTGACAAAATTTTTGAAAAATATCTTGAGGAAAAAGTCTCCTTAAAGTTAAAAGACGGTCAGCTTTTTGAAGGAAAACTGCTCGCAATTCCTTCAGAAAACAGAATCGTAATCCAAAGTAAAAACGGACTTCAAATTGTGAACACTCAAGAAGTTCTGACTTGTGATTTTCCCGAACTTCCTGAAGGATTGATTTCAAAACCAGAACTTGCCTGGCTCGTGAATTCACAAAAAGCAGGGAAACAAAACGTTCAGCTTTCTTACTTAACTTCAGGGCTTGACTGGCACGCGGATTACGTTACTTTGGTGAATGAAAAAGACACAGAAATGGAACTTACTTCGTGGATTACTGTTAATAATTTTTCAGGTAAAACTTACAAAAATGCCACTTTGAAAGTCGTTGCGGGAAGTTTGAACAAACCTCCGCAAAATCAGCCAATCTACAACCTTCAGGGAAGAGCCGGAAAATCAATGGCAATGGAGGCAATGCAAGACGAAACTGCTCAGGAAGAATCATTTTTTGAGTATCATTTGTACACAATTCCACGTGAGGTAACGATAAAATCCAACGAAGAAAAACAAGTTACACTTTTTGCGGATTCCAAAGTTAAAATTAAAAAAGAATACCGTTTTTCAAAAGGCTACGACACAAACAAACCAGAACACGTTGACGTCATTTTAAAATTTAAAAACTCAACGGAAGAAGGGCTTGGTCTTCCGCTTCCACAAGGAGTTTTCAGGATTTACAAAGCAGATTCCAAAGGTTCTAACCAGCTTGTTGGTGAAGACATAATTCAGCACACACCAAAAAATGAATTTGTTAAACTGAAAATTGGAGAAGCATTTGACGTTGTTGGTGAGAGAAAACTTGTTGAAAACAAAAGAATTACGGACAGAATTAATGAGGAAACAATTGAGTTTACCTTGCGAAACCACAAGGAAGAAAATATTGACGTGATTGTTGAAGCACAGTTTTGGGGAAACTGGGAAATTAAAAAATCAAATTTTGAATTTCGAAAAGACGGAGCAAGAAAAGCCGAGTTTACAATTCCTGTAAAAAAAGACGGAACAACAAAACTTGAGTACACAGTTCGTTACAGCTGGTAATTTTTAGCCAGAAAAAAGTCAGGCGTTTTTGAACCTGACTTTTGCTAAAAAAATTACAAATTCTTGTTGCATTGTAATCTTGGAAGGAATAAATTTTCAGGAAAAAAAGCAGGTTTCCAAAATGAACAGGAAGAAAATTTTAATAGTTATTTTTGTTTTAGCGGTGTTTTCAATTTATTTTATTGATGACCAGGGCTTCTTAAACATTGCAAAAATTAAAAGAGAAAACAGCCAAATGGCAAAAGAAATTGAAAGATTAAAAGTAGAAAACGAAAAAATCAAAAACGATGTAAACAAAATCAACACCGACCCACAATTCCAAATCAAAACTGCCCGTGAACGTTTAAGCATGCAAATGCCAAACGAAACAATTTACATTACAATGCCTGAAAAAAAATAAAGTTGTTCCTTAGAGTGGGCATTATTTTTCTATTTTTTTTTTGCTCAGGCAGTTAGAAATCTAAAAAAAAGTAAAGCAAAACTTCTTTCAGAACAAGTTTTAAATTTTTTTGGGAATTAATTAAAGCTAAAGTTGGTTTCTGTTTTGTGTACTGTAGAAACTAATAAACAGAATAAAAATGAATGAAGAAAAAGAAGAATTCCTTCAATCTTTAACAATTCTTTGTGTTGAGGCTGAAGAAGAATTGAGAGATAATTTAGTCTCGTTTTTGAAACCAAAGGTTAAAACTTTGCTTTGTGCAAACAACGGCAAAGATGGTTTTGAACGATTTAAAAAGCAAAAGGTGGATTTTGTAATTTTTAATGTTCAAATACCTGATGGTTTGGAAATGGCTAAAAAAATCAGATACCTTGAACCCGAAATTCCAATTATTCTTACAACGGATTTTGTCAAAGACTCAATTTTATTACAATCTTTAAAGATTGAAATTGATAAATTTATCTCAAAACCAACAGACCAAAATTTACTTTTGAATTCAATCCTGCAAATTTCTAAAATGCTTTTACAAAAACAGCAAATTAAAAATTTTACCAAAACTATAAATTTTCAAGAGCAAGAAATCAAACGCAACAAAGAATACCTTTCAGTTGTGATGAAAAATGTAATGGATTGTGTCGTTACAGTTGACGGAAACGGAGAAATAGTTTTTGTAAATAAAATTGCTGAAAATCTGGTTGGGTTTAATGAAGCTGAAATCATCGGAAAGCATTTTTGCGATGTTTTCTCAATGACTGACGAGAAAACAGGAAAACCTTGTAGTAAAACCTTCTTAGAAGATGTTAAAAACTCATTCTGTGCTATCCTTACAAAAGATGGAACTAAAAAAATTATCTCAAAAAGTATTTCGCCAATTGCAACTGTAAGTGGGAAAAATATTGGTGCAATCATTGTTTTTCGCGACATTACTGAAAAAAGAAAAATGGAAGAAGAACTTTTGAGAGTAGAAAAACTTGAGTCAATCAGTCTTCTTGCAGGTGGAATTGCACACGATTTTAACAACCTTCTAACAGCAATTTGTGGAAACATTACTCTTGCTAAAATATTCCTGAGTCCAACCGAAACAAAAGTCCTGCAGCGTTTGCAAGAAGCAGAAAAAACTTCTTTCCGTGCAGTTGATTTAACTAAACAGCTTCTTGCTTTTTCTAAAAATGGTGCTCCAATTAAAAGCCAGGCTTCAGTAATGGAATTGTTAAAAGAATCAGCTTACTTTGACTTGAGTGGTTCAAACGTAAAGTGTGATTTCTCCATTCCTGAAAATATTTGGAAAGTTGAAGTTGATGAAGGACAGATTTGCCAGGTTATTGATAATTTGATAATTAATGCAAGCCAAGCAATGCCAAACGGTGGAAAAATTGAAATCATTTGTGAAAACGTTTATCTCGATGAAACTGATTTACTACCACTGCCAAACGGTAATTACGTGAAAATTTCCATAACAGACAATGGAATTGGAATTCCAAAAGCAAACCTGAAAAAAATTTTTGACCCCTATTTTACAACAAAAGAAAAAGGTAACGGACTTGGTCTCCCAACTTGTTTTGCAATTCTGCAAAAGCACAACGGCTACATCACTGTTGAATCGGAAGTCGGAATCGGAACAACTTTTTTACTTTACATTCCCGCATCTTTCAAAGAAGAAGAACTAAGTAAAAATAATCAAGGTGTATTTTTACCTCAAAGCTCAAGTGGAAAAGGAAAAATACTTTTAATGGACGATGAAGAAATTATTCGTGAAGTTGCCGGAAACATCCTTGATTACATCGGTTACGAAACATACTTTGCCAAAGATGGCAAAGAAGCCATTGAACTTTACAAAAAATTCTATCAGGCAAACGAGCCTTTTGACATTGTGATTTTAGATTTGACAATTCCAGGCGGAATGGGAGCAAAAGAAACTATTAAAAAACTTTTTGAGTTTGACCCAAAAGTCAAGGCAATTGCTTCAAGTGGCTACTTAAACGACCCGTTAATTTCAAACTTCCAAAAATACCACTTCAAAGGTGCCGTTACAAAGCCTTTTACAGTAAAAGACTTGAGTGAAATTCTTTCCCTGCTAATTGGAGAAGAGAAAAAAGTAGCTGTGTGAAAATTGTCAGAAAAACAGTTTTTCAAAAAGAGGTTAGCTTTTTAGCCAACCTCTTTTACTTCTTCATTCTTAAAATTTAGCCTGATTTTAATTCATAAACAAAAGCAGTTTGGTACTTCTTTCCACGAATTTTTGCATTTTTTCGTTTGGCAAAGTTCCTTGTGAAATCAAAGCCAAATCGTAAACGTGTTCGCAAAGTGTCGTAATTTGTTCGTTGCCTGGCGAAAGTTCAAACTTAGACTTGATTAGCTTGATAATTTTTGAGTTCCCATTCACAACAAGCGTGTGTTCCTGCATCAAATCAGTTGGAGCTTTCCTTTCGTAAAGTGCTGTAAGTTCCTTAAACCTTCGCATTTGTTCCGATAAAATAACCATTGCAGGAACTTCTTCTGTTTTCAAATTCTCAACTTTGATTGTCAAACCATCAACTTTCAGGTTGTGCCTGAAAATTTCTTCAATGATTTGATTTGAAGTTTTGTTCGTTAC
>JADZEA010000032.1 GCA_020850775.1 bacterium
GAACGTGGCAATGATTTTCTTCGCAAGGATGAACCATCACGAACTTTTCAAGGATGTAAAGCGAAGTGAAACCAAGCAAAATGAAAAAACCACCTTCGTGAAATCCGCCTTCAATCACTTCAGGAATTAAAGTCAGGAAAGTTGCACCAAGCAAAGTTCCAGCTCCAAAACTGATAAAAAGCCTTAGAAATTTTTCATCCCATTTTTTGAAAAGTGGTAAGGAACTTGCCAAAATGCTGATTAAAACAATAATTCCACAGTTTAAAATTAGCGTCATTTTTTACTTTAACTTTTGAAATTGCTTAATTTAATTTAATCTCTTTTTGAACTTCTTCAATAATTTTTTCGGTAACAACCAAATCAAAAATTGCTTTGATGTCTTTTCCAAATTCTCTGTCACTTTCAATTTTTGGTGAAACGGAATCGAGAAAATCACAAATTTTTTGGATAATTTTTGAAGGTTTTTGTTCGCGAAAAGTCAGGCTTTGTTTCGCACAAAGTATTTCAATCGCTACAACGTTCTGGACATTTTTTAGAATTTCGGATGCTTGTCTTGCTGCAATTGTTCCCATACTTACGTGGTCTTCCTGGTTCGCTGAAGTTGGAATTGAATCACCACTTGCGGGATGAATTAAAGTTTTGTTTTCAGAAACCAAAGCTGCAGCAGTGTACTGAGTAATCATTAATCCAGAGTTTAAACCGCCATTTTTTGTTAAGTAAGCAGGAAGCCCGAAGTTTAAATTTTTGTCAACAAGCCTTGCAGTTCGTCTTTCAGAAATGTTTCCAAGTTCTGCAATTGCCAAACCTAAAAAATCCATTGCCAAAGCAACTGGTTGACCGTGAAAATTTCCTGCTGAAAACACAATTTTTTCTTCATCGTCAAAAATCAAAGGATTGTCAGTTGCAGAATTAATTTCAATTTCAAGGACTTTTTGAACGTAATCAAAAGCATCTCTTGAAGCACCGTGAACCTGTGGTAAACAGCGAAGTGAGTAAGCATCCTGAACTTTTTTTTCGGTGTCTTTGTCAACAAGGTCAATTAATTCACTTCCCTGAATCAGGTTACGAATGTTTTGAGCTGATTTTCCCTGCCCTTCGTGTTTTCGGACTTCGTGGATTTTGGGGTGGAAGGGACTGGATTTTCCTTTAAGTGCTTCCAAAGTCATTGCACCTGAAACATCACAAAGTTTTGCAAGGTTTTTTGCGTCGTGAAGAGTTAAAATTCCGATTGCAGTCATTGTTTGAGTTCCGTTGTTGAGCGCCAAACCTTCTTTAGCCTCAAGTTTTACGGGTTCAAGTTTAGCTTTTTGCAAAGCATCTTTTCCTGAAATTCTTTTTCCTTTGTAAAATGCCTCACCTTTTCCAATCAGGACCAAAACAGCGTGAGAAAGTGGAGCAAGGTCGCCACTTGCACCAACAGAGCCTTTTTCGGGAACAACCGGAGTAATTTTATTGTTCAACAAATCTACAATCGCCAAAACAGTTGAGAGTTTAATTCCTGAAAAGCCTTTGCAAAGTGTGTTAATTCGCAGAACAAGCATTGCACGAACAACATCAATTGGCAAAGGTTCTCCAACTCCGACAGAATGGCTGATTATCAGATTTTCCTGAAGTTCACTTAATTTATCTTTAGAAATGGAAACATCCTGAAAACTTCCAAAACCTGTGTTAATTCCATAGTAGCCCTTGTCTGATTTCAGGATTTTTTCAACAATGTTTCGTGAGTTTTGGATTTTAATTACAGCTTTTGGTGAAAGCTCAACCTTAAAGTTTTTTCGTGCAACAAGAAAAACATCGTAAGGAGTTACAGTTTCACCGTCAAGGCAGATTTTGTTTTTGATTTTTGGCATTTCAGCTTTCACTTTTTTAGCGGCTAACTTCAATAATTTCAAGTCTTAAAGTTCCGGCAGGAACATCAATTTCCACAATTTCACCAACTTTTTTGTTTAAAAGACCTTTTCCAATTGGTGATTGAATGCTAATTTTATCATTATCAACATCAACTTCGGCAGGTGAAACCAAAGTGTAAGTTTTGATTTTATTGGTTTTAAGATTTTTTATTTTTGCGTGAGAAAGGATAGAAACAATATTTGGGTCAAACTTTGAATCATCTAAAACTCTTGCTTTACTCAAAACAATTTCAAGCTGAGAAATTTTTGTTTCAATTGTTCCTTGTTCTTCTTTTGCAGCGTGGTACTCTGAATTTTCTTTTAAATCACCTAAAGAACGTGCTTCTGCAATTCTTTCAATTACTTTTGGTCGCTCAACTTCTTTTGCGTAACGTAATTTTTCTTTAAGTTCTTCCATACCTTTTTCAGTAAGGTAATTAATTTCACTCATTAATTTTGCCCCATTTTAACGGATTTTTGTAAAATAAAAAAGGTAGTACCTTTTGGGTTACTACCTCAAATTTTTTTGATTTTTCAATTTAAGATAAAATCTGAGCAGTTTCAAGTAATTTTTAGGTTTAAGTCTTGCCAATCTCAATTTCTTTGTGGATTTCAACTTCTTTTTCTTCTGTCAGCGATGATTTTACAATGACTTTTGTCAGGATAAAACCACCAAGGATTGTTCCCAGAAAAGTCAGGAAAAAACGCCATAAAACAGTGAAAACTACTGCAACAGAAGTTTCAGGAACTATTAAACTTGTCAGGGTTGTTGAAGTGATTTCAGAAATTCCGCTTGCGCCGGGAGTTGGGCTAAAGTAAGCAATTAAGTTAATCAAAACCTGTACACAAAAGACTTTTTCAAAATCAGTTTGAACGCCAAGCCCTTTCAAAATGAGAAAAGCAATAAAATATTTTTGAGTGAAAAGCACGGCAGTTGTAAAAAAAGCGAGGAGAATTGTCAAAGGTTTTTGAAAAATGTAGTAGTGGGTAAGTTCTTTGTACTTTTTGATTTCTGTTTTAAAAGTTCTGATTCCGGATTTTAAAGATTGTGATTTTTTAGGTAAAAACAGGCTAACAAGTTTTGTGATTAGTTGAAAAAAGATGGTCAGAACTTTTGGATTGAACAAAGACCAAACAAGCAAAAAAATCACGATTGTAAAAATTCCAACACTAACCTGAAAAGCTGAAATGAAAAAATCACCTAAAATATTTTCACCAAAAAACATTACAAAAAGCGAAGCAAGGTAAATGAAAAGCACGGTGCTAAAAAAATTAAAAATACTGACAGCGATTGTTTCAGAGACTTCAAGCCCGGCTTTTTTGAGAATGTAAAGCTGAGCCAAACCTCCGCCGGTTTGCATTGGAGTAACGGTTCCGAGAAAAATATTTCCAAGGTTTGCGTTGAAACAATCTTTAAAAGAGACTTGCTTTGTGATTTCTTTAGAAAAAAGATAAATCCTGAGTCCGCCAAGCAAGTAGTCAGAAAAGATAAGAGCCAAAATGAGAATTCCGTAAAAAAGATTGAATCCAAGCAAAATTTCAAGGCTTTTATGAATTTTGCTAAAGTAAAGCAGAACCGCAAAAGTCATAAAAGTAATGAGAACAAAGGATAGAAATCCCTTTTTAAAATTTTTTAACTGGAAATTATTAAGCATAAATCCGAACTAAATTTTAAAAGAAACTAAAGTAAACAATTACAAAAAACACCAAGTGCTAATTTTTTTTACCTAAAGTTAGCTAAAAAAGTTTCGACTTCAAACAAGAGATATTTTGTAGTTCTAAAAAATGTTATCAAACTCCAACGAAAAAATTATTAATTTCCGAAATATTTATGATTTACTTTTAAGTTATTTTCAATAAATTAAAACACTTAGTTTGTCAGGTTCAGCAAACTTTAAGAAAGTATTTTTTTACACTTTACAGAGAACAAAAATGTTAGAGGAAAGAAATTTTATGGTAAAAAATGCAAACGCTGCGGCTTCTTTGGAAATTTTACCTGCAAGTAATGTCATTGATTTTATTAATTTTGACCCAAAATCCACAAGGAATGGAATGGAAGCGTTTTCAATTTCCAAAATTAGAGTCGCACTTTTAGACATGCATTCCGGAGTTATCAATGTTGGGCTTGGTTGCATTAAACAAGGATTGAGAGAATTTGCTCAAAAATTAAACATTGCTTCCGGTAAGTTTAACACAAAAATTGAAGTTACAATCTACGACGTTCGCGGAAAAGGGCAATTGCCTGACCACTTAAAGGACGAATTTGATTTTTACATTTCAAGTGGCGGTCCGGGAAGTCCTTACCCAAGAGACAACAAAGGGCAAAAATCAAATGATTGCATTATCGAAAAATATGATTGGAGTCCAAAACTTTTTGGCTTGATTGACCAAATCCAAAACGATCCAACAAGCCACTTTTTTGGCGTTTGTTACTCGTTTCAGCTACTCGCAAGAAAATATGGAATTGGACAAGTTACAAGACGTAAACCTTCACAAGGAGCAAGCACGGGAATTGTTCAATTGCAACTTACGGAAGAAGGAACAAAACATCCTTACTTTTCAAACTTACCTTTTGAAAATCAAAACAGAATCAAAACAATTGACAACCGTTGGTGGCAAGTTCTTCTTGAAGAAGACAAAGTCGGGGCTTGCAAAGTCCTTGCTCACGAAGTTTTACCAAATAAAAAACAAGGCTCGGCTGCAACAATTATTCAGTTTGCAAAAAATGTCTTCGGAACTCAGGGGCATCTTGAACTTGAAGGTTTTCACAGAATCCAAATTGCTCTCAAGGAACTTTTAGCTAACAAAATTATTGACGAAGAAAGCTACGAAAAACGGCTTGAGTTTTTTAAAGGAATGATTTTTGGCGCTGCTAACGAAGGTCTGACTGTGCAGGAAGTCTCTAAATCAGTTTTTGGCAATTTTTTTGTTGAGTCAATTATTTCTGATTTTAGAAGAAAAACCAATTCTCACGAATTGCCCTTTTCTCTTGACGGGTTAGTTTAAAAACTCACTTTTAGAAAGTTCGGTGCGAAGTTTAGACTTCAAAGTTTCAACTTCAAACTAAAAACCAAAAGGTTAGAAAATGCAGTTTTTCATTTTACTTTGTGCTTTGTGCTTTGCAAACAAAACACTTTTTGCTGGCTTGGTTCCGCGTTACCACACTTTGAATGAAATCAGACAAGAAATTTTAACTGTTCAAAACACCTTTCCGCAAAACGTAAAAGTGGATACTTTAGCTTACTCAACGAAAGACAACCTTCCAATCTGGCTAATCAAAGTTTCTTCAAACCCTTCGCAAAACATCGATAAACCTGCAATTTTAATCGTTGGTTCGCATCACGCGGAAGAAGTGCTCGGAGTTGAGGCTTTGCTTTGGACTTTGAACGATTTGATGACAAGATTTTCCCAAAACGATAGTTTGGCAAACCTTTGGGTTAATTCACTTGAAATTTTTTTTATTCCAACAATCAATCCTGATGGTTTCCGTTACGTTACCGAAAGCCAAACTTTTTCGCAAGTTACGGGAATTCCTGACTCAATTCTTGTGCGGGTTCGTAAAAATCTCGTTGACACAAACCTGAACGGAGTTTTTGACGCTGTTCACGACGGAATTGATTTACGTGCTGATGGAATTGACTTAAACAGAAATTACAATTTACAGTGGTCTTTAGTAACCTCTGACTCAATGTCGCCTTATTTTAAAGGCTTAGCTCCTTTTTCTGAAAATGAAACTCAGGTCATCAAAAATTTAACTGAACAAGAAAAATTTATTGTTGCAATTTTTTTCCACAGTTCAAGGTCAGGAGAAAATGAAGAAAAAATATTTTTCCCCTGGAACGTTTCAGGAACACTTTGTCCCGATTACTTAGCACTTTACTCTGTAGCGGATTCAATGAGAGTAAAGCTTCCGCGGGATTCAGGAATTGGTTTTTATTCAATTGTTCCAACCTCAAGTTTGGCGAGTTTGGGTGGAAAAGCAAGAAGCTGGGTTTACGCAGAACACGGAACTTTTGGCTACGAAGTAGAAGTCGGCTCAAAAATTCAACCAACTTCAACTACAGCAATTGATTCGCTTTGTGAAAAAAGCAAAAAAGCAGTTTATGAAATTTTTGAACGTTCACAGTACGGAATCATCAAAGTAAACGTGAAAGACTCAGTTTTAAACCAACCAATTGTTGCAACAGTTAAAGTTACAAACTTGATTAACGATGTTTTAAACCTTGTTAAAGACAGAAAAACTGAACAGACTTTTGGCTCTTTTTACAAGGTTTTGCTTGCAGATTCAACTTACAATTTTGAAATTAGCAAAACAGGTTACTTCACACAAACTTTTACCGGAGTTACAGTTTCTTCGGATTCAATTTTGGAGTTAAATGTTTCTTTGCTTCCAAATGCAACAGAAGAGCAAAGCAACGAAACTCCTAAAACCTTCAAACTTTTGGGAAATTTTCCAAATCCTTTCAATCCAATTACAAAAATCAGCTATTTTTTACCGCAAAAATCCTTTGTCAAAGTCAGGATTTTTGACGTTCTTGGAAAAGAAATCAGGTTTTTCAAAAGCCAGCAAATGCCTTCAGGTTACCACACTTTGATTTGGAACGGGACAAACAACCATAAAAAACAAGTTTCAAGTGGAGTTTATTTTTATTCTTTTGAGGTTAGCGAGCCAAACAAGGAAATTATTAACAAAGTCGGTAAAATGACTTTGTTGAAGTAAAAGAAAGACTAAGCACAAAAAAAACAGAAGGCTCTCCTTTTTTGAACTAACAAAAAACACCAGTTTTTGCACTTTCAGGAGCAGGAAAAGGACTTTCAAGTGCAAACTTTTCGGCTTCGTCAACGATGTTTTTCACGTCTTCCTGAATTTTAATTAGTTCGCCGATACCAATTTTTTCCTGTTCGTGAAGGTGAACTTCAAACCGTGAAACAGGGTCTTTTTGTAGCCATTCGTTGTAAAAATCTTTCGGAACGTAGAAAAAATCATCGTGTTCTGCGTGTCCGCGCATTCGCATTGTGATTGATTCAATTAAAACCGGACCTTCACCGTTTCGTGCTTTTTCAACAGCTTTTTTGGTGGTTTCGTAAACTTCCAAAACATTGTTTCCGTCAACCTGAAAGCCTTCAATTCCGTAACCGACAGCTTTGTCAACAAAATTTTTTGCGACACAGTTTGTTTTTCGCGGAGTTGAGTAAGCGTACTGATTGTTTTGAATGAAAAGAACCAAAGGCAGTTTGTTCACAGCAGCAAAATTAATTCCTTCGTGAAAATCTCCAAGACTTGAAGCTCCGTCGCCTGTCCAGGTCATTGCAACACGTTTTTCATTTCGCATTTTGAAAGCTAAGGCTGCTCCGCAACAAATTGGAATCATCGCGGAAAGCATTGAAATCGGAGCAAAAATCCCTAACTCCAAATCGCCAAAGTGTGTGTTTCCGTCTTTTCCTTTGGAAGGAGCTGTAGTTTTTCCAAGAAAATTTGCCAAAAATCTTTTTGGTTCCAAACCTCTCACGTAAAAAGCACCTGCGTTACGAATCATCGGAGCAACTACGTCGCCTTTTTCAAGCGTAAAAGCCGCACCAACAGCAGTCGCTTCTTCACCTCTTCCACCGTAAACTCCACCAAAAACTTTGCTTTGCCTGTAAAGTGAAGCAATTCTTTCGTCAAGTCCGCGTGTTAAAAGTAAGTAGTGGTAAAGTTTTAGCTTTTGTTCTTTGTTAAGACTTGTTTTGGTCGTGATTTTTAATTCTTCTTTTACTTCGGGAATTTTGTAGTCTGACATTTTTTTTCCTTTTACTGAATTTTTCCAAACTTTCAAGATTTAGTTAGTTGTGAAAAAACACTGACAATTAAAATTTCTTCGTGCCTTTTTTCCTAACAAAAAACATCAGTTGCAGCGGTTTCAGGAGCAGGAAAAGGGCTTTCAAGTGCAAATTTTTCAGCTTCGTCAACAACGTTTTTCACGTCTTCCTGAACCTGAACGAGTTCGTTTACGTCAATTTTTTCTTGTTCGTGAAGGTGAATTTCAAAGCGTGAAATTGGGTCTTTTTGTAGCCATTCGTTGTAAAGTTCTTTTGGAACGTAGAAAAAATCATCGTGTTCTGCGTGTCCACGCATTCTCATTGTTACAAGTTCAATCAAAGTTGGTCCTTCACCGTTTCGTGCTTTTTCAACTGCTTTTTTGGTTGTTTCGTAAACCTCCAAAACATTGTTTCCATCAATCGTAATTCCTTCAATTCCGTAGCCGGCAGCTTTGTCTGAAAAATTTTTTGCAACACAGTTTACTCTTTTTGGAGTTGAGTAAGCAAACTGGTTGTTTTGGATAAAAACAATCAGGGGAAGTTTGTTTACCGCAGCAAAATTAATTCCTTCGTGAAAATCTCCAAGACTTGAAGCTCCGTCGCCTGTCCAGGTCATCGCAACACGTTTTTCGTTCCGCATTTTAAAAGCCAAAGCACAACCACAACAAAGCGGAATCATTGAGGAAAGCATTGAAATCGGAGAAAGAAAACCAAGTTCAAGGCTTGCAGAATGGTTTGTGTTGTCTTTTCCTTTTGCAAAACCTGTAGTTTTTCCAAGGTAGTTTGCAAGAAAAAGTTTTGGTTCCAAGCCTTTCACGTAAAAAGCGCCTGGATTACGAATCATCGGAGCGATGACGTCGCCTTTTTCAAGCATAAAAGTAGCTCCAACTCCTGTTGCTTCTTCACCTCTTCCACCAAAAGCTCC
>JADZEA010000033.1 GCA_020850775.1 bacterium
AGAGTAGTTTTAAGTGTTCCGGGCAGGCTTACGGTTGTTTTTCCTGAAGTTGTTTTTGCAGTTGAAGTGATGTCGTTTACAGTTACGGTTGTGCCATCGTGGTAGCCAAAAACATCAATTCCAAAGTAAGTGATATCTCCTCCGCCAGGTACCCAAAAATAAAAATCCATACTTCCGTCATTTTTAGCGTAGCCGGGCACGAAGTCAAATTCCCAATCGGATAAAGTTCCGGACATCACACTGATTGGTCTGTTGCTTGTGATTGTGTAGTAATCACCAAGATTTGCTGAAGGTCCGCCTTTATCGTCGTTTACACCATTTTCGCTTGTAAAAATTATGAAAGTTTCACCTTTAGTCAGGTAAACCGTTTGGCTTTCATCAGTATCTCCGTCTGCTGCATCGTCAGTAACATTTACAACTGTCGTATCACCAACACTACCTTGAACAGCCGTCATTGAAAGAAATACCTTACGGCTTGAAACGTTGTTGTTTGGTGGAACGTAAATGTTAAATCTTGTGTTTACAGTTGAAGCAAACACAATGTTTGTCAAAAACACCATTGCAGTAACAAAGAATAACGGGATTAATTTTGGTCTTTTCATTTTGTCCTCACTATTGTAATAAAATAAATACTTAAAAACTAAACTTTTGAACACTTTAAGGCACATCCTAATAGCTTCGTGTCATTAGCTAAGGTTACTGCAAAGATTGTGCTAATTTTTCTGCAAGCTAACTTAAATAAAAAATTACTCAGTTAAAAACCTTGTGTTTCTTAGTAAACCTTCAAATTTTGTGCGTTTTACGGCATTGGTTTCAAATATTTTTTCAAACTCATCTTTCGTTAAAAACAATATTTTTTCGGGTTTTGGGTTAACTAAAAATTCTTTTTCCCTGAATTCCAACTCTTTTGTTTCTTTAGAAAATTTTATGTTCCAGGGACAAACATCCTGACAAACGTCGCAGCCAAAAATCCAGTTCCCAATTTTATCTTTAAACTTTTCGGGAATTGGATTTTCTGCTTTAAGTTCAATCGTCAGGTAAGAAATGCACTTGTTGGCGTCAACAACAAAAGGCTCAACAATTGCTTCAGTCGGGCAAAAATCAATGCACTTCGTACAGCTACCACAAAAATTTTTTATTGGTTCGTCGTAGTCAAATTCCAAATTTACTAAAAGCTCACCAAGAAAAACCCACGAGCCAAATTCTTTTGTGATGACGTTTGAATGTTTTCCAATCCAGCCAATTCCAGAATTTAAAGCCCAGATTTTATCAGAAATCGGAGCTGTGTCAACAAAAAATCTGCCTTCTGTTTCAGGAATTAGCCTTTTTAATTCAAGGTAAAATTTTTTTAGTTTCTTTTTTAAAACTTCGTGGTAATCGTTTCCCCAAGCGTAACGTGAAATTTTCAGCGAACTTTCTTCACGTTCTTTTTTTGTGTAATAATTTACGGCAACAGAAATAACTGAAAGGCTCTCGGGAAATAAAATTTTGGGGTTAACTCGTTTTTCAAAGTTCTTTTCCATCCATTCCATTTTTCCATTAAAGTTTTTTTCCAACCACAAAGCAAAGTAAGGCTTTTCCTTTAATTCCGAAACTTTCGCAAAACCGACCTTGTCAAAACCGATTTCCAAACCAATTTGGCGAATTTTTTGTGTTAGTTCGTTTTTTTCCATTAATACTAATTACATTTTGCACAAAACATTTTTGAGTTTGATGTTTCAATTTGAATAGTTGTGTGAGTTACGTGGTAGCTTGATTTAAGCATTGAATTAATCTTTTGAAGCAAAAATTCATTTTCAATTTCTCCGTTTGAAACAAGATGGCAAGTCAAAATTTCTTCTCCGTTTGTGAGAGACCAAATGTGTAAATCGTGGACTGAAAGAATATTTCCAACGCATAAAATTGAGTTTCTGACTTTTTCAAAATTAATGTGTTGCGGAGTTCCTTCCAAAAGAATATTAAATGTTTCTTTTAATAAATTAGCAGAGCTAAAAATAATTAAAATTGCAATTAGAACGCTAACGATTGGGTCAACGTAAAGCCAATTGGTAAAATAAATCAGAATTCCGCCAAAAATTGCTCCAACTGAACCTAAAGCATCGCCTAAAATGTGAAGGTAAGCACCTTTTACATTTAGGTTTTCGTTGCTACCTTTGGTCAAAATCCAGGCTGAAAGTAAGTTTACAAAAAGTCCAAGTGTTGCGACTGAAAGCATTTCTAAAGATTTTACTTCTGAAGGCACAACAAACCTTTCAAATGCTTCAAAGCAAATCAAACCTGCAATCAAAATTAAAGTCATTCCATTGATTAAAGCAGCAATAATTTCTGTCCTTTGGTAGCCAAAAGTTTTAGCTCCATTTTTTGCTTTTGTGCTAATTTTTGAAGCAAAAATACTCAAAGCAAGTGCAAAAGCATCACTAAACATGTGTCCGGCATCGCTTAAAAGTGCAAGGCTGCCACTAACGTAGCCACCAATAATTTCTATAAACATAAAAGAAACAGTAATTACGAAAGCAAAAGTTAAATATTTTCTGTTTTCAGAATGTGAATGCTTGTGTGAGTGATTGTGTCCAGACATTTTTTACCTTTAAAATTAGTTTACCAATCAACGGGAATAACTCTTTTTCTGCCTTCTTTGTCTCTAAAATAAACTTTGCCGTTTGCTTTGCCAAAATCGTAAACTTCTTTTGTAAGCCTCACGTCTTCAATGCAATATTTTTCAATTTCAGCAAAATTACCTTCCTTAAACCACTCCAAAGCCAGCAAACCGTTTGCACTTTTTTCCTGTCCCAAAGTCCCGTTAACAAGTCCGTTTAAGTTTACAAAAAATCCAATTGTGTTAGAAATGTCTAACATCAGGTCAAAACATCTTCCCTGAAAGTTTTTTTTGTAGCCCGTTAAAACAGGAAAATCAAACTTTTTAAGGTTAAAGCCAATTACCTTGTTTGCACTTTCAAGTTCCTCAATCAATGCTAAAGCATCTTTTTCAAAGTAAGTCGTAAAAGTATCCGTTTCGTAACAGTACAAAACACCAAGCGAAAGCCTCAATTTGTCAAGGTTTTTGTAGCCTCCAACTTCTTCAATGCTTTTTTGTGTTTCTAAATCAAAAACTAATGTTTTCATTTTGCCTTAAACTTTTTTATTTTCTTAAAAGAACTTAACAAAATTAATCTTAAAAAAAAAGGTTTTGCTTTGAACTTTGCTTCAAAGGGATAGAAAAAAATGGAATCTAAAATTTTCACTTTCACAAAAAATCAAACAAGAACAACTTCAGCGCTTTTTGTCAGCCTGATTTTTTTACTTCTTTGCCTTGTAATGTTTAGCATTTTTCTTTTTCTAAACGAAGGAACAGGAATTGATTTTTACCTGATTTTTATTTGTGCATTACTTTTACTAATCCCTTTAAGTGCCTTGGAAAAAAGGTGGAAAACTTTTAACACTTCGCTTGAAACTTCCAATGAACAAATAATTCTGACAAATTCAGGTGGAAACAAAAACAGCTTAGCCTGGAAAAAAATCAGGGAAGTTAAGGAAGTATTCAACGGAATTTTACTTCTTGAAAATGAAGAAAACACAATTTTTATTTCTTCGCTTTTCCCGAATTTCAGCGAAATTGAGGCGGAAATTTTAAAAAAAGTTCAAACTCTGAAAATTGAAAACTATTTTGAGTTTGCCTCACAAAAACTCGCACTTGTGGTTGGGGTTTTTTCAGTTTTTCTAATCAATTTCATTTTTGCAATTTTGGCAATTAACGTGAAAAAACTTGCTTCCTTCAGCGTTTTTGAAATTTTTTTAATCCTGCTTTTACTAACAAACGGAGTTTACAACGCGTACTTTTTTCTAAAAACTTACACGAAAAAAATTGAAATCACTTCAGAAAGCATTTTCGTTGAAAGGTTTTATTTTACAAGAGAAATCAAAAAACACGAGGTAACAAAAGTTGTGAAAAAGTTTGGCAAAGTTGAATTGTGGGTTGAAGGTTCTGAAAATCCGTTAGAGTTTTTCCTAATCAAAGGAGGAGTTGGGAATTTACACAAAAAACTTGAAAACTTTTTAGGCTCAAAAAATTAAAATTCTTGTTAAATTTCAACTTAAATTTTTTTCCTGATTCTTCACATTTTAAAATTACTTTTGAGTTTTATGGATTTTCACGAACAATTAGAAAAAGTTGTTTCTCAGGTTTCAAAACCTGCAAAATATTTAGGGCTTGAGCGAAACGTAAAAATTACCAAATTTTCTGCAAACTCTGTAAAAACAATTCTTGCATTTCCTGACGTTTACGAAATTGGGATAAATTTTTATCCGCTAAACGAACTTTACCACAAAATAAATTTGATGAGTGGGATTTTTGCCGAAAGATTTTACGCAGTTGGCAAAGAGTTCCAGACTTTTGCTGCTGAAAATGGAATTTCGGCTTTTTCACTTGAAACTAAAACGCCTTTACAAAAAGCAAAAGTGATTTTTTTCCCGGTTCTTTCACCTTTGCAAATGATTGAAGTAATTGAAATTCTTAATTTTGCACAAATTCCACTTAAAGCAAGCCAAAGAAGTGAAAACGACCCGATAATTATTTGCTGGCTTGCGTTTGCCAATCCTTTTCCTCTTCAGGATTTTGCGGATTGTTTTTTAGTTTCTAAATCTTGTCTTTCATTTTTAGAATTTACTGAAATTTTGAAATTGCGGGAAAGCACTTCAAAGCAAGAAATTCTTGAACAACTGAAAGCACAAAAAGGGATTTGGAGTAAAGGAACTGATTTTTCCCCGCTTGAAAACGAAACTGAAAGTGATGAAAATTTTACTTCTGACAAAGAACTTGTGCCAATTGTTGATTTTGAATTTGGCAAACAAAAGTATGGTTCTTTCCCGATTCTGACACTTGGGAATTCTTTCGTAAGAATTTCAGATTATTTTTCAAAAGACGGAGTTTTCGCTCTGAAAACAATTACAGAAGGCATTTTACCAGCTTACGATTACGAGGGATTGAGAGAAATTATTGAAACGACACGAGGATTTCTGACTGATACTTCCTCACAAACTTACATTAATTTTTTAAGGAGAACGCGAAAGTTTGGCTTGAGTTTCGGGATTTTTACGGCAAGCGAGAAACTGCGAAATGCCTTGAATCTTGGTGGTTTTAACAAAGATTTTTTAGACGCTTTCAGGATTGCACTTGATAACAAATGGAAAAAGTTTAATTTTTTTTTCCTTTACTGCCTGCCTTCTGAAAACGAAACGCATTTGCAGGAAAATGCTGATTTAATTAATAAAATCATAAAAATTTGTGAGTTACAAAAAGAAATTTTGATTGAAGTGAATTTTATCCCATTTTTTTCAAGTCCAAACACACCTTTTCAGTGGTTGGAAGTTCCGGATTTTCAAACAATCCAAAAAGCACAAAATTTTCTGAATTCAAAGATTGTTAGTGATGAAAAACTTACCGTTGATTTTGGGAACACAAACAAATTTTACCTTCAGGGAATGCTTTTGAGAGCAAGAAATTCCGAACTTTTAGAATTTTGTGTTGAAAATCAGGTGTTAGAAAACACTGAAGAAATTGGCTTTTCTAATTTTTTTGTTGAGTTTGAGAATTTAAAAAAACAAACAAGTTTTGAGACAGAGTTTGGTTGGGAAAAATTTTCAAAAGTTGGAAAAAGGGACTTGGTTCGCCAAATGCAAAAGTTTTTTCTTGGGGAAATGGATTTAGATTTTCCTTACTCAAGGATTTCGATGGAAAAGTATGAAACAGGCTTTAACAAAACGGTTTTAACGCAAAAAAAACGTAAAATCCTTGAAAGTTCTTACGGAAACAGAGTTAAAAAATTGGTTTCTCCACGTTCACAACTTGGGATTTTTAACCATTACAGACTGCACTTTGAAAAAAGTGGTAAAATGAGGTTTGTTAATGTTATAGATTTAGGCAGGATTTTTGAGCAAGCTTTTTCACTTTCAAAAATTAATGTAACTTACACAAACGGATACCTTCCAACAGCAAAAATTAATTTTGGTTTGCCAGTTCACTACGGAGTTGAGAGCCTTTTTGAGTACTGCGACGTTGATTTTGAAAATCCAATTGATTACAACGACGTGAAAAAAATTAATGGAAAACTTCCTGAAGGTTTGCGGGTTTTGAACGGGAAACCAATTCCACCAAAATTGGATTCAATTGCAATGCAAGTGAATTTTGTTAGTTATCAGTTTGATTTTTCAGGAATTACAGAAGAGCAAAAGGATAAAATCTCTAAAAAATTAGGTCAGGATGAGATTTTTATTACAAGAGTAAAAAAAGATGAAGAAGTAATTTTGGATTTAAAGCCTTTCTTTGCAGGTTTTAGGTGGAACGAGAACAATTTTCAAGTTGATTTATTGATTGACGAGACTAAACGAACGATTAAATTTAGCGAATTATTGGATTTGTTGAAACTTGAAGGTGAAAATTTAGAAATTGCAAAAATGCAAAGAATTGGGCAATTTATTTTAAGAAACGGACAAAAACTTACTCCGCTTGAAGTAGAGTAAAATTAAAATTATTAAGGATTTACAGTGCGGAAACAGATTATTGTTAATGAAGGCTTTGCAGAGACACGAATTGCGTTGCTTGAGGATAACGACTTAGTTGAACTAATTGTTGAAAAAGAAGGTGATGAAAAAATAGTTGGTTCAATCTACAAGGGAACAGTTACAAAAGTTTTAAAACCTTTGAAAGGTATTTTTATAAACATTGGTTTGGAGCAAGACGCTTTTTTACATTTTTCGGATGTTGCTGACCAAACAAACAAAATTGCTTACGGAACTAATGATATTTCTGGTTTTACCAATTCAAAACCGGTTGAAATCAGAGGAAATTTAACCATTGCTCCGGGGCAAAAAATCATTGTTCAAGCTCAAAAAGAACCAATTGGAAAAAAAGGTGTCAAAGTTACTTCAGAAATTTCCTTACCGGGAAGGTTTTTGGTTTTGCTTCCTGAAGGAAACAATTTAAATGTCTCAAAAAAAATAGAGTCAAACAAAGAAAAAAAACGGCTTAAAGAAATTGTGGAGAGCCTTTTACCAGTAAATTTTGGAGTAATTGTCAGGACAGAAGCGGAAGAAGAAGGTGAAGAATCATTAAAAAATGACTTGCAGGAGCTTTTGAATTTGTGGAAGCAAATCCAAAAAAAAGTTGATAATGAGAACATTCCACTTTTACTTCACCAGGATGCCTCAATTTCTTCAAGCGTGATACGAGACCTTTTTAGAGAAGATATTGATAGAGTAGTAGTTGATGCGAAAAAAGTTTACAAGGAAATTTCAAACTACATTAAAGACGTTGCCCCAAATCTTGTTGATAAAATTGAAATTTATCAAGCCAAAAAACCTATTTTTGATGAATTTGGAATTGAAAAACAAATTCTTGAAAGCCAATCCAAAAATGTTCCCTGTGGAAATGGTGCTTACGTTGTGATTGAACCGACAGAAGCACTTGTTTCAATTGATGTTAACAGTGGAAAATATCTTGGAAACCAAAATTCCGACCTGAATTCGCTAAAGGTTAATCTTTCAGCTGCAAGGCAAATCGCAAAACAACTAAGACTTCGAGATATTGGCGGATTAATAATTATTGATTTTATTGATATGCTTGATAGAAAAAACAAGGAAACACTTTTCCAAACTTTCAAACAAGAACTTAGCAAAGACAGAGCAAAATGGTCAATGACTCCAATCAGTAAATTTGGGTTAATTGAACTTACAAGACAGCGGGAACGCGAAAGTTTGTTTCATACTTTGAGTGAAGTTTGCCCGACTTGTGACGGAAAAGGCAGGATTTTCACAAAAGAAACAATTATTGACCAAATCAGCCGTTGGCTTGCAAGGTTTAAGCTAAACAGCTCTGAAATTCAAATTAAATTAGTTGTCAACGAATCAATCAAAACTCACTTGACAGAAGGCTTGAAAAGTATCCGTTTACAATTGATGTTCAAATACTTTTTGAAAATTGATATTGAAGCTGATAACTCACTTTTTGACAGTCAGTTCAAATTCTTCTCCAAAAAAACGGGTGAAGAAATTACCAAAAAATTTGAAACTGCAATAAATGAAAATTTCTCTTCAACAGATTGATTTTTTTATGATTACGAAGGAATTTCTCATTGAACAACAATACTTACTTTGGATTCAAAAACTAAAATATTTTAAAGGTGAAAGCAGTTTCGAGGAAGTTTTAGAACTTGCAAAAGTTATTTTAAAACTAACAAAAGAACGTGAAAAAGAAGTTTTTGGAAGAGCAACTTTGAAACTTTACGCCTCTGAACTCAAAGATTTTGTTTGAAAAAAGTTCGGAGAATGCTAAGTTTCTCAGAACTTTAAATGATTTTAATTTGGATTTTAAAAACATACTTTGCAAAACGATCTGAACTTTTTTGATTTTAAAACTAAAGGAAAATTTTATGGAAAAAACAACAAATTTAAAAGAAGCAATGAAAGAGCTTTTATTACTAATTCCCAATCTTTTAATGCTTTTGTACGGATTAGTTAAGGATTCACGTGTGCCGGTTGGCGAAAAAAATTTCCTGTTTTTTATCATTGCTTACGTGCTTTTACCTTTTGATTTAATTCCGGACCCAATCCCTTTTATGGGACAAATTGATGACCTTTTTCTTGTTGCTGTTGCACTGAAAAGGATTTTTGATTCCGTTCCGCAGGAAGTGATGCAAGAATACTGGAACGGCGAAAAAGATTTAATTAAAACAGTGGAGGAAGTTATTAATCTTGCGGTTTACTTCATTCCCGAAAAAATCCGAAAAGTGCTTTTAAACCAGATTTAAAATGCAAAATTCCTACTCTGAAACAATTAAACAACTCAAAAACGGAAAACTCCTGACTGAAAAATTTAATTTTGATTGCCAACTTTGTGGGTTGTGCTGTTCAGAATTGCAAAACGTTTGGCTTGAACCTTACGATGTTTTCAGGCTTTCAAGATTCGCTTTCAAAACACAAATTCCTACTTTTGAGTTGTTTAAACAAGGTTTTTTGGAAATTTCAATTGACAAAACTAAAAACTTACCTTTTTGTAAAATCCGTTTTAAT
>JADZEA010000034.1 GCA_020850775.1 bacterium
AAATCAGCTTTACTTTGCCAAAAAACTCTTCGGCAAAACTGACAATTTTCAATCTTCTTGGTGAAGTTGTGAAAGAATTTTCGCTTGACACAGGTAAAAATTTTGTTGAGTGGAACGGCACAAACCAGTCGGAAAAACAAGTTTCGTCGGGAATTTATTTTTACAGGCTTCAAAGCGGCGATTTTTCCGAAACAAAAAAAATGCTTCTGCTAAGGTGATTTTTTTCTGTTGAAGCTGCACCTTTTTTGGTTAAAAATTTATTTCAAGGAAAGAAATGAAAGGTAAACTCCACCACGTTGAGATTTACGTTGACGACTTAAACGAAAGTAAAAACTTTTGGGCTTGGTTTTTAGGTTGGCTTGGTTACGATGAATTTCAAACTTGGGAAAGCGGTTTTAGCTTTATTTTTGATGGAACTTACTTGGTTTTTGTCCAAACTGAAAAGGAATTTTTAGAACCAAAATTTCACAGAAAACGCACAGGGCTTAACCATTTGGCATTTTTTGTAAACACACAAAAAGAAGTTGACGAGCTAAAAACTTTGCTTGAACAAAAAGAAGTGAAAATCCTCTACCAAAATCAACGCTTTTTTGGAGAAAATTACTACGCATTATTTTTTGAAGACCCAAACAGAATTAAAGTAGAAGTTGTTGCTAAAGAGTAGGTTTTTATTTTTTGCACGAAAAAAAGGAAGTAAAATGAGGTCGCTGGCGACAAAGTTCAGCAAGAAATTTACCAAAAGGAAATCAGGTTAACTTGGCTGTAATTTCCTTTTGATAAAAATTCCTAAAGTTTTAACTTCAATCCTTAGAAACAAAAACTTAAATCTTAACGTTAAGCCAGTTTTTTTTACTTTGGAGAACTAAAAATATGATGCTTCTTTCAATAAAAAACCTTTCCAAAACCTACACAAATGGTGTTCAGGCTCTAAAAGATGTTTCATTAAATATTCCAACAGGAATGTTTGGTTTGCTTGGTCCAAATGGCGCCGGAAAATCAACTTTAATGAGAACGATTGCTACGCTGCAAGAACCGGACGCAGGAACTATCCATCTTTTTGGCGAACAAAGAATTGAAGTTATCAGGGAAAAAAACGAAGTGCGGAAAATTTTAGGTTACTTGCCTCAGGAATTTGGAGTTTACCCAAAAATTTCTGCTGAAGCTTTGCTTGACCATTTTGCAGTTTTAAAAGGCATTTCAAACAGAAAAGAACGAAAAGAAATTGTTGAGGCTTTGCTTGTTCAAACAAATCTTTACGAAAATCGCCAAAAAAATCTTGGCACTTTTTCAGGTGGAATGAAACAAAGGTTTGGAATCGCTCAGGCACTTCTCGGAAATCCAAAATTAATAATTGTTGACGAACCAACAGCAGGCTTGGACCCGGCAGAACGAAACAGATTTTTAAATTTACTTGCTGAAATCGGCGAAAACAGAATCGTGATTTTATCTACTCACATTGTTGAAGACGTTAGTAATTTGTGTAGCCAAATGGCAATTATTGCAAAAGGTGAGGTTTTGCTGACTTGCGAACCAATCAAAGCAATTGAAGAACTTAACGGGAAAATTTGGCAAAAAACTATCGCCAAAAATGAAATGAAAGACTACCGGAATAATTTTACAGTGATTTCTTCAACACTTTTTGCAGGCGAAACAATCATTCACGTTTTTAGTGAAAATCAACCTGACGCTTCTTTTGAACAAGTTGTTCCTGACCTTGAAGACGTTTATTTTTCTACTTTATTAAAAGCTGCTTAGAGGAAAAAATAATGTTTCTGCAAATTTTTCTGTTTGAACTGAAGCTAAAACTAAAACAAGCCAATTTTTGGGTTTTTACTTTGATGTTTTTGCTTCTGACCTTTGGTGCAATTTCTACAGATTCAATAAAAATTGGTGGTTCAATTGGAAGTGTTTTCAAAAACTCACCTTTTGTAATCACTCAAATGCTTACAATTATGACTGTTGTTGGCGTTTTTGTAATCAATACTTTTGTTGCAAATTCAATTGTCAGGGATTTTGAACTTGAAACTTACTCAACCTTCTTCACAACACCAATCAAAAAATTTGATTACCTTTTTGGTCGTTTTTCAGCTTCGTTTCTGGTTGCATTTTTAGTTTTTGTCGGTTGTGCTTTGGGAATTTTGATTGGAAGTTTTATGCCTTGGCAAGAACCTGAAAGAATTGCAGGTTTTGATTTTAGTTACTACGTTAACACTCTGTTTGTTTTCGTTTTGCCAAACGTGTTTTTTATGGGAAGCGTGTTTTTTACACTCGCAACACTCACCCGAAGTTCGCTCTACTCAAACATTGGTGTGATTGTATTTTTTATGGCTTTTGTGGTTTCATCGGTTTTTTTAGAAGACCTTGACAACCAATTTTTAGCTGCTTTACTTGACCCTTTCGGGATTGGTGCGTTTACTTACGCAACAAAATATTGGACAATCATTGAAAAAAACACACAAAATATTTTGCCTTCCGGTGTCGTCTTGCTAAACAGACTTTTTTGGACTTCCGTCTCGCTTCTGACTTTGGTTTTAGCGTTTTTCAGGTTTGAACTCGCAATGCCAAAAATCAAAACCAAACGCAACAGGAAAAACTCACACGAAAACGGAACTTTACCCGTTTCACTGACAATCCCGAAAGTTTCGCAAAATTTTTCCGGCTGGCTCTCACTCAGTCAGCTTTTAACTCAGGTAAAAATTGAGTTTATCGGAACAGTAAAAAGCGTTCCGTTTTTAATTATGACTATTTTTGGTGTGTTAAACTTCCTGATTGGTTCAGCTTTTGGCAATGAATTTTACGGAACTCCCGTTTACCCTGTAACAAAAATGATGCTCAAAACTGTTGAAAACAACTTTTTCCTTTTCATTTTTATCATCTTAACTTTTTACTCAGGTGAGCTTGTTTGGAAAGAACGAACACTGAAAGTTGACAAAACTTACGACGCTTTTCCTGTTCCTGACTGGTTGCCTTTTGCCTCAAAAATCCTCTCTCTCGTTCTGACCGTCGCCTTTTTGCTTTTAGTTGTAACGCTTTCTTCTGTCGGTTTCCAAACTTACAAAGGTTACTACAATTTTGAGTTTGAACTTTACCTGAAAACTCTTTTTCTGAAAAACCTTGTTACTTTTACTTTAATCTCGGTTTTTGCCTTCTTCGTTCACGTCCTTTTTAACAACAAATTTTTAGGTTACGCGATTGTTGTGCTTTACTTCATCAGTGAAATTGTTTTGGAAGCGATGGACTACGACCATAAACTTTATCAATTCGCAGGAACTCCGCAAACAATTTATTCAGACATCAACGGTTACGGACACTTTGTTGAACCAACTGTCTGGTTTAATGTTTACTGGGGTTTTTTTGCAATTATTTTGCTTGTTTTAGCAAAAGTTTTTTGGGTTCGCGGAACTGAAACAGGTTTCAGAGACAGGTTAAAACTTGCCGAAAGCCGCTTCACTGTTGCAAGTAAATCTTTGTTTTGGTTAGGTTTGGCTGGTTTTTTTGTAACCGGAAGCTGGATTTTTTACAACACAAACATTCTGAACGACTACAAAACAGAAGACGACGACAACAAAACTCAGGCTCAGTACGAAAAACTCTACAAAAAATACGAAAAATTACCTCAACCAAAAATCACAGACGTTAATTGTAGTGTTGATATTTTTCCAAAGGAAAGGAATTTGAGGATAAAAGGTTTTTACCTGCTGAAAAACAAAACTGAAACAGCGGTTGATTGTGTTCACGTTTTGCTGAACGACGCTCTAAAAATCAACAAACTTGAGTTTCCACAAGGTGAACTTGTTTTGCAAGACAGTTTGCAAGGTTACTACATTTTTAAACTTGCTCAGGCTTTGCAACCACAGGACACAACAAAACTTGAGTTTGATTTGTCTTACGTAACGAAAGGTTTTGTAACGAGCCGTTCAAACCTGCAAATCGTGAACAACGGGACTTTTTTCAATAATTTTCAGTTTTTTCCACACATTGGCTACACAGCTGAAAACGAACTTCACGACAAAAACGAACGCAAAAAACAAGGTTTGCCTGAACGTGCAAGAATGCCAAAAGTTGACGACGAGCTTGCACGAAAAGAAACTTACCTGACTAATGATTCAGACTGGATAAATTTTGAAACGATAGTTTCAACAAGCACTGACCAGGTTGCAATTGCTCCGGGTTACTTGCAAAAGGAATGGGTTGAAAATGAAAGACGATACTTTCACTACAAAATGGACGCACCGATTTTGAATTTTTACTCGTTTCTTTCTGGAAATTATCAAGTTTACAAAGACAAGTGGAACGATGTAAACATTGAAATTTTTTACAACGAAAAACACAGTTACAACATTGAAAAAATGGTTAAAGGAATTAAAGGTTCGCTTGCTTACTACACAAAAAACTTCAGTCCGTACCAACACAGGCAAGTCAGAATCATTGAATTTCCTGCTTACGCAAAGTTTGCACAGTCTTTTCCGAACACGATTCCGTACTCTGAAAGTCTTGGATTTATTGCAAGGCTTGAAGACGAGAAAGAGATTGATTACGTTTTTTACGTAACGGCACACGAAGTAGCTCACCAGTGGTGGGCACACCAAACCATCGGCGGAAACGTTCAGGGTTCAACAGTGATGTCTGAAACGATGTCTCAGTACTCTGCTTTGATGGTTATGGAAAAAGAGTATGGAAAAGATAAAATTAAAAAATTTTTGAAGCACGAACTTGACCGTTACCTGAAGGGAAGAGGTAGCGAACTTGAAGAGGAATTACCTTTACTGACTTGTGAAAACCAGCCTTACATTCACTACAACAAAGGAAGCCTCGTGATGTACGCGTTACGTGATTACGTTGGTGAGGATTCGTTGAACTCTGCTTTGAGAAGCTACCTGAAAGCCACTTCTTTTCAAAATCCGCCTTACACGAACTCGCTTGAATTTTTCAGTTACGTTGAAAAAGCTGTTCCCGATTCGTTAAAATATTTACTTGGCGACCTTTTCCAAACGATTACGCTTTTTGAGAACAAAACTACAAAAGCAGTTTGTTCAAAAACAGCTGACGGAAGGTTTTTGGTAAAACTTGAGATTGAAACCAAGAAATTGCGGGCAAGTGAAAAAGGTGTTGAGACAGAAATCCCGATTGATGATTACGTTGACATCGGAATTTTAGGCGAAAACGACAAGGAACTTTACCTTCTCAAACACAAAATTAACAAGCAAAAAATTGAGTTTGAAATTGTTGTTGGCGAGCTTCCCAAAAAAGCAGGAATTGACCCGTACGTAAAATTAGTTGACCGAAACTCCGACGACAACCTGAAAAACGTGGAGGAAAATTTTTGAGTTGGAGACACGGCTAAAAATCTGCAAAAATTTATTGACTAATCTTTGTTGACGAACTAAATTTAATTTAGTTAATTAACTACCCTTTTGGTTTCGACCAAAGGTACAAGGTCACTTCGGTGACCTTTGTTTTTTTATCCAAAACCGATTTCTATGAGAACTTTTATCTATGTTGATGGTTTTAATTTTTACTACAGAGCGATAAAAAATACTCCTTACAAGTGGTTAGATTTTATGTCTCTTTTTAAAAAATTACTTAATGAAAACAATGAAATCACAAAAATAAAGTATTTTACTGCTCGTGTTTCAGGTAAGCAAAATAGTAAAAAACCAATAAAACAAGGAACTTATCTTAGAGCATTGGAATCATTTATTCCTGAAATTAAAATTTACTACGGACATTTTTTGACTCACGAAATTAACGCTACTTTAGTTACTCCAATAAACAATCAAAAAACAGTAAAAATTATTAAAACAGAAGAAAAAGGCTCTGATGTTAACATTGCTGTTCATTTATTAAATGACGCTTGGTTGAATAAATACGATTGTGCTGTGATTGTTTCTAACGATAGTGATTTAGCAGAAGCTATGCGACTTGTAAAAGAACACCACAAAGATAAAATTCTTGGCTTACTAATTCCAGGTAAAACTCACCCGTCAAAGGAACTTATCAAACACTCTGATTTTGTTAAACAAATCAGGAATGCTGTTTTAGAAAACTCTCAACTACCTAATCCTATTCCTAACTCTAACATTCATAAACCAATTGATTGGTAAAAATTTTATTAACCATAATTTATGAAGAACAATTCTGTATTTTTTAAATCGGCAGAAACTCCGACGACAACCTGAAAAACGTGGAGGAAAATTTTTGAATTGTAAGATTTTCGTTAATTTACTTTTAGCCTTGAAAGTAAAATAAGATTTTCGTTAATTTACTTTTAGCCTTGAAACTAAAATAAAAGGAGAAAATGGAATTAGAAAAATTTAAAGCAGGACACTTTGAAAAAGGTGCAGGTTACTCTTACTTTGTTCCTCAAAAAATAAATCAACAATGGGTTTGGTCGGATGCAGAATTAAACTTCTTACTTGAAAAAGCATCAATAAAATTAGGCGAACTAAATGTTTTTTCTGGTATTGTGCCAAACATAGATTTGTTTATCCAGATGCTTGTTACCAACGAAAGTACCCTTTCAAGTAAAATTGAAGGAACAAACACTGACCTGGAAGATGCTTTTTTACCTGAAGAGGAAATAAATCCTGAGAAAAAGTTAGATTGGCGTGAAGTAAAAAACTACACTGACGCACTGAACAATGCAATTAAAGAATTAGAAAACTTACCTCTTTCAACAAGGCTTCTGAAACAAGCCCATCTTATTCTTTTGCAGGGAGTCAGGGGCGAAAACAAACTTCCCGGCGAATTTCGGACAAGCCAAAACTGGATTGGTGGTTCTTCCATTTCCAATGCTGCTTTTATTCCTCCTTCACACACTTACGTAAACGATTTAGTTGGCGACCTTGAAAACTTTTTGCACAATGAAAAAATTCAAGTTCCTGATTTAATTAAAATTGGAATTGCTCACTACCAGTTTGAAACGATTCATCCTTTTTTGGATGGAAACGGAAGAATCGGACGTTTGCTGATTACTCTTTACCTTGTCAGTAAAAAAATTATGAAAGCTCCTTTGCTTTACCTTTCAGCTTTTTTTGAAAAAGATAAAAACTTGTACTACGAAAGTCTTACACGTGTCAGAGAAAAAAACGATTTGCTTAACTGGCTAAAATATTTTTTAACAGGAATTGAACAAATCGCTTCTAACTCTGCAGAAACTCTTGGAAAAGTGTCAGTGCTTCAAAAAAACTTAGAAAAAAAACTAACTGAAAATTCAGGCAGGCGAACTCAAAGTGCTTTGAAACTTTTAAATTACTCTTTTAAAAAACCAATTGTCCAGGTCAAAGAAGTCCAAACTGTTTGCGAATTAAGCCCAAAAGCTGCTAACGACCTCGTGTTTTTTTTTGTTGAAAATAAAATTCTTGCAGAAGTGAAAGGACAAAGACGAAACCGGCTTTTCTTTTTTGCTGACTACCTGAAACTTTTTAAAAGTTACTCTTAACCTCGGTTTCTCTCCTGAAATTAATTTTAAAAACCCGCTTTTCATTCTTAACTTTACAGCAAAAAAAGAAAGGCTTTTAATTGCTAATTTTTGACGTGATTGTTATCGGTGCAGGACACGCAGGCTGCGAAGCTGCAAGTGCTTCAGCTCGTAAAGGCTGCAAAACCCTAATCCTTACCCGCGATCTTTTCACAATCGGAAAACTCTCCTGCAATCCTGCAATGGGCGGACTTGCAAAAGGTCAGCTAATCCGCGAAGTCGATGCACTCGGAGGCGAAATCGGTAAAATCACCGACGAAACAGCAATCCAGTACAGGCTTTTAAATGCTTCAAAAGGTCCGGCAGTTCAAAGCCCGCGTGCTCAGGTTGACCGAAATCTTTACCCGCTTTTTATGAAAAAACGAATGGAATCCATCCCAAACCTCACAGTTAAAGAAGCAGAAATCATTTCAGTTCAAAAAAACAGCGAAAATCAATTTGTCCTTACTTCAGTTTTTGGTGAAAAAATGCTCGCAAAATCTGTTGTTGTCGCAACAGGAACGTTTTTAAATGGTTTGCTTCACATCGGACTTGTAAACAAAGCTGGTGGAAGAATGGGTGAAAACCCTTCTACCGAACTCGCTCAGTCCTTAGTTGATTTTGGCTTACGTGTCGGAAGGTTGAAAACAGGAACTCCACCAAGAATTTTGGGAAAATCCATTAATTTTGAAAAATGCCAACTCCAGCCAGGAGATGAAAATCCCGTTTTTTTTACTTTTGGCAGAAAAAATATCGCTCAAAAACAACTGCCTTGCCACCTGACAAACACAAACAAAACTACTCACGAAATTCTTGCCGAAGGTTTTGAACAATCACCAATGTTTACCGGAAGAATTAAAGGGATTGGTCCGCGTTACTGTCCAAGCGTTGAAGACAAAATTAATCGTTTCAAAGACAAGGAAACTCACCAAATTTTTCTTGAGCCGGAAGGGCTTTTTACGGATGAATTTTACGTGAACGGCTTCTCAACCTCACTTCCGATGGAAATTCAGCAAAAAGCACTTCGCTCAGTTTCCGGACTTGAAAACGTTGTGATTTCTCGTTACGGTTACGCAGTTGAGTACGATTTTTTTGACCCGACACAGCTAAAACATTCGCTTGAAAGTAAAGTCGTCAGCGGACTTTTCCTCTGCGGACAAGTCAACGGAACTTCCGGTTACGAAGAAGCCGCAGCTCAAGGTTTTATCGCCGGAGTGAACGCTTCAAGTTTTGTGCTTGGCGAAAAACCTTTAGTTTTAGAGCGTGAACAGGCTTACGTCGGAGTGTTGATTGATGACCTCGTAACAAAAGGCGCCGACGAACCTTACAGAATGTTTACTTCACGTGCAGAACACAGACTTGTTTTGAGGTACGACAACGCAGAAGACAGACTAACCGAAATTGGTTTTGAAATTGGGCTTGTGGACAAAGAACGCTACACAGAAATCAAAAATTATCAGGCAAAAATCCAAACAATTTCCGAGCAAGTTTCAAAAATGAAAATCTCAAAAACAACAGCCAACAAAATCATCGCAAAAGGAAACGGAAGCGAAATCGGAGACAAAGAGACAGTTCAACTCATCAGTCTGGTAAAAAGACCCGAAGTTACGACGAAATTTTTGCTTGAAGAAATTGAGTTTGACACGGAAATTCTGGAATTTTTAGAACGGGTTTTTACAGACATCAAATACAGTGGTTACATTTCAAAGCAGAATGACAGCATAACAAAAGTGAAAAAACTTGAGGCTTTGGTAATTCCTGATGAAATTGATTACTTGAGCATTCAACTAATTTCCACAGAAGCACGACAAAAATTGCACAAAATCAGACCTGAAAACATCGGACAAGCAGGCAGAATTTCCGGAGTTTCACCTTCTGACGTAACAACTTTAATGCTTCACGTTTTGAGAATGAAAAACTAAAAGTTAATTGTTAACAATCAACCTGATTCCTTCTAAAACAAGGTTTTGTTCAACTTTTGCAATTGTTTTTGATTTTGTAGCAACGAGTTCCGCAAATCCACCTGTTGCTAAAACTAAAATTCCCGAGCTAAATTCTTTGCAAAGTTCAGCTACAATTCCATCAATCTGAAAAGCAAGCCCAAAAAGTATTCCTGCCTGAATGCACTCAACAGTGTTTTTGCCAATCATTGAATTTGGAAAAGCTAACTCAATTTCAGGAAGCTGAGCAGTTTTTGAAATTAGTGCTGAAAGGCTTGTTTTTGGTCCGGGAAAAATCATTCCACCAATAAATTTCCCATCTTTTGTTACAACGTCAAGAGTTGTTGCCGTTCCAATGTCAAAAATTGCAATGTTTTTTTCAGGAAATTTTTTGTGTGCTGCAACTGCGTTACAAACTCTGTCAACTCCCAAAGTTTGTGGGGTTTTGTAGTCAAGTTCAATTCCGGGCAGTGAGTTTACAGTTACCAAAAAAGGTTTTACCTGAAAGTTGGTTTCAAAAAAATTAGTGAGTTTTTCTGTAACGGGCGGAACAACCGAAGCAATTGCAACACTTTTCAGGTTTGTAAAATCTTCGCCAAAAACATTGTTTTTTTCTTGTGAGTTAAGGGTAAAATCTTCAATTTTTTCGGTTAGAATTCTGAAAGTTTTTAGCAAAATTTCGTTTTCGTAAAAACCAAAAACTACGTTGCTGTTCCCAACGTCAATTGCTAAAAATTGCTTTTTCATTTTAATTCTTCAAAAGAAAGTTCAACGGGAATGTTCACGGTTTTTACGATTTTTACTTCGTGAATTCCAGGGTTAAAATCCATTTTTAAAACGTTTGTTTCAATCAGAGCCTGTGTTTCAGGCGAAACGTTAAATATTTGTAAATCCTCAACTTTACCTTCTGTTGAAATGGAAAAAATTAACGTTGCTTTGGAATCAGTAATTGTTCGTTTTTGTTCAATCCGTTTTCCTGCCAAATCCATAAAAGCTTTGTTAAAAGCATTGTTAAAAAGTAAAGTTTCATAATTTTTTACTGTTGGTTTTGTCTCAATTTCTACAAAAGTAACTCCGTCAATTTTTTTCTCCGTGTTTGTAAGGTTTTGAGTTTGTAAGGAATCAGAAACAGCAATTGAATCACTAAAAGTAGTTTTTAAACTGTCTTTAGAAACTTCTTTTGGTGGTTCTTTGAGTTTATCGGTTGCGATTTGTGCGTAAGGTGTGTTTTTAAAATTCTCTTTTAATTCTTTGTACTCTGCAAGTGCTTTTGAAAAATCCTGGATTTTTTTCTCGTAAGTCCAGGCGATTGCAAGCTGACTTTTTGGAGCAAGCTGGTTTTCGGGATAAGTTTTTACGATTTGGTCAAACTTTGTGATTGCTTCTTTGAAGTCTTCTTTTTCCCACAAAAAATCTTCTGCCTCGTGAAAAAGCACAAGAACACTGTCGGTTTTTTCTTCTTTGAGAAAGTTTTTTTCACGTTTAAGTTTGCCTTGTCCAATCAAAATTTCTTTTCCATAAATTGTGTCAGCAAAGTTTTCCGTTAAAAGTTTTCCAAGCGAATCAGCTACAAGCGAAAGACTGTCCGTTACAAGTTCCAAGGCACGTAAAGAGTAAAGAGTTTTTGCAACCAAAGTTGAATCTTTTGTGATTTCAAGGACTTGTTTGTAAGAAGTTCTTGCAGAATCATACTTTGCAAAATCAATAAAAAGGTATTCGCCTAAAGCAAAATTATCCAAAGCTAATTGTTCACGTTTTTTATTGATTTTAGCAAAGAAACTTTCGTTTTGAGTGTTTGTTTGGGTTGTTGTTTGCTGCGAAATTTGTTGGTTAGTTTGCTGATTTGTGCTGTCAGTTAAAACTTCTTCTTCTGCCGTTTCTAAATTTTCTGTTTCTGGTTCCTGAACAAACTCAATTCTTTTGAAAATCTTATTTTTTTCGTTGCTACGGATTTTCCGTAAATCCCAACCTTTCAAAATCATAACTGTAAGCTCAAAATTTTCGTCTTCAAGCGAAACTTGCGGAGTAACCGGAACAGTTTCTTTTTCTTCGGTGCTTGAAGTTTTATCCTTTAAAATTGAACTTGGTTCTACTTCTTCGGTTATTAATAAATTGATTTCGTAGTTTGTCAGTGGAATTTTTGCGAGGGAATCAAGAAGTGTTTTTTCAGGTTTTACAGCAAAAACAAGTATCTGAAGTTCTTGTTCGGTCATTAATCTTTTGGTTGTGTCCGCCTGTAAATTTTCTTCGTGAAAATCTAAAGTATCCGTCAAAGCAAAAGAAGTTGAGTCTTGCAAAGAAAGGCTGTCGGTTTTTGTTGTGTCTGTTTTGGCAGTTTTTTGTTTTTTGATTTGTGAACTTGCTTCTTCAAAAGAAAGCTGAAAGTTTTTTACTAAGGAATCAACTTGAAGAGCAAAATTCAGGGAATCTGTCCACAAACTGTCAAATTGAATTTTAGTCTGTGTGTTTTTCTTTGAGAGTAACAAAAATTTTTCGAGTAGTTTTTGCTTTGCAAGTGCAGGTTTTGAGAAATTTGGAAAGTTTTGTTGACCGCTGATTTTTGAATAATTTTCCAAGGCTTGTGGAAAATCAAAAAATAAATTTTCATTGATTGAACCGAGTTTAAAGTAGGCTTTTGTGCTGTGAACTGAGTTTGGGTAAGAATAAATTACTTCCTGAAGTTCGCCAAGTGCGGTTGGATAATTATTTTGTTGTAAAAGCACTTCTGAGAGTTCAAAACTAACTTGCGGGAATTTTTCTTTCAGGTTTCGTTGAGCTAAGTTCACGTTGGAAACATCTTTTTCAAGAGTTAGTCTGTAAGTGTAATTTTTTGTGTAGTCGGTCAGGAAAAATTCGTTGTTCACGCTTGAAGCAAGGCTAATTTTTTTGTTCAGGTTTTTCAAAGCATTTGGTAAGGCGAAAAATTGGATAATTTCACCACTTGCAGGATTGATTTTCAAAAGTCCTGTTCCTTTGCGTGTTTTTGCGACGGTCCACAAAAAATTTGCAGTGAAAGTAATGTTTTCAGAAAAATACGAGTCAGAAAGCTGTAAAAGTCTGTAAAGTGGAGATGGTTCGCTCAAACCAGTTTCGGGATTAATTCTAAAAATATCTTTTTCAGGAGTCAGGTACCAAAGCCAATTATTCCCAAAAGTTAAATCACCAAAACTTTGCGGAGTTACAGAGTAATCGGCAGGTAAGGGATGGAGTTTTTCAAGCCTTGCATTTTGAAGATTGAAAGTTGCGAGTTTTGGCTTGTTTTTATCAAAAACAATTGCCCAAAAATATTTTTCAGTAGTTTCCAGTGGAATTGAAAATGAAATCACTTCAGAATTGACTGAGGAATTTAAAGTAACTGGTTCTTCAATTAAGGTTGTTTCATTTTGGTTTGCGTTTCTTTTGGAAATTGGAATTGTGTAGAGAGTTGAATCCTTTAAAACGTGAAGCGAAGCTCTGATTTTTGAGTACCAAACACGGCTTGGAATGATTTTTTCAACGTTATCAACTGGATTTTGTGTTTCAAATTTTATTTCTTCGTCACGCTTTCCACCGTCGCCAACAATGTCTCCGTTTTCATCTAAAACCTCATCTCTCTGTCTTGGTTGGTCTAAAATTGTGTTCACGTTAAAAAGAATTGCTGTAACTGCGAAAAGTTTTTCTTCACCAAAGCTTTCTTCTTTTAGTTTGAGAAGTTCAACAAAAATCTTTTTAGCTTCGTCAATTTTTCCTGAAAGTCTTAGTGCTTTTCCTTTTTTGTAATTTTTCTCAAATTCGTCTTCAATTCCGGGCGAAAGTTTTTCAATTTTTGTGTACTCTGCAAGTGCTTCATCGTTCTTTCCAAGTTCAAGCAAAGCATCACCAATTTTAAAATGAACGTTGATTTTAATTTGTTTATCTTTAATAAATTCAATTGATTTATTAAAATTTACAATTGCCTTTTCAAGGTCTAAACGTAAAACAGCAATCTCTCCGAGTGTCTGGTAAGCATCACCAACCACATATTTTTTTTTGCTTTCAATGATTACGTTTGATAAAATTTCCTCTGCCTGGCTTGTGAATTTGATTTTATCGGTTTCAAGTGGTTCTGAAAACCGTCTTTTGTAAAGTGATTTTCCTTTCCAAAGTAAAGCGTCTTCGCAGAACTTACTTTTTGGGAAGTTTGAACGGAGTTCGTCAAATTTTTGTGTGGATTTTTCAAATTCCCACTTGTAGTAAAAAGACTTTCCAATCAAAAAAATTGCGTTGTCTTTGTGTTTGCTGTTTGGGTAAAGTTCAAGAAGTTTTGAACATTTTTCAATTACCAAATCAAAGTCTTTTTTCTCGTTTGCGTTCAGGTCAGATTTTAATCTTGAAGTATTTTGAGCCATTGAAGAAGTGCCAAAAGCCTCTGTTTTTAGCCTTTCAAGGTAGGTTCTTTCTGTTTTTTCAAAGAGTTTTTTTGCGTTAAAAAGTGTGTTGTAGTAGGAACGTAAGGATTCTGTTTTATCCCAAAAATAGCCAAGAACGTAGCCCAAACCTTTAAAAAGATAACCAAAAGAATGTTCCCAGATTGTTCCTGAAATGCTTTTTTGGTTTGTAGCGGTAGAATCGTTGGCAAGTGTTTTTACAAGTTCAGTAGAATCGTTTTGAGTAAAATTTATGGTTTCAGTTTGGGCTACTTTTTTTGTTGAAGAACAAGCAACAACCGTAAAAAATAAGATTAGAAAGAAAATTTTTTGCAAAGTCGTTCCTGATTTTTAAAGTTACAAACAACGGGAAATTTAACTTTCAAACTCCAAAAAGTAAACTACTGAATTTAGAAGAATTAAAAACTAAGCAGCTAATTTTAACTGATTAACTTCAGTTTTTCAGTGAAAACCGGAAAAATGAAATTTATTAATCTGACAATTAATCATTAAGATTAAGTTTTTCAATGATTTCTTTAGCTTTTTGGTAAGGTGATTCTGAGCTTTTCAGTTCAAAGTTTGCAAGTTTTGAGTTGCGGTAAAATTTTATCAATTCATTTTCAATAATTTGGTTCGTTTTTCTTTTGTAACGTTCAGTTTGTTTTTGTGTCAGAAGGTTTGTTTTTTCCAAAAATTTTTGGTGTTTCAAAATTTCCTGTGTGAGTTGTTCGATTCCTTCATTTTGGGAAGCTACAGTTTTTAAAATTGGTGGAAACCATTTTTTGTCGTGAAGCCGGATTTCTAAAACTGATTGCAAATTAATCAAAAACTTGTTTGCACCTTCTCTGTCGGATTTGTTGAGGACAAAAATATCTGCAATTTCCATCAAACCAGATTTCATCGCCTGAATGCTGTCGCCAGATTCAGGAACAAGAACAACAACAACTGTGTCGCTTGCCTGAACAATCTCAAGTTCAGTTTGTCCAACTCCAACAGTTTCAAAGATTACGATGTCTTTTCCTGAAGCAGCTAAAACGTCTCCTGTTTCCTTAGCTTTTAAGGAAAGTCCGCCGAGGTTTCCGCGTGTTGCCATACTTCTGATAAAAACTCCGTCATCGTTAAAAATTTCAGTCATTCGGATTCTGTCGCCGAGAATTGCTCCACCGGAAAATTGGCTTGTTGGGTCAATCGCAATAATTCCAACTGTTTTTCCAAGTTTACGGAAATTTTGGGTTAGTTTGTTTGTCAGAGTTGATTTTCCTGCTCCTGGCGGACCGGTAATTCCAATTCTGATTGCTTTTTGGGTGAAGGGGAAAAGTTCTTCAAGAAGTTCAGAAGCATTTTCGGAATCGTTTTCAATTGCTGTAATTCCTTTTGCGACTGAAAGTTTGTGCCCTTCTAAAATTTTTTGCGTGAGTCTGTGCATTTTTTTTTGTTTAATTTTAAAAAATTGTTCAGCAAACTGTGGATTAGACTTTAGCAGATTAGATTTGAGGGATTTTGACGGGTAGTAAGTTTTAGTTGTCTAATCTTTCCATTCTGTCTGCAATTTGTAGTGCTTCAAGAAATTCCTCAATTTCTCCGTTCATCACTGCATCAAGTTTGTAAAGTGTCAGGTTAATTCTGTGGTCTGTAACTCTGCTTTGGGGAAAATTGTAAGTCCTGATTTTTCCGCTTCTGTCACCAGTCCCAACTTGTAACTTTCTTTGTTGTGCAATTTTTGCTTCTTCCTCTGCTTTTTTGATGTCGTAAATCCTTGAAGCTAAGATTTTCATAGCTTTAGCTTTATTTTTAATTTGTGATTTTTCATCCTGGCAGGAAACAACTGTTCCTGTTGGAATGTGTGTCAAACGAATTGCCGAGTAAGTTGTGTTTACACTTTGTCCGCCAGGTCCTGAAGAACAAAAAGTATCAACTCTCACGTCGTTCGGGTCGATTTCAAAATCAAATTCTTCAATTTCGGGCAGTACCGCAACAGTTGCCGCTGAAGTGTGAATTCTTCCGCTTGCTTCAGTTTGAGGAACTCGCTGAACTCTGTGAACTCCACTTTCGAATTTCATTTTTCCGTAAGCACCTTCGCCTTTCACTAAAACAATGATTTCTTTCAGACCGCCGCCAATCCCAACTTCGCTTGTGTCCATTTCTTCGATTTTAAAACCTGCCCGTTCAATGTAGCGAATGTACATTCTGTAAAGGTCTGCTGCAAAAATTCCTGCTTCATCGCCACCGGTTCCGGCACGAATTTCAAGAATTGCATTTTTTCCATCCATCGGGTCTTTTGGAACGAGTAAAATTTTTAGTTCTTCAATAATTTCATCAAGTTTTAGTTCAAGTTCTGAAAGTTCTTCTTTCGCAAATTCCCTGAGTTCAGCGTCTTCGTTAGAATTAATGACTTCTTTGTCGTCGTTCATTTGTTTGTAAACCTGCAAAAACTCTCTGCATTTTGGAACAAGCAAATTTATTTCTCTGAACTCACGTCCAACTTCCTGTGCTTTTTGTCTGTTGGTAAAAATTTCAGAATCGTTCAGCATTTTTTCAAGTGCTTCACGCCGTTCTAAAATTTTGGATACTTTTTGCGCCATTTTTTCTATCATAAAATTTAAAAAATCCTTAGCTTACTTCATTAAAAATAATAATTTTGCTTTTAACTTGCGGGCAGTTTTGGAACTCTTCGTTCAAAGCACTTCGCAAAGCAACAATTGCGACTTCAAGTTGTTCTGAGTTTGGTTCACTTGTAGTAATTTTTTGTAGCCAAAGTCCGGGTTGAATTAAAATTTTCACGATTGGGTTTTCGCGGTGTTTCCCTGAAAATTTCAGAAATTCAAACGAAAATCCTGCTACAAGTGGCATAAACGGGAAGTGGACTAAAAATCTTTGGAAAGCACTTGTGTAAGTAAAGTTGTAGTAAGAAGTCAAAATTGTGTCAATTACTGCAAAAATCAAAATAATTTGGATTGCAACAATTAAGAGGAAACTTGTTCCACAACGCGGATGAAGTGTGGTGTAAGTTTTTGCTGTTTCAACGTCCATTTTTTGTTCAATTTCAAAAGCGTAAATTGACTTGTGTTCTGCTCCGTGATACTCAAAAATGCGTTTAATGTCTTTCATCAGCGAAATTGCCCAAAGGTAAACGAGAAAAAGACTTAGCCGAATAATTCCTGCTGTCAGATTGAATAAAAGTTGGTTTCCGTCAGAGCCAATCAAAAAATCAGCTGTTTGCAAAGGCAAAAACATAAAAAGTCCAACTCCAAGAAGAAGCGAAAAGACTGTAATTATTCCACCTAAAATCTTGTCAAAAATAGTAGTTGGTTTGTTGTTTTCTTCCGTTCCTGCGATTTCTGCAGAAAAATTTAATGCTGAAGTTCCGATTTTTAAAGATTCAAAAAGTGAAACGGCGCCACGAATTATTGGCAAGCCTAATATTTTATATTTTTTTGTAATTGGTTCAAAAGGTGTTTTTTTGACAACGATTTCGTTTTGCGGGTTTCGTACGGCAATTGAGATAAATTTTTTAGAACGCATCATTACACCTTCAATCACCGCTTGTCCGCCAACTGCTAAATCTTCTTGTTCAAAATTTTTTTCGGGCATAAAAAATTGCTTTCTTTTCATTAATTAAAAACTACAAAGCCACGAACTACACAAAAAACTTTTGGAAGTAAGTGGCTAAAAATAAAAAAACGGAATTTGTCTTTTCAATTTGATAAGACAAATTCCGTTTTTGCAGAGAAAAAAGCTAATTTTTTTTTGCTTGCAAATTAAATTTTTTCATAAATTTTTCAACACGACCAGCTGTGTCAATAAGTTTTGCTTTTCCTGTGAAAAATGGATGGCATTCTGAACAAATTTCCACTCCAATTGTTGGTTTTGTTGAATGTGTCTCAAACTGATTACCACAAACGCAGTGAACTTTGCAAATTGGGTAGTTTGGGTGAATTCCTGTTTTCATTGTTTTTTACCTTTATTTTCAATCAAACATTGTTTACTTAAAATAGCTTGAGAATGTAAAATTTTATTTTACTTCTGCAAAGAGATAATTTGTAAATTTAAGAAATTTTTAGCCTAAAACCAAAAAAAGTTTTTCATCAATGATTTTTGCCAAAAAAACTCTCGGTCAAAACTTCTTGCAAGACAAAAATATTGCACAAAAAATTGTCAGTCTTTCAAATCCGCAAAAAACGGATTTTTTTATTGAAATCGGTCCGGGACAAGGTGCTTTGACACAATTTCTTTTAGAAAAAACGGATAAACTCCTGACAATTGAAATTGATTCAAGGCTTGTTCCTGAACTTCAAAACAAATTTCAAACTTTTCAAAATTTTGAACTGCAAAATATTGATTTTTTAGAGTTTGATTTTACCACCTTGCCTCAAAGAGTTAGAATTATCGGGAACTTGCCGTACAACATTACAAGCCAAATTATTTTTAAGTGTTTTGAAAACCGCTCAAAAGTTTCTGATTTAACAATTATGGTTCAAAGAGAAGTTGCAGACAGGCTTTCAGCAAGTTACGGTTCAAAAACTTATGGAATTTTGTCTGTGATTTTATCGGTTTACGGAAACGTTAAAAAGCTCTTTAACGTTCCGCCAGCGGTTTTTTTCCCAAAACCAAAAGTTGATTCCGCAGTTGTGAGCATTACTTTTGCGGAAAATTTTGAACTTGAGTTTCAGCAGCTTTTCCTGAAAGTTGTCAAAAGTGCTTTTGGGCAGCGTAGAAAAATGCTTTCAAATTCGCTTTCTGAGTTTACAAAAGGTTTTAGTTCAGAAATTTTGGGAAATTTTGCTAACTTACGACCGGAACAACTGAGACCTGAAGATTTTGTAGAAATTGCAAAACGAATTTTAAAAAGCGGGAAAGTTTAGAAAATGAACTTCTTAATTAATTTTTTTGTCGTAGTTTTTTTGTTTGCCTGTTCAAAAAAAGAACAACCAAAACTAACTGAAACTTCACAAAACCAACAAGAAACAGAAACACAGGACACACTAAAAATGAAAAATGGTTTTAGTGGAATTGTGCAGGATTCTTCTTTTAAGTACTACGAAAAGGCTTTAGCGCTTTTTGATGCGGAAAAATTTGAAGAAGCTGTTCCGTTTTTCCAAAAGGTTTTGGAAATTGATGGAAACAAGTGGCAAGCAATTCACGAATTAGCGATTTGTTACACGAACCTGCACAAATTTGATTCTGCAACTAAGCTTTACAAAAAAACAATTGAACTGAACCCAAATTTTGGTGAGGCTTACCAAAATCTTGGGAATTTGCTTTTTGCTGAAAAACACTACAAAGAAGCGATTGAAATTCTTGAGCAAGGTTTCGCAAAAACACCAACAAAATTTTACACAAACTCATTTAATAATCTTGGGACTGCGTACTATTTTCTTGGGAATTTTCAAAAATCTAACGAACATTTTGAAAATTCAATCAGGCTAATTCCTGATTCTTCCATTCCTAATTATGGAATTGGTTTGAATTACTACAATCTGAAGAATTTTAGTGAAAGTGAAAAATATTTAAAAAAAGCGATAAAAATTGATGACAATGTTGACGCTCACCTTGTTCTCGGATTGCTTTATTTTGACACTCAAAAAGATAAAGAAGCAGAAGAAAATTTCAGGTTTTATCTTTCAAAGTATCCAAACACTTCTTACAGTAAAATTGCAATTGAAAAACTTACAGAAATTAACAAACGAAAGAAAAAATAAACCTTAAAAGTTTATCAGGCTCAAAGGTAAAAAATGGAACAAGCAGATTTTTTAATCAAACAAATTGCAGAACTCATTGAAAAACAAGATTTGCATTCTGCAAATAAATTGCTGGAAGATTTGCATTCGGCTGACATCGCGTACATTTTGCAAAATTTGGATAGCGATGAGGATAAAACTTTTTTGTTTTCGCTCCTAAACTCTGAAATTTCTTCCGAAGTGATTTCAGAACTTGAAGGTTCAACTTTAGACGTAATTCTTAAAGGCACTTCTTCTGAAAAATTACAAAATATTGTGAACGAACTTGAATCCGACGAAGCAGCTGACCTTGTCGCAGAACTTGACGAGAACAAAGCAGAGGAGCTTCTTGAAGCAATTCCAATTGAAACTTCTTCTGAAATCAAGGAACTTTTGCGTTACAAAGAAGACACTGCCGGAAGTTTGATGGCTTTGGAGGTTTTCAAAGTTACTGAAGACAAAACAATTTCTGAAGCAATTGAAATTTTGCGTGCAGTTGCAGCAGACCACGAAATTGATAACTTCTACAATGTTTTTGTTGTTGACGAAAAAAACAGACTTGTTGGAACTTTGAGTTTACAAAAGCTTTTACTAACCAAACCTTACGAAATAATCAAAAATGTGATGGAAGAGCCGGTTGCTTTTGTTGAAACTGATGTTGACCAGGAAGAAGTTGCAAACATTGTAAAAAAATACAACCTTGCTTCAATTCCTGTTGTTGATTCAAAAATGCGGGTTGTCGGAAGGATTACTCACGATGACATTACAGACGTTTTGATTGAAGAAGCTTCGGAAGATATTTCAAAACTTACAGGTTCGGATAACGAAGAAATGTTTGAGAAAAGTTCGTTTGTGATTTCAAGAATCCGGCTTCCCTGGTTGATTGTCGGGCTTTTGGGTGAAACTGTTTCTGCCTTTGTTCTAAGCCGTTTTATAAATTCTTTGCAAGAAGTGGTTGCACTGACTTTTTTTATTCCGGTAATTATGGCGACTGCGGGAAACTGTGGAATTCAGGCTTCTTCAATTGTAATTCGTGGAATTGCAACAGGAGAATTCGCCATTTCAAGCCTTACAAGGCAATTTTGGAAAGAACTTCGTGTCGGTTTGATTAATGGAATTGTTTGTGGAATTTTGATTTTACTAATCATCACTGTTTGGTTGGATTACCGTTTTGGTTTGATTGTTGGTTTGTCTTTAATGCTAATTATGCTTATTGCCTCAATAATGGGTTCAATTGTCCCAATCACTTTGAAACGTCTAAACATCGATCCTGCTGTTGCTGCCGGACCTTTTATCACAACTTCAAACGATATTTTTGGATTGTTTTTTTACCTGGCTTTGACAACATTTTTTATCAAATATTTTGGGATTAACTAATGGAAACCGATTATCTCAAAAACAAGTTTGAGCAAAAAAATTATAACTACTACGGAAAATTTTTGAAAGAAAAGTTTAGCTCAAAAGTCTTTAAAATCATTGTTGACGCAGGATTTACTTGTCCAAACCGCGATGGAAGCAAAGGCTTTGGTGGTTGTAATTATTGTAACGTTGATTCTTTTACTCCAGGCGAAACACGAAAAGGCGGAACAATTACCGAGCAAGTCCTTCGTGGAATGGAACGAGCAAAAAAATCCTACGAAGCAGAAAAATTTATCGTTTACTTTCAGCCAAACACAAATACTTACGCAAAAACTGAAACCCTGAAAAAATATTTTGACGAAGCACTTTCAGTCTCTTCAAACGAAATTGTCGGGCTTTCTGTCGGAACGCGCCCGGATTGCATAGATGAAGAAAAAATCTCGCTTTTACAAAGCTACACCAAAGATTTTAATGTTTGTCTTGAGTTTGGGCTGGAGTCAATCTACGACGAAACTTTGGTAAAAATTAATCGCGGTTATTCCCACGAAGAATTTGAAAAAGCAATGAAACTTTCGCAAAATAAAGGAATTGACCTTTGCGTTCACACAGTTTTTGGCTTTCCCTGGGAAACGGAAGAACAAATGCTTGCTGTTGCTGACGAGTTGAACAATTACAAAATTCAGTTTGTAAAACTTCATCACTTGCACGTTGTAAAAGGCTCAAAAATGGCTTACGATTACAAAAAAAAACCTTTTAAATTATTTACTTTGGAAGAATACACAGATTTTTTATGTAAGTTTTTGCCAAAGTTAAATCCTGAAATTTTTATCCAAAGGCTTTTTGGAATTTCTGATTGGGACGAACTCATCGCCCCAAACTGGAAACTGAAAAAAACTTTAATCCAAAATTACATCGAAAACGCTTTTGTCTCGCGAAACGTTTTTCAGGGAATGAATTACACGCAAACTAAAAATTAATTGGTGAGTTCTAATGTTTTTTGCACGACTAAACAAAATTTTTCTTGGTATTTTTGTCGGTGTTTTAGCCCTTTACTGGATGCTTTACGGAATTTCTTACTACCTTTTTTCACAAGTTGAAACACAAAAAAAAGGCTTGATACTTACAAAAATTACTTCCGATTCCATTAATGTTATTCGTGATGATTTTGGAGTTCCAAACATCTACGCAAAAAATGACTACGACGCTTTTTTCGCGCAAGGTTTTGTTACTGCCCAAGACAGGCTTTGGCAACTCGAAATTTACAGGCTTGCCGTGAACGGCGAACTTTCAACAGTTTTTGACAAAGAAACTGAAAAAGCCGACATTTTTCTGAAAACAATCGGTTTCAAAAAACTTGGAACAGAACTTGAAAAAAATGTTTCTGACTCAACAAAAACAATAATTAAAGCCTACACAGACGGAATTAATGCTTTCATTGATTTTCAAAAAGGAAGTTCGGGAAACGATTTTTTGTTTCCAATTGAGTTTACACTTGTGGATTTTCAGCCCAAAAAATGGGAAATTTCAGACGTTCTTGGGCTTGTGAGAATGCTTGGCTGGGAACTTTCAATTGCAACTCAAAAAGAAATTATTTACGGCGAACTTTTCAAAAAATTTGGCAAAAAAGCAGCTGAACTTTATCCCAAAAAAATTGAAATTGCTGACGAGGAATTGCCAAGACCCAAAAATTCCTTACTTGGAAGCGATTTTTGGCAAGGAAAAGAAAATCTTGAAAAGTTTTTATCACTAAATTCTTTTGGAAGTAATGCCTGGGCTGTCTCAGGGAAAAAAACAAAAACAGGAAAACCAATGCTTGCAAACGACCCTCACCTCAAAAATGAAGTCCCTTCAAAATGGTATGAAATCGGGATTTTTGCTCCAAATTTCAGAGTGAAAGGTTTTTCAATTCCCGGTGTTCCCTGTGTTTTGATTGGACACAACGACGTTTTCGGTTGGGGAATTACGAACCTGAAAACTGATGACGCAGACTTTACAATTCTTGAAATGCAAAACAAAAAAACATACTTTTTTGGTAGCCAAACTTGTGAACTTGAAACGGAATTTTCGCAAGTGAACTTCAAAACAACTAAAGAACCAAAACTTTTTGAAATTCACAAAAGCAAGTTCGGAACTGTTGTTACAGACGTTCTTGGAAAAGATAAAAATGAAGTTTTAGCTTTGCAGTGGATTGGTTTTGATACAAAAACAGACGAAATTTCAGGCTTTTACAAAATTTGCAAAGCTAATAATCTTAATGAGTTCAGAGAAGGTTTACAAAAAATTTCCGTTCCTTCACTAAACTTTACTTTTGCAGACACAAGCGGAAACATCGGTTTGCAAAGCGCCGGTAAAATTCCGGTACGAAACTACAAAGTTTTGCCTTTTCCCGTTGTTTCAAAAGACACAACAAGGATTTGGACAAATTTTATTCCTTTTGAAGACTTACCTTTTGAGCTTAATCCGGAAACAAATTTTATTGCAAACTCAAACAATCCAGTCTTTGCAAAAAATGGCTTTTTCATCACTGATTTTTGGGAACCAACTTCACGTTTTGAAAGAGTTTCCGAGTTTCTAAGCTCTAAAAATTTGCTGACAAATTTTGATTTTGAGGTTTTACAAAATGATTTCTACTCAAAACAAGCTGAAAAAACAATCAAATTTTTGTTTAACGGGGAAGTTGTTTCGCTTGAAAATGACTACAAAAAATCCGTCAGTTTTCTGACAAACTGGGATTTTTACGAGGCTCCGGAAAGCATTGAAGCAAGTCTTTACAATGCTTTTTGGTTTAAACTTGTAGAAAATCTTTACAAAGACGAATTTTTTAGCGGAGCAAAAACAAAACAAGACACAATGCTTTGGAAAGAGTTTGGAAAATTTGGCTCACTTGTAACTCTTGTAACAAACAGAGTTTTGGAAGAACAAAATTCAGTTTGGATTGACGATGTGAACACACAGGAAACCGAAACATTGAGAAAAATTGTTTCAAAAAGTTTAAAAGAAAGTGTTGATTACTTAAAACAACGTTTTGGCGAACCCTTGGAGAGTTGGGAATGGGGAAAAATCCACACTGTTACACAAGAACACCTTTTAGGAAAAATTAATTTTCTTGAAACAACTTACAACATTGGACCTTTTGAAGCAGGAGGCTCAACTTGTACTGTAAACTTACACGAGTACTACTTTGACAAACCTTTTGAAACAGTTGTTGCACCTTCGCTAAGGCAGATTTTGGATTTTTCGGATTTTAATAAAACTAAAACAATTTTACCTTCAGGGCAGTCTTCACAAAGATTTTCCACAGAAGCTGGATTTTCAAATTCTGATTACGCGAACCAAAATGAATTTTTCCGGGGGAAACTTTACAAGCCTTCGCTTTGGGATTCAACAGAAATTTTTGATACTTTTTCAGATAAATTAATTTTGAAAAAGGATGAGAATTAGTTGAAAGGAAAAAGCCTTGATGGTTTTATTTTTCTAACAATTTTTTACTCGATTACTATCCAGCCCGGTACACTTTGAGACCAAATTTTAGCTGTTTTGTCTGTGCCGATTGAATAGATTTTTGAAGCATTTTTAGAAAATTTAACATTGTTTACAGCTCCTTGGTGAAAGCCAACCCAAAGTAATTCTCCGTCAATTGCGTCCCAAACTTTTATTGTTGAGTCTTCAGAGCAGGAAACGACAAAACTATTTTCTGAAATGTCAAGTCCTCTGATATTTTTGTGGTGTTTGCCTGACCAAAGCAAATTACCGTTTGCTGTGTCCCAAACTTTTACTTCCGCATCGTTTTGTAAGGCTGAAGTGCCGCTTGCAAGCAAAGTAGTTTCAGAATTTAATTTTACACGAAGAATGTTTCTGTTCAAAGAGTCTGTCTGTGTCCAAAAAGATTCTGTTTCTTTTAAATCCCAAAAAGTAATTTTACCGAATTGACTTCCTGTAGCAATTTTTTCTTTATCAAATTTTACATCGGAAGAGATAATTATTTCATCTTCAGTTTTGGTATTGGATAAAGTTTTTGTTTCTAAATCCCAAACTTTTAATTCTCTGTCAAAACCTTGGGTAATCAGAATTTTGCTGTCGGTAGTGTTCAAGTCGTTGTTGTCGGTAAAAAGATTAACAATGACTCCTTCGTGAGAAGACGACCATTGCAAAGAATCTCCTTTAATGCTCCAAACTGAAAAAACATTGTCCTGACCTCCGGTAATTACCAAAGAATCAAGCCGTGAAAGAATAGATTTTGTAACCTTGTCCCCCATTTTTTTTTCAAAAAGCGAAGTGCCTGAAGCAATGCTCCAAACTTTAAAAGTTGAGTCAGAGCTTGAAGAGATAATTTTACCATTGTCAGTGCTGAAATTTACATCAATAACAGTTTTTGTGTGTCCGATAAAAGTTTGCGGGAAAGAAGTGGCTATCAAATTCCAAAGTGTTACCAAACCATCTTCGCTTGCAGTTGCCATTTTGGTTTCAATTGAATTAACAGCAAAAGCATTAACTTGTCCGTTGTGAGGCAAATTTCGTGAAAGTGAGTAATTAGTTGGTGTGTACTTTATCGTTTTTCTGAACGAGAAGTCCGAAATATTTTTTTCAGTAAAGGCAGCGACTCTAAATCCATAAGTTACTGTTTCGTTTAATTCTGTGTAAACAAGGGAATTTGTTTCAGAAGACAAGGTTTGGTAGTCAAAAAAATCTCCGTCTTTTTCTCTGCGTTGAACTTTGAAACCAGAAATTGCCCAAAGCGAATCCACATTCCAGGTACTCCAGTTTAACGTGATTTGGTTTTGGTTGTCAATGTTAATTGCAAAGTTTTTTGGCGAAGGAAAATCAGGTTTAATTGTAATTGTGTCGGAAATTTCACCAAGTTCATTTTGCCCGCCAAAAGCACGGACAAGGTAGTGGTAAGTTGAGTCAAGAACAAAACTTGTGTCTGCAAACTGAGCAATTTCTGAAGTTTGGAAAGCACTTGTTGAGCCAATCAGGTTAAAATTCAACGAGTCAATACTTCTAAAAACTTTGTAACCGGACTCGATTTGTGTGTTGTCTTGCCAAGCAATCAGAATTTTTGAATCCGTTTGTTGCGAAGCGACAAGGCTTGAAGGAGCTGAAAGATTGTTCACAAATCCTTTTTCAAGGCGTTTTGAAAGGATTTCCTGATTATTTTTTAGAAATTTTGTTTTAACACTCAAAGAGTAGTTAGTGCTTAAAAAAAGGTTTGTAGCCAAAAAAGTTGTGTCGTTTGGTGAAATGTTTCCAATCGTTTGGTAGTTTCCGCCGCCTTGTTCTCTAAGTTCAACAATGTAACCGTCTTCAAACTTACAAACATCGTCCCAAAAAAGCCTGACTTCCGAAGCAGAAACCTGAAAAAAACGTAGGTTTAAGGGCTGAAACGGAACAAAAGTTATATTTTCTTTGCTCTCAGCGGTTTTTCCGTTTGGAAGAATTGAGACAATTTTGTAAACGTAAGTTGTGTCAAAAATTACCAAAGAAGTATCTGTAAAAAACACGGATTCAGGTGAGGTTTGAGCGATTTTTACAAAGTTTGGTTGACCTTTAAATTTTCTCCAGACTTCAAAACCTGTATCATTTCCTTTGTCTTGCCAGGTGATTTCTATAAATCCATTGACATTAATTTCAGTTTGCAAGCTGTCAGGAGCATCTGGCGAACCATTGTAATCTTTATCAAAAATATTAGAATGCTCACGTGTACAAGCGTAAACGACCAAAATTAAAATTAAAAGAAATATTTTTTTCATTTTTCCAAAATCAGTTAAGGTTAATTGATAAAGCTAAACCTGTAAAATTTTCGTTTCCTTCTAAATTGAAAGAAATTTTATTTTGAACAGGTTTAGAAGCATTGTAACGATAAAAATTATAGCCTGAATAAATTCCACCCAAAACTCCAGCACTAAAAGTTACCACAGTTGCAATGTCAAAAGCTTGTGTTCTTGAGTAAAATTTATCAGCTTCTTTAGAGCTTTTTGCGTTTTTGTAATTGTTGTAGGAGTTTGAAGCAAGAAAAACACAAACTCCTGAAGCTGCCAAAAAACTTCCTGTTGCAATCAAACCTTTTTTAGCCTGATTTTTGAAAATCTTTGCAGTGTTCATTTTTCCTTCGATAAATTGTTGAGTTGGGATAAAGTTAAAATTGATTTCCTGTGTCTCGTCAGAGTTTACAACAACGGTTTTTTCTAAATTTTTGTAACCAAAAACCTCACCTTGAATTTTATAAGTTCCGACTTTTAACTTTGCAGGAGGGTAAATTGCCTCTTCGCCAATAAAATACCTTGCATTTGAAACGTTACTTGTGATTTTCACAATTCCTTCGGATTCGGCAAAATCAAATTTGATTTCCTTGTTTTCGCCAGAAGCAAGATTGAAATTCATCTTTTGCTGAACAATCCCGTCTTTAACAATTTTAAGCTCAATTTTTTGTGGAACAATCTCTTGTAAAGCATTGGACCTTGGGTCAATAAGTTCATCGTTAAGATAAATTTTTATTCCGTGGAGTTCGTTTTTTGAAAAATCTAACGAAGCGTATTCCTGAAGTTGAAAACTTAAAGTTTTACTTTCTTCCTTGATGTTTATTTCTTCTGTTTGTGAAATAAAACCATTTTTGCTAAGCTCAAGTTTATATTTTCCCGCTTTAGGTTCCTTAATTAAAATTGGTGTCAGACCATAGATTTTTCCGTTTAAAATTATTTCTGCTCCTTCAGGTTCGGATTCAATCCGTAAAATTCCTTTGCTTGGTTGAAGTTTAATGTTTAAATCAAGTTGTTTGTTCGGTAAAACGGTAACATTTTTTGTTCCGATAAATTTTTCTGAAATCAGGCTAATCAAATGGTCTCCCGCAACAAGGTCTAAAAGAAAGGCAGGAGTTTTTTTGTTTGTTTGAACTTCGTCAACAAAAATTTCTGCTCCGGAAGGCTCGGAAGTTACTAAAATGCTTCCTTTTAAAATTTGCAAATCTGTTGTTTCGGTGTTTTCTGGCGGAGTTAGGTTAGAAATTTTGTAAGCCAAATTTTTTAGCAATGAAGTTTTGACTGCTTCTAACTTACAACTCAAACAATCCTCAATTTCTCTTCCTGTTGTTGCTTTCTTTTTAAGGTCAAAAATTTCTGCTTCACACGAAAAATAATCATCTCCAATTTGTGTGATTTCGCATGAAATGATTTTTTGCACGTTCAATAAATTCCCAATTCTAACAAAACAATGACTGCTGAAACATTTTCTTAAATCTACATTTTTTTTGAAAATTTCATCAGTTTGGTTTTTTGAAACGACTTCGTAAACGCCAATTTTTTGGATTTCCTGCCTTAGTTTTTCAGTAAAATCGTAAGTTTCGTCAGTTTCAAAATCAATGAGTATAAAATCAAGCACCACAATTTTTTCTTTAATTGTTTGGTTGTTTTGGGCGAAAATCTGTGATGTTAACAGCAAAAGCAGTAGTAAAATTTTCATAAGTAGTTAATTTTTAATTTCCCTAAACTGTTTTCAAAAATTGTCTTAGCAAATTCGTCAACCAAATTTAATCTAATTTCACCAACAAGTTTAGTACTATTTCCATAAAAAGTGTTAATGACTTTAACACCAAAAAAATCAATGTTTTTCATTGCAATGTTTGTTAGTTCGTAGGGGAAAATCAGTTCAAATTTCTTTTGTAAAACTACGGTTTTTGTCGTTGCAGTTTCAAGCGTTATTTTTGCCGAATCTGTGTAAGCCTTGACCAAACCGCCAATTCCAAGCAATGTTCCGCCAAAATACCGCGTAACAACCAAACCAACGTTTGCTAAACCCGAAAACTCAAGAACTTTGAAAATTGGTTTGCCGGCTGTTCCTGAAGGTTCTCCGTCATCGCTGAAACGAAATTCTTTTTCAAACTTGTAAGCAAAACAATTGTGGTTCGCAAGGTGATGATTTTTGCGGATTTCGTTAAGTTTTTCATCAAAATCTTTCACGGAGAAAAGCGGAAAAGCTAAACCTAAAAATCTTGAATTTTTAATTTTGATTTCCGTCGTGTTTGCAAAAGCTAAAGTCGTGAACTCGTCAGAAGTAAAATTTAAAAGGTTCTGTTGAATTTTTTTGCTCCTTTCAATGAAAAATTTTCAAGGCTGAACAAAGTCTTTAAGGTTTAAAGTTTTGCCAAGTTCTTCAAGAGTTTTGCCAATTCTCAAACCTGGGACAGCAGCAAAATCGCCGTTCAAAAATTTTAAATTTCCGTTTTCAACTGCTGAAAGTCCTTTGATTTGTTTCCACAAAGCTAAAATTTGTTCTTTTTGAGTTTCACCAAGTTCGTTTTCTGTTGAAATTTCAATCAAAACATCAGGATTAATTTCAATCAAAACTTCTAAAGTAACACTTGGGTAACGGTTTGGAAGTTTTGCAAAAGCATTTTTTGCACCGAGAAGTTCCAAAAGTTCTGTGTAAAAAGTCTTTTTCCCGGCAACAAAAATTTCTTCCAAACTTCCCGCTGACCTTCCTGCAACAATTCCAACCCGCAAACTGTCGCCAATTTTATATTTTTGGGATAAAGTTTGCAACGAAAAACGAATTGATTTTTCAAGCGAATCGGCTTTTTGTTCTTCACCGACACTTTTTCCAATGATTTTTAATCCTTCAAAAATTTCGTCAATCGTTTCGTCAGGGATTTCAATCAGTTCAGTTTTAGAGAGTTCAAGAGCCTTTTTAAGTTCAGGATTGCTGACTTTTAGTGAAAAAAACTTTGTTGGTTTCAGAGAGACAATTTTTTCGATGTCAGGATTGAAAAGGTCGCCAATTTTCTCAATTTTTTCTGCTTCCTTTGGGAAAACACAAAAACGGGTTACGCCAACAATTTTTTCTTTTTGTGAAAGTGCAAAAAGGATTTCAGTAACGTTTGGAGCGTTGGAAACGAATCTTTCTTTGTTTGAAAAAGGGATTTCTTGTTTTGGAAAAAGAAAAATACTTGCCAAAATCAAAACAGCGAAAGCGAAAAGCAAAAGCCAGTAATTTTTAATTTGCATTTTTAATTAACTCGTAGTTAGCAGGTTTTTTAAAGATAAAAAAGTCCAAAATTTTTAAGAGTAAAAGTGAAAGCAGCAAGTTTAACAATCCAAAAAGTAAGGATTTTGTTTGTGAGTTAAAGAAAAACTCACCTAAAAACACACCCAAAATTAAGGCTAAAGCAGGTAAAAACAAGGCAAGCAACCAGCTTTTTGAATTTTCATCCTGAATTTTGAGGAAATCATTTTCCTTACCCTGAAAACTTTTGTCAAAGAATGTTAGTTTAATTTTTTTCTCGTCGGGAGAACAAAGTTTGCAAGTGAAGCAATCCTCATTTTTTAGAAGTTCAACTGTAACTTTACCGTTTGAATTTTCGATAATTTTTGCGAATTTCATTTTTTTAGTCTTTTTTGAGTTGTAAAGGGTTTTCAAAATAGATTGATTTGCTTGGGAAAGCGAACTCAAGCCCTTCATTTTTTACAAGTTCCATAATTTTAAAATTGATTTTTTGTTTTGTTTCCAAGTAAAGTTTGAAATCAATTTCTACTGTAAAGTATTGAACTAAAATGTCCAAAGAAGAAGCACCAAACTCATTAAAAACAACGACAGAACTTTCAGGAATGACGTCTTTTTCAGTGTCTAAGAAGAGTTTAATTTTGGTAACAAGGCTTTGGATTTTTTCGGAAGAACTTGAGTAAGTTAAGCCAATTGTGAAGCGAACTCTTCGCTTTTCCATTGCTGAGAGGTTTTCAATTGCTTCTGAAGTAATCATTTTGTTTGGGACGGTAATCAAAGTTCTTGACAAACTTCGGATTTGTGTTGAACGGAAAGTTATTGATTCAATAGTTCCTTCGTAGTTATTAAATTTAATCATTTCACCGACTTTAAAAGGCTTTGTTACGACAATTACGACAGTTCCAAAAAGGTTTGCGAGAGTTTCCTGTGCAGCAAGAGCGATTGCCAAACCTCCAATTCCAATTCCTGCAAGTAAACTTCCGACAGAGTAACCAAGCGTTTGGACGACCAAAATTCCACCAAGTGAAATGACAATGATTTTTAAAACCTGATGAAGCATTGGAACGAGTTGTTTTGAGAGTTCTTCTTCTGAGCTTGATTTTTTAGCGAGGTTTACTTTAAAAATTTCAATCACAAAATCAGTTAATCTGAAAAAACACCAAACAGAAACAGTGGAAAGAGCAACAGTATAAATTTTGAATAAAAAAGGATTTATTGAAATGCGTTTTGGGTAGTGTAAATCAAGGTAAAAAATTGCGTAGTAAAGTCCTGTTAAAGTAATAAAAACCTTAATTGGTGGAATAATTGCGTTAATAATTATGTCATCGTACTTGGAAGCTGTTTTTTCTACAATTTTAAGTAAGCGTTTTCCGATAATTGAACTGAAAGTCTTTTTGATAAGAAAGGTTAAAACAAGAACCGCCAAAGAAAAAAATAGCTTTTCTGTTTCAATACCTAAAATTAATTCTTTAGACCTTAGAAAATTTAGCATTAAAAAACCTTTGTTTTTAAAAGTGAGAGTTGTTAAAGTCTGGTGTTTATGGAAACACAGTTTTAAAGATAATAAAAATTATCGTATTTTTAAAACCCCAAGATTTTTTAAAAGGCTTGCACTTTTAAAAATTTAGTTCTAATTTTGGATTTAAGAAAAATTTAGAGAGCAAAAAATAATGAAAATCTTAGCTATTGGTTCGCACCCTGACGATGTTGAGTATGGTTGTGGTGGAACTTTAATTGAGTTTGCCGAAAAAGGACACGAAGTTTTTCTTTTCATTGCAACTTTAGGTTCGTACGGTGGAAATTCTGAAGTTCGTAAACAAGAACAAGAGGCAGCAGCAAAAATTATTGGAGCGAAAGAAGTCATTTGGGGAAATTACGAAGACACAAAAATCCCGCTTTCACGTGAACTAATCCAACACCTTGAAGAAGTAATTAACAGAATTAATCCTGACTTGATTTTTTCCCATTTTCCCGATGACACTCACCAGGACCATAGAAATCTTTCAAGTTGTGTCAAATCTGCGACAAGATTTGTAAGAAATTTTTTGCTTTTTGAAGGTCCGACAACTCAAAATTTTAATCCTGATATTTACGTTGACATTGAAAATGTACTTGAAAAGAAAAGGCTCCTTTTATCAACGCATCTTTCACAAGTGCAAAAAACTAACGTTAAAGACGTTGCAATTACAAGATTTATGGAATCAACAGCAACTTTTCGCGGAATAAAAGGGCGAGTTAAGTTTGCTGAAGCCTTTGTTGCTGTCCGTTACTTTGTTGATATTTTTAAAAATGATGCAAAATGAAAAAACTCTGTTTCCTAATTTTTTTACTTGTTACAAAAATTGCTTTTGCAAAGCAACCAACAATTTTACTAACCGGAAACACAAACGGAGACACAAAATTAATTCAAGCTGTTGTTTTTGCTTACGATAAAATTGAAGAACCAAAATTTCTTTTTGCCTTAAAAAACTTTGTTTCTTACAAAGAAACTTTTGTTGACAGTGCAAAAACTCTCCAAAATTCCAAACTTACCGAAAAATTTCAAACCAAAAACACTCCTTTTTTGGCAGACAGTTCCTTGCTTTTGCTTGACGAAAACCAAACAGATTTCCAAATCTTGCTCCAAAAATTTCCAAAGTTAGAAGTAGTGGTTCTTCCTGAAAAATCTGACGTTGACAAAAATTTTTATCTCACACGTGAAAATGGAAAACTTGTTTTGTTTCTTGCCCAAGATTTTGAAGTTGGAATTTTAGAGCCAAAACAAGACTACTACAAGTTTGAAAAACTAAACCTTGAAACTTCCAATTTTCAATCTCTTTACCCGGAAAATTTGCTTCAAAACTATTGGAAACAACATTTTCCAAAAACTTTTGGCAAACCTTTTTTGGTTGGCAACAGCTTTGTCGAGCAAAGTTTTATTAATTTATCGCTTTACTCTCTAATGAAAAAATCAGAAGTAAAACTTGTTTTTTACAGTAAAAACGATTTTGATTTGGCTTCTTTGGAAAAATTTACGGAGGATTCTTACCTTGAACTAACGGAAGCAAACCAATTAATCAAGTCCGATGAAAAATTTTTAGTTGGAAAAATTTCAGGCTTTTTGCTCCAAAAACTTGTTTTGTTAAGCAAAGGAAAGTTTGAACTTTTATCGGTTGATTCTTTTGTGGAGAAAAATTCCACAACACTTTTTGGCAACAAAATTTTTGAGGATAATTGCTACAAAGTTTGTTTCAGCGAAAATTTCTATCAAAAATTTAAAGAAGAGTTTGAAGGTTCAAAGCTAACAGAAACAATAACTTTACGAAACGCATTTTTAGCTGATTTTGAAAATTTTTCAGGTGGAGAACTGCTTGACACGGAAAGATTTTTCAAGGAAGACGATTTTGTGAACAAGCCTTTGGTTCAAGTTAATTTTGACGAAGTTTCATTTTTTTTGAGCAGAAACAGAGTGAAAAACAAGGAACTCTACAAAGGCGTTTCCGAAAGCGAACTGCAAGGCGAAGATTACCTTGACGTTTTGTTAAAGGCAAATATTTTTGCAACCCGCACAACTCGTTCCACAAAATGGACAAACCAACTTTTTACCGATTTCAGAAAAGTTAAAATTAAAAATGAAGACTTCATTGAAAACGATATTTTTATCAGAAGTCTGATTGATTGGCAGTACGATTTGTTTTACGGAACTTCGCCTTTTTTAGCGATAAAATTTGATTCTGAAATCACAAAAGCAGGAAAAACAAGGCAAAAAGATTTTTATTTTGACCTTGGTTTAGCTTTACCAAAGGCTTTTGGTTTTAAGGAGACAAGGCTTGCGTACTCAAGAATTTTTGACTTGTCAGAAAATGACAGAAACGGTTTGAACGGGATTCAGGTTGAAACTTTGCAACAAATGACTTTTAACCCAAAATCAAAGCAAAAAATCAGGCTTCAAAGCCAAATTGAAGCGATTTACTACTTTGACGACAAGAGAGAAAGTGTTGAAGGAAGGATTTTTAAACTTGATTTTTCAACTCAGCTAAAGTTTCCAATCACACAAAATTTTACTTTGAAACCTGCGCTAAACGGATTTTTTTTCAAAGGAAACAAAGACAGAAAGTGGTCAAGTGCTTTTGAAATTTTGATTGGACTTAGCTACTCACAAGACTGGAATTTTTAAAATAAAAAAATCTACCCGATAAAATTTTTATTCGTTAAATTGTGTCTAAGATTTTTGAAAACTCTAAATACAGTGTGAGAGGTAAAATTGTTATCAGTCAGAAATTTGTTTTTTCTCTTAGTTTTTACTACTGAAATTTTTGCTCAAGTAAATTCCGGTGCGGATTCCTTAGTTTTGTTTGTTGCAGGAAACGGAGCGTCTTTTGGACAAAATTTTTTACCAAACAATGTTTTAGGATTTCCTGACACTTTGGCGACTTCGTTTGTTCCTTCGGCAAACGAAAACCAAATTCTTTCTTTGGGAGCAAACGGGCAAATCATTTTAGGTTTTTTTAACAATCCGATAATTGATGGAAATGGGTTTGATTTCACGGTTTTTGAAAATGTTTTTTATGTTTTTGGCGATACGACAGACCCTTTTCGTGAAACTGCGGTTGTTTCAGTCAGTAAAGACGGGCTGTTTTTTTTTGATTTTCCTTACAACCCGCAAACTTTGGCAGGTTTGGCAGGTTTAAACCCAACAAACGGAAACCAAAACCCACAAAATTTTTTAGTTTCTGGTGGTGATTCTTTTGATTTACAAACTGTTGGGCTTGACACTGCTTACTTTGTAAAACTAACTGACACGGGAAATCTTGTAATTGACGGTTCTGATAATTTTTCAGGAGGAGATTTTGACCTTGACGCAATTGTAGGGATTAATTTTGCAGGTTCTCCGTCAAAAACCACTGAAACAACGAACCTGAAAAACAGTTTTGTAATCTCAAACGTTTTTCCAAACCCAACAAATGCACAGGTAAATTTTACTTTTTCAGGTGAAGAAACTTTTGGTAAAGTAAAAATTTTCAATTTGTTGGGAAAAACCATTTTTGAACAAACAATGCTTTTGAACAAACAATTTTCGTGGAAAATTCAAGAAAACATTGCAAGTGGAATTTATGTTTTACAAGTTCAGTCTAAAAATGAAGTTGTAAGTAAAAAGTTTACAATTCTAAAGTAGAAAAGTGTTTTTTTTAAATGCTTAGTCTGTAAACGTTTTTGCTTTTTCCTTCGCCAAGTCTTTCCCTTGCTTCTTTATCGGCGCATTTTGTGCATTTTCCTTGTGGACTTCTCCATTTTGCTTCTTTTCCACACTCAATACATTTATCGTTTTGAAATTCAACCTGAATAGTTTTAGTGCTGCTTTTGAGTTTGAGTTTTCTTTCACGTTTTTTACGTGTGATTTCATCTTCTTCTTCTTCAGAATCATCATCACTTTCAACTTCTAACAAGTCTTCCTCATCTGGTTCTTCAATTTCCTCTGTGAATTCCAAATCATCCTCGTCTTTCTCAAAATTAGTTGTGGAATCACCATCATTTTCATCGTCACCATCAAAATATTTGTCGTCAAAGTTTTCTTCTTCCTCTTCAAGTTTTTTTTTGCGAGCCATTTATTTTTTCCTTTCTTTATTAAACTAAAAAATTGGTGCGAAATTTAATAAATCATTTCCTAAATTGCAAGGTGCAATAACGAAAATAAAATTTAGTTTGTTCCCTTAATTTTTTTAAATTTTAACCTTACTTTGAACGCGGCAATGAAGAAGAAAAGTGGTGAAAATTCTTCACTTGAAAATTCAATTTGGAAAACACGTTATCGGAAAAACCTTAGTTTGTAATAAAAAAAAGAAAGTAAAAAATGGTAAAAATCCTTTTTGTTTGTGCGGGAAATGTTTGCCGTTCTCCAATGGCAAAAGCACTTTTCAAAAAAGTTGTGGAAGAAAACAACCTGCAAAATCAAGTCTTTGTCGATTCAGCAGGAACTTTAAACTCACAAGTTGGCTACACAGCTTCTGATTTTTCAGTAGAAATTTGCAAGGAAAATAATCTTTCACTTGAAAACCACCGTGCAAAACAAATCACAAAAGAAGACCTTGAAAATTTTGATTTGATTGTTACAATGGACAGAAAAAACCAGGAAAACGTTTTGAAACTTGCAAATAATTCACAACAAAAAGAAAAAGTTGTTTTGATACGAAACTTTGACACCGAAACAAAAACTTTAGATGTTTCTGACCCTTACGGATTATCAATTGAAAATTACAGGGAAACCTACAAAATCATTGAAAGGTGCAGCACCTGGCTATTAAAATTTATAAAAATGAAATTTAAAATTAGTGAGTTTAAAAAATGAAATTTGCTGCAATTGACATCGGTTCAAACGCTGTAAGGCTTTTGTGCTCAAACGTTTTTGAGGAAGGTGGAAAAGTTATTTTTAAAAAAGCATCTTTTTTCCGTGTTCCTTTAAGGCTTGGAGATGACGTTTTCCTGACGCAAAGAATTCCCGAAAATAAAACCAAAGACTTAATCAAAACACTTGTAGCTTTTAAAAATCTGATTGAAATTTTTGAACCGATAAATTTTATGGCTTGTGCAACTTCTGCAATGCGAGAGGCTCAAAACAACCAGGAAATTATCGAAAAAATCAAAAATGAAACGGGGATTTTAATAGAAATCATTGACGGAGAAAGCGAAGCCGAGTTTATCTTTTCAAACCACGTCGCCGAATCACTTGAACCCGACAACTCTTACCTTTACATCGACGTCGGCGGCGGAAGCACTGAACTCACTCTCTTCGCAAAACAAAAAAAAATGGAATCCGCCTCTTTCAACATCGGAACAGTTCGTCTCTTAGAAAAACTTGTTGAAGAACCCGAATGGGAAAAAATGAAACAATGGATAAAAAACTACGCACTAAAACATAAACCTTTAGTCGGGATTGGCTCCGGTGGAAACATTAATAAAATTTTCAAACTTGCTCAAATAAAAGATGAAAAACCACTTTCAATTAGAAAAATGATTGAAATTCACGACTACCTGAACAGTTTTACACTTGAAGAAAGAATTACAGTACTTGGCTTACGACCCGACAGGGCAGACGTGATAATTCCTGCTTTGGAAATTTACCGTGAAATTATGGAAACTGCCAAGATTTCAAAAATAATCGTTCCACAAGTTGGGCTTGTCGATGGAATAATTTGCAAACTTTACGATGACTACGTTAAAAACAAAAAATAAACAGATTTTTTAAATCACTTGATTTTAACTAATCTTCCCAATTGTTTCAAGCGAGTTAAAAACTCCGTTTTTATCAAACTTTTCTTTGAGTAAAAAATGCAGTTTCTCAACTTCTTTAGAGGAAAAACTTAACTTACGGGGAAAATCAAAATCAAACCTGCTTAGTTTTAAGTTGAACCTGAAAAAGTCTTTCAACTTCAAAACTTGCTCCCAAAATTGCGTTTCAACCAAAAAAGTTCCCGTTAAAAAATCAAGCCTGAAATCAAAATCTAAGTTTTTACAAAGTTCCTTGCTTGTTGAAATGCTTGTCAAAATTTTAAAAGCTAATTTTTCAGTGTAAAACTTATCCGTCAGTTCCTGCAAAAACACAGCTTTTTCTTCTTTGGAAAACTCCGCTTTGAAGTTTTTTGAGAAGTTCTGTTTTAAAAACTCACTGAAAACTAAAACTTCTCTTTCTCTTCCCGAAAAACCACAGTAAAGTTTTTGGTTTGAAAGCTCAAGAACGTCGCAAGGCAGTTTCTGACAAAAATTAACGACTTCCAAAAGCTCATTTTTTTCACCTTCAAAAACGAGTAAAATTTCATTTTCAGGCAAAGCGTAAGTCCGTAAAGTTATCTCAAAAATCAAACCAAGCGTTCCGTACGAGCCAACCAAAAGTTTGTGTAAATCGTAACCGGCAACGTTTTTTACAACTTTTCCACCGGATTTCAGAAGGTTTCCTTCGCCGTCAAAAAATTTTAAACCTAAAAGATTGTCTTTAAAAGTGCCAAATTTTTTTTGGTAAAATCCACGAAAATCGCTTGCAACAAGCCCTCCAAGTGTTGAGTTTTTTGGAGCAATTAACGGAAAAAACTGGTTCTGACGGTTGAGTTTGCTTTGAAAATCGGAAAATTTTATTCCTGCCAAAGCAGTGCAAACGAGGTCAGAAACGGAAAATTCAACAATTTCTTTGTAGTTTGCAACCGAAAGGAAGTTTTGTTTTTCAACTCTTCCGGTTGGAAAAAGTTTTTGTTTTGTTTGATTTGCAAACGAGATTTTTTGAGTGAGCTTTTCCATAAATTTGTGCTGAAAACCTTCAAAGTTTTGTTCGTTTTGAAGGTTAGAAATTAAAGATTGCTTAAAATTGCGTTTGTGATTTCGTTGGTGGAAGCACTTCCGCCAAGGTCTTTTGTAAGGTTTACAGGGTTTTTTAAAGTTTCACGAATTGCATTCATAATTTTTAGTGAAGCGTCTTTTTCACCGATGTAATCAAGCATTAAACAGCTTGAAAGCATTACTGAAAGCGGGTTTGCGATTCCCATTCCAATGATGTCCGGAGCAGAACCGTGGACAGCTTCAAAAATTCCGATTCCATCTTTTCCGATGTTTGCACCGGGAGCAACTCCAAGTCCGCCAATCAAACCGGCAGTAAGGTCAGAAATTATGTCTCCAAACATGTTTGTTGTAACGATTACGTCAAATTTTGTCGGGTCAGTAACGAGTTGCATGCACATATTATCAATAATTTTGTCTTCACACTGAATTTCCGGGTACTCAAGAGCGATTTGTCTTGTAGTGTCCAAAAATAATCCACTTGAAAACTTGAGAATGTTTGCCTTGTGTACGATTGTAACTTTTTTCCTGCCATTTTGTTTTGCGTACTCAAAAGCAAAACGTGCAATTCTTTCCGAGCCGGATTTTGTAACAATCACGACACTTTCTGCAGCTTCCCGGTTTTGCCCGATGTAGTGTTCAATTCCACTGTAAAGTCCTTCAGTGTTTTCACGGACAATCACGAGGTCAACATTATTGTAATTGCTTTTAATTCCCTGAAATTTGATTGCAGGTCTGAGGTTTACGTAAAGGTCAAATTCTTTGCGAAGTGCAACGTTAATGCTTCTGAAACCACTTCCAACCGGAGTTGTCAAAGGTCCTTTCAGAGCAATTTTATTTTTTTGAATGCTGTGGATAGTTTCGTTTGGCAAAGGGTTTGAAAACATTGCGATTGCATCCATTCCTGCGTGAACTTCTTCCCAAACAATTTGAACGCCTGTCTTTTCAATTACTTTAACGGCAGCGTAAACCACTTCCGGACCAATTCCGTCGCCACGAATTAATGAAATTTTATGAGCCATTTTATTATTTTCCCTAATTTTTAGTTAATCAAAAATAAGCAAAAAAAAAGGCTTTAACAAATTTTTGTCAAGCCTTTTTTAGAAAGTTCCGATATTTTGCTTTATCCTTCAAGTTGAGTAGCTTCGTCAACATTTATGGAATTGATGTGTCTGTACAAGTGAAGAATTATCGCAAGTGCAACAGCAGCTTCCGAAGCCGCCAAAATAATGATAAAAATTGTAACTAACTGACCTGAAATGCCATTTTCAACAAATCTTGAAAAGGCTACAAAATTAATGCAGGCAGCGTTCAGGACTAACTCAACTCCCATTAAAATGCTGATTGCATTTCGTTTTGTGAACATTGCAAGAAGTCCAAGCACAAAAAGTATAGCACTGAGAACAAGGTAAGGTTCTAAGGAATTGTAAAACATTAAATTTCCTCCTTTTTTTCATCACGCCCAATAATTACAGCACCAATCAAAGCAACTAAAAGCAAAATTGCCGCAAGCTCAAAAGGTAAAATAAAATTACCCATAAATGCTTTGCCAATCTCTAATGTTTGCGGAGTAAACTCCTGAGTTGTTGTTACAATTTGCCAGTCAGTGTTAAAAATCAAAGCAGCCAAAGCTCCAAGAAATGCCAAAGAAGTAGCTCCACCAATAATTTTTTGTGTTGAAGTCTCTTCAGTTGTCAGGTTGTAGATTTTTTTTGTGAGCAAAATTCCAAAAAGTATCAGAACGGAAATTCCACCAACGTAAACAATGAGTTGAGTTCCGGCTAAGAAGTCAGCGTTTAGTAAAATGTAAATTCCACCAACTCCAAAAAAGGAAAAAAGCAATGCAAAAGCTGAGTAAATTATTTTGCTGTGGAAAACGACGACAAATCCGCAAGCAACAATCAAAGTTGCCAATATTAAAAACACGAAATCTGCAGGTACCATTTTTTACCTAAAAATTTAATTTTTACTCTTTAGTTTCAGGCTTTTGTTCAGCCTTTACTTCTTCAGTTTTAGCTTCAACTTGTGGAACTTCTGCTTTAGCCTTTGCTTCAGTTTCTGCTTTTAGTTTAGCTTCTGCGGCAGCTTTTGCTTTGGCAATTTTTTCAGCGGCTTCCTGTTGTTCACGAAGTTTAGCTTCTTGTTTTATTTGCTCTACCTGTTCAGGTGAGTAATCTGAAAATTTGTAGAGTAAGTCTTTTCTCTCAAATTTAATAAAATTAAAATCACTGTTAATCGTGATGCACTCGGTTGGACAAGGATAAGTACAAAGTGCACAAAACATACATTTTGCCATGTCAATGTCGTAGCGGGTTAAGTAAAGCCTTCTTTTTTGTCCGTTAGAAGTGTCAGAAAGAGTTCCTGCAGGTGCTTTTACAGTTTCAATGTAAATGCAACTTACAGGGCAGGCATTCGCACATTTCATACAACCGATACAATCTTCAATCCTGTTGTGGAGCTGCTGACGTGAGAATTTTGGGAGTGGAACAGCCTTGTGAGGATACTGTGTGGTGAAAATTCCATCAGGTTTTCTCGCATTTTTAAAGTGTCTGAAGGTAATTTTCATTCCGGTTGCGATTGTGGAAAAAGCTTTAGAAATATTTCCAAAGTAAGACATTTAATTAGCCTTTCGGTTTTAAGTTAAAAATACTTTGTAAATCGTAACGTAAAAAAATGTGAACAGCGTGAAAGGTATCAGGTACTTCCAGCAAAGATTCATCAGTTGGTCAACACGAAGTCTCGGAAGTGTCCAGCGAACCCACATCACAACAAAAATCAAGACAAAAACTTTCGTGATAAAAATGAGCGGAGCAATTCCAGGAATGTTTGCCTCGTCAAGCATTGGAATCCCACTGTTCCAACCACCTAAAAACAAAGTAACGGCGATTGCGTTTCCGACAAAAATTGCACCGTACTCAGCAAGGAAAAAAATCGCAAACCGCATTCCCGTGTACTCAGTGTGGTAACCGGCAACAAGCTCTGATTCTGCTTCAGGAATGTCAAAAGGTGCTCTGTTGGTTTCTGCAAGCGAGCAGGTAAAGTAAATTAAAAAATTGATAAACATTACGGGCAAAAGCACGATTCCAATTGCTCCGTTGTGTGAAATTGCTCCAAAAAGATGCCAGTTCCAAAACCAGCCGGACTGAGCTAAAACCATCTCCTTCAAACTCAGTGTCCCGCAAATCATTACAATGCTAATCAGCGAAACGCCAATCGGGATTTCGTAGCTAACCATTTGGGCAGTAGAACGCAAAGCACCAAGAAGTCCCCATTTATTGTTTGAAGCCCAACCAGCCATTAAAATCCCTGTAACCCCAAAAGATGAAATTGCAAGAATGTAAAACAAACCGATGTTAATGTCCGCAGGAACAAAATATTCAGCCAAAGGCAAAGCGGCAAAAGCGGCAAAAGTGCCACCAAAAACAATCATTGGAGCAAGCTTGAAAAGAAAAACATCAGCACCTTTTGGCACAATGTCTTCTTTTTGCAGAAGTTTCAAACCGTCGGCAAGGCTTTGAGCAAGACCAATTCTACCTTCTTTGAAGGTCTTTTTTCCAATAATTGCATTGGCTAAACTGCCAAAACCAACTTCCATCGGTCCGAGCCTGTCCTGCATAAAAGCAGAAACTTTTCTCTCAAGATAAATGCTGATGATTCCAACTACACTGACAAGCCCAACCATCACTAAAATTGAAATCATTGTCCAAACTAAAATGTTATCCATAAATTTTTCTCAAGTTTTAATTTTTATCTGTCAACTTCACCTAAAACAATGTCAACGCTTCCAAGAATTGCGATAACGTCTGAAATCATCACACCTTTACAAATTTCTTCCAAAATTGAAAGTGAGCAAAACGCAGGTGAACGAACTTTTACCCTGTAAGGAACCGGAGCTTTTCCGCCTTCACTCACAACGTAAATTCCCATTTCACCGCGGGGAGTTTCAGAGCGTGCGTAAACTTCACCTTTTGGCATTTTGTTAAAGTTTTTTGGAACCGTTTCGTAAATGTCTCCTTCAAGAGAAATTCCTTCAAGTGCTTGTTCAATAATTTTTATTGACTCTCTGCACTCACGAATTCTGATAATGTAACGGTCCCAACAATCACCAACTTGTCCTTGTTCACCAGCTCCAACCGGAATGTTAAAATCAAATTTTGTGTAAAGTGAGTAAGGTTCGTTTTTACGCAAATCCCAGTTCACACCTGAGCCACGTAAATTTGGTCCGGTAAATCCGTAACTGATTGCCATTTCTTTTGTTACAACGCCAACGTTTGCAGTTCTTTCAACAAAGATTTTGTTCAGGCTAAGGAGTTCGTCAACTTCATCAAGAGCAGGTTTGAATTCTTGGCAAAACTTTTTGGTTTTTTTGAGCCAGTCGCCGTCAACGTCTCTTGCAACTCCGCCAACCCAAATGTAATTGTAAAGCATTCTTGCACCAGAGGCTTCTTCAAGCAGGTCAAATATTTTTTCGCGTTGGATAAAAGCAAGCAAAAACGGAGTGAAAGCGCCGATGTCTAACCCAAAAGTTCCGAAAGCGATGATGTGGCTTGCGATTCTGTTCAGTTCGCCAACAATCACACGAAGGTATTCGCATTTTTCGGAGACTTTAATTCCCATCAATTTTTCAATTGCAATGCAAAAAGCCCAGTTGTTGTTCATTGAAGCGAGGTAATCCATTCGGTCAGTAAAAGGAATAATTTTCAGGTAATCCAAAGATTCACAATGTTTTTCAAAGCAGCGATGAAGGTAACCAAGGAAAGGACGACAAGCCATAACAATTTCGCCGTCAGTTTTCAGTTCAAGGCGTAAAACTCCGTGAGTGGAAGGGTGCTGTGGTCCCATATTTATAATCATAAAATCAGTTTCAATCTTGTGTTCCATAAGTTCCTTCCTCTTCTTCAGGTGTAACTTCCATTCCTCTCCAAAAGCGGGGGAATTTGTAATCTTTTCTTAGCGGAAATCCTTCCCAGTCTTCTTCAAGCAAAATTCTTCTGTGGTCAGGGTGGTCTTTGAACTTAATTCCAAACATATCCCAGGTTTCTCTTTCAAGCCAATTTGCAACTCCCCAGGTGTGAGCAGTTGTTCCAACTATTGGGTTATCTCTTTTTGCAGTCGCTTTTATGCAAATTTTATGGAGTTTACTCATTGAAAACAAGTGATAAACTACTTGCAGGTCATCTTTTAAATCAACTCCGCTAATGCAACAGCACTGGTCAAAAGCTAAATCTTTGTCGTGTTTGAGAAAATCGGCGAGTTCAGTCATTGCCAAAGGCTCAACGTCGATGAAAGGGTCGCAAACGTCAAAACCATTTTGCGAAGGAAGTGTCAGGCGAAGGATTTTCCCTTCACCAAATTTTTCTTTCAGTTTGTCAAAAATTTCTTCGGGTGTCATTAGTCAAATTCCTAAACTACTAATTTTTTAGCGATTGTTTGTTGGTTAATTTTTTCCTGAAGTTTAAAAATTCCTTCGAGCAAGGCTTCAGGTCTTGGAGGACAACCCGGAACGTAAACATCAACGGGAATAATTCTGTCAACTCCTTTTAACACGTGGTAACCGTGTTGCCAGTAAGGTCCGCCACAGTTTGAACAACTTCCCATTGAAATTACGTACTTTGGTTCAGGCATTTGTTCGTACAGTCTTTTAACTCTGACCGCCATTTTCATTGTTACAGTTCCTGCAACAATCATTAAATCGCATTGTCTTGGGCTTGGTCTGAAGACTTCACAGCCGAAACGAGCCATGTCAAAACGAGAAGCTCCTGTTGCCATCATTTCAATTGCACAACAAGCAAGCCCAAAACCCATTGGCCAAATTGAAGATTTTTTTGCCCAATTTAAAACGCCATCAACGGTTGTAGTGATGACTCCTTCTTCCAAAATTCCGTCTAAACTCATTTTACTGTCTCTTTCTTAAAGTAACTTGGGTTAAGTAAACTTGGTTTAATCCATTCTAAACCGCCTTTTATCCAATCGTAAGCTAAACCAAGCACAAGAATTGCGACAAAAATTGTCATTGCCCAAAAAGCTAAAATTCCTTCTCCGCTTTCAATCAAACTGTTGAGAGCTACAGCCCAGGGAAAAAGCAAAACAATTTCCACGTCAAACACAAGAAAAACAAGAGCGACTAAGTAGAAACGATTGTTAAAACGAATCCAGGCATCTCCTTCAGCAGGTTCGCCGCATTCGTAAATTTCTTCTTTTTGCTGGCTGCTAATTTTTTTGCCAAGAATTGAGGCAATGATTAGGTTTGCAGTTACGAAAACCATTCCAAAGACAAAGAAAGCCAAAATTACTGTGTATTTTTCCATTTTTGTTCTTTAGTTTAATTTACAACTTTAAAAATTAAGGCTAAAATTTAATAACTTTAAGAGATTTCTCAAATCTTTTTTTGCCTTTTCTTCAGTTCGTCTTTGATTAAAGAGATAACTCTTGGGTCAAGGCTTTCTTTTTTACCAATTTTTTCAATCATTTCAGTCACGGAAGCATCGAAGGAAAGAGCAGGGATTTTTTCTAAAAGCTCTAAAAGTAAATTTTCCCAGCCATCAAGTTCAGTGCTAAATTCAATTTTTTCAGTTTCTTGTGTGAACAAGTAAAAGCCAAGATAATTTTTAAAATGCCGTGTTGCAATTTGAGAAATTTTATCAAAGTGAATTTCTTTAGTTTTGCCGTAGAAATTTACAGAGACAATTTTTTCTTTGTGGATTTCAATTTTTGAATTTTTTATGAATAAAAAAAGGTAACCAACAACCAAAAAACAAAGCGTAGCCAAAACACCTGTAAACAGTGATTTTTCTTCAAAAGCAATGCTTGAGCAAAAAAATCCAATTAGTAACCACGAAACAAGGATGATTGAATTAAGGACTTTTTTTACTTTGTAAATTTTCATTTAGACTCAAGTTTTTTTAGTTGAATTTAAAACTTTATCAGGTTTAAAGGTAAATTTTTCAGGAGGGAATACTTGAGAAAAGTGAACTTTTCTCAAGTATCGTTTTTTTGGTTTTTAATTTTGGGAATAATTGACGTATTTTTCGGCGGGATATTTGATTAATTTTGGGAATTTTTAATAAAGCCTTTCTCTTTTGCGTATTTTAAAAGAGATTTTTGTAAAATTTTTCTGCCTCTAAAGATTCTTGACATCACAGTTCCCAATGGAATTCCTTGAATTTCTTCAATTTCTTTGTAAGACAAGCCTTCGATATCGCAAAGTAAAATTACGCTTCTGAATTGTTCGGGCAAGGTGTCAAGAGCCTTTTTAATATCATCATCATAAATTTTTTCATAAACTAAGTCAGCATTTACTTTCCTGGTGCTGTAATGATTGTAATCAAGATTATCATACAAAAAAAAGTCTTCAAGTACATCGTAGCTCAACATTTTTGGCTGTTTTGCTTTTTTCCTGTAAAAAGTAATGTAGGAATTTGTCATAATTTTAAAAATCCATGCCCTGAAATTTGTTCCTTCTTCAAAACTATCAAAAAATCTGTAAGCTTTAAAAAACGTGTCTTGAATTAAATCACCGGCATCTTCAGGGTTTTTTGTCATCTTCAAAGCCATGCCTTGAAGCAGTTTGTTGTGAGGAGCTATTAATTCTTTAAATTTAGCTTCTCTTAGCTTGTTTGTTGCTACTAACATAACTAATCCTTTAAGTAGGTTTTCTAAAATTTTTTTATTACATTCGTTCCTGTCTTAAGTTAGTCAAACCTTGTGCCAATGATTTAAAGACATTCTAAGGCACTTTTCAGTTTTTTAGGTTGACTTAAAATAGTATTAGTGTATCATTTTAAAACAAAATTGGAGAACTTAAAAAAATGTTCAGGAAAATCTTACTTATCGCAACACTTTTAGCTTTTGGATGTGCTAAACAAAACCCAAAAGATGCAAAATCAAATACTTACGGTGAAGAAATGAAACTTACGGAAAGCCATTCCCTAAACGAAGTTTTAACCAAACCTGATGAGTTCAGTGGTAAACACATTAGAATTGATTCCCAAATTTCTTCTGTTTGCCAGGCAAAAGGTTGTTGGATGATTTTAACCGAAGAAAGCGGAAAAGAAATCAGAGTAACTTTTAAAGATTACGGTTTCTTTGTTCCAAAAGATTCTAAGGGCAAAAAAGTTTCCGTTGAAGGCGATTTTGCAATCAATGAACTTTCCGAAGAAGATGCAAAACATTACGCAAGTGAATCAGAAGGTAAAGTCAATCCCGATTCGATTCAAGGTTCACAAAAAGAATTTAGCCTTGTTGCAAATGCAGTTGTAATTTATGAAAACTAACTTTCAGAAAGCATTTTGAATGAAAATTTTAACTATTTTTTCTTTACTGATTTTTTGCATTTCTACTGTTGCCGAATCAGTTTCTCAAAGTAAAACAGTTGCTGCAAGTTCTGCAAAAGATTCTGTAAACTACCAAATTCCAAAAGGTGCTTTGAAAGAAGTAATGTTTGGAATGTTTGAAAATATTCTTGAAATCAAGGAAAAACTTAAGAAAAATCAAAGTTTAGGCAATCTTCCTGACACTTTGGTTTCGGCTTACAAAGGACTTGACAAGACAAAATTAGACAAAAAATACCTTGATTTTGATTTGGCACTTCAAAAATCAATTCAGGAACTTTACAAATCAAAAAATGAAAAAATAGCTTTTAATAAAATCATTGAAAACTGTGTTTCTTGCCATTCAATCTATGCTCCGCAAAAAATTATGATTGTTCAAAGGCTTGTTTTTGAGGCAGAAAAAAAATAATTTTCCAGGCAAAGTTCTCAAAAAAAATTGGGGACTTTGTTTTTTGCCACACAAAAGTTGATTTATTCGGAATTAAATTCTGCCATACTTTAGTTTAATAACGAAAAATTAAGAATACAAAAATGCAAGAAAATCCACTAATTTTGATTGTTGATGACAGCATTGACAATATTAATCTGATAGAACTTTACATCACGGATTTTGGTTATAATTTCTTTTCAACGATTGATTCATTAGAAGTTTTTGATTTAATAAATTTTCAATTGCCGGATTTAATTTTGCTTGATTACCACATGCCAAAGCAAAACGGTCTTGAAATTTTACAAAAACTTAAAGGAAATCCTGAGTTTTCCTCAATTCCTGTTGTTATGGTTACTGCTGAGACAAGCTCAAAAACTCTTTCCGAATGCCTTAGAAACGGAGCTGTTGATTACATTAAAAAGCCCGTGAACAAACTTGAACTAAAAGCAAGAATTGAATCGGTTTTGAAAATCCAAACCCTTACAAAACAATTGATTGAAGCTGAAAAAGTCTCTACTTTCGCTGCAATGTCAGTTACTACAAACCACGAAATTAACCAACCTTTGACAGTTCTGGTAGGACACACTCAAATCTTGCGTGTTTTAGTTAAAAGTGGAAAATTATCGGTGGAAGCCATTGAAAAACACATTGATTCCATTGAAAAATCTGCTAAAAAAATCATTGAAACACTTAATAAATTACGTGAAATAGAAAAACCCGAATTTAAAGATTACATTGAAGGGATAAAAATGATTGACCTTCACAAGAATAACCGAACTTAATTTTTCGCAAAGATTTTACCGGGAAATTGTTTGATAATTCCTTTAAGTTCAAGTGCTAAAGCAATTGTCAGGCACTTAAAAACAGGAATTTTTGTCTGTTCAGCAATAAAATCAATGTGAGAACCATTTGGAGAAAGTGAACTGACTAAAAGCTCTTCCTCAGGTAAAAGCTGGATAAAAACAGAGGTTTGTTTTTGCTCTTTTTGTTTTGTGTTAAAATAAAATTCCAGTTCGCTAACGATGTCTTCAGCTTTTGTTATGAGTTTTGCACCAAACTGAATCAATTGGTTTGTTCCGGAACTTTTTGGCGAATTAATAGGTCCGGGAACTGCAAAAACCTCTTTTCCTTGTTCCAAAGCGATGTCAGCAGTAATTTTTGCTCCACTTTTCATTCCAGCTTCAATAACTACAACTCCGAGAGACATTCCACTGACAATTCTGTTTCTGACAGGGAAATTTCTTGAATCAGGTTTGGTGCCAAAAAAGAATTCAGAAACAATTGCTCCACCATTTTCAATGATTTTTTCAACGATTCTCAGGTTTTCTGAGGGATAAATTACGTCAAGTCCCGAACCAAGAACAGCAACGGTTTTTCCTTTTTTTTCAAGTGTAAAGTTGTGGGCAACAGAATCGATTCCACGAGCAAAACCACTTACAATTGTGCAATTTTTTTCAATGAGTTCACCAACAATTTTTTCTGTTGCAAATTTTCCGTAAACAGTTGGGCTTCGTGTTCCAACAATTGCAATTGGAATGTTTTTAACTTGTGGAAGTTCGCCAAAAACGAACAGAATTGCAGGAGCAGAAGGAATTTCTTTCAATAAAACCGGAAATTCATCGCTCCAAAAATGAACGACTTTTGCTTGTGTTTTTTCAAGTGTTTTTAATTGGTTTTCAAGCAATTTTTCGGAATCAAAACTAAGGATTTTTTGGGCAGTGGCTTCGTCAATTCCATTAATTTGTGAAATTTCAGAAACAGAAGCTTTAAAAACGTTTTCAGGGAATGAAAATTTATCAATTAGTTTACGAATGCGGGTTGGACCAATTGAAGGAATAAGGCTGAGTTTCAGTAGTTTTTCAATGTTCATTAAGTTTGTGTTTTCAGGTAAAAATCAGGTTTTAAATTTTTAATCAAACAATTTAAATTGAAAAAATAAAAAAAGCCCCATAAAAATTCGGATAGTTTTTAGAAATCTTTGGACTCAAAAATTGGACTAAAAAAGTTTGAGCTTCAGGATTTTAAAATATCTCAAAAAATTATGAGGCATTAGCAACAAACATTAATTTAAACTTTATTTTCAGGCTCGCTTATTCCCTAAAAAGTAATTTTTATTTTAAGCAATTTTAAAGGAGACCAAATCAATAAATTTTATTTACATTCAAAACTAAATAAATTATTTTGCTACTTAAAAGAAATTTAATTTTTTGGAGGATTAAGGGAATGACGGATGTTATTGTTCAACTTAGAAGAATTCCAATCTTTGCAGACCTTTCTCAATTTGATTTGGATAAAATTGCATCTCTTGTAACCATTCAGCATTGCAAAAAAGACAGTTTAATTTTTCTTGAAGAAGACATGGGAAGAGTTCTTTTTATGATTGGAAAAGGAAAGGTTAAGGTTTCACAAGTAAATGACGATGGAAAGGAAGTTATACTTTCTATTTTATTGCAGGGAAATTTCTTTGGTGAAATGGCTTTACTTGACGGAAGTGCAAGAAGTGCAACTGTAACTTCTCTGACTGATTCAGAACTTTTAATCTTACGCAGAGGTGATTTCCTGAACCTTTTGGAAGAGTATCCAAAAGTTACAATCAATTTGTTAAAGGAACTCACTAAAAGAATACGTCAGTCCGACTCCCAAATCAAAAGTCTTTCCCTCAAAAATGCGACGGGAAAAGTCGCTCACGTGATTTTGAGGCTTGCAGAAGACACAGGAATTATTAAAGGGAATTCAATTGAAGTTAGCGGCTTACCAATGCAACAAGACATTGCAAACATGGCCGGAACTTCACGTGAGACCGTTTCCAGAGTGCTTTCTAAATTATCCGAAAGTAAATTGATTATTAAAAAGGGAGGCAAAATTACGATTCTTGACATCAACAGGTACCGTAATTTTTTTGCTTAAACTTAGCTTTTTCTTAAAATTCTGAGGAACAAAATGCTAAACAAAACAATTCTTGCTCTGCCAACTGCAATCGTTAGTTTATTGGGAATTTTTTATTCGTTTTTCTTGAGTTCACAAGATTTTGTCGTTATTGGTTGTTTTGCTGTAATTTTATTCCGTTCAGTTGTTGGGCTTCTTGCAAAAGAACCTGATTTTTATGAAGATGAAACAATTTTTGAAACTCCTCTTCCTCAGGAAGAACCTTTTGGGGAAGAAGACAATGAAGAGAAAAAAAACTAAAAAACTTCAGTGTTTTAAATTATCAATTTCCGCCAGCCAGCCAAAAAAACTTTCAATCAGGTATTAAAAATTTAAGATTAAAAAGCTACAGGCAAAATCTCATTTTTGGCTTTGTTTAAGTTTTTTTAAGTCTTAAATTTTCATCAAAATATTGGTCCCAAAAAAACAGGTATAAAAATGAAAAACTTTACGAAACTATTTTTAGTTTTTAGTTTTTTCTTTGGTTGTGCGGAAAAACAAAAAACCGAAACCACAACTGAAACAAAAACAGTAGTTCCACTAATTGAAACAGCTAAAAAACCACAATTCGTAAACATTGCGGAAAAAGCAGGGATTACCGCAAAAAATATCAATGGAGCAGAATTTGACAAGGTTTTTTTGATTGAAGCAACTAACGGAGGTTGTGGATTTTTTGATTTTGACGGAGATGGTTTGTTAGACGTTTACCTGACCAACGGACAACTTTTGGATAATTCTTCAAAAGCAGGAAACAGCCTTTACAAAAATAATGGTAACGGAACTTTCACAGACGTAAGCGAAAAATCTAAAACGAATTCCAAAAAATGGTCAATGGGAGTTTGTGCGGCGGATTATGATTCTGACGGAGACTTGGATATTTACGTTACAAATTATGGCGAAAACGAACTTTTCCAAAATAACGGTGATGGAACTTTTACTGAAGTTGCTAAAAAAGCAGGAATAAACGTTGGTGGCTGGAGCACCGGAGCAGCTTTTGGTGATTACGATAACGACGGAGACCTTGACCTTTACGTCGCAAATTACGTCGCTTTTAATCCAAAAACAGACCCGAAACCGGGCGAAATTAAGTTTGGAAAATGGAAGGGAATACCTGTAATTGTTGGTCCGCAAGGGCTTCAGGGTGAACCTGATTATTTTTTTGAAAACAACGGCGACGGAACTTTTACCGACAAAACAAAAGAAGCAAACCTCGTTGACAAAAATAATTACTACGGTTTTAGCGTTGTTTGGGAAGATTTGGACGAAGACGGCTGGCTTGACCTTTACATCGCAAACGACTCAAATCCAAACTACGTTTACTTTAATCAAAAAAATAAGACTTTCGTTGAAAGTGGCGTTTTTAGTGGAATTGCTTACAACGAAGAAGGAAAAGAACAAGCAGGAATGGGAGTTGCACTTGACGATTTTGACGGCGACAAAAAACCTGATATTTTTGTAACAAACTTTTCTGACGACACAAACACACTTTACAAAAACGAAGGTAACAGACTTTTTACAGACCTGACTTACCAGGCAAATCTCGGTGAAAGTTCGCTAAAATATCTTGCCTGGGGAACAGATTTTTTTGATTACGACAATGACGGAGACAAAGATATTTTTGTTTCTAACGGTCATCTTTACCCACAAGCGGAAAAATTTGATTTTAACACGAAGTTTTTACAGGAAAACCAACTTTATGAAAATCTTGGAAACCTGAAGTTTAAAGAAGTTACTGAACTTGTCAGTCTTCAGGAACGCAAGTCAAGTCGCGGAGCAGCTTTTGGCGATTTTGACAACGACGGAGACGTTGATGTTTTGGTTTTGAACTTGAATGATTTTCCAAATCTTTTGCAAAATGAAGGTGGAAACACACAAAACTGGCTTTCTGTTGAGCTTGTTGGTGAAGGGAAAAATACTTTTGCAGTTGGTTCGGTTGTGAAGGTTGAAACGGGAGAAATTCACTCGCGAAATTCTGTTCAGGCAGGAGCAAGTTTTATTTCTCAAAATGATTACCGTTTACATTTTGGGCTTGGAACAAACAAAGAAGCAGAGAAATTGGAAGTGGTCTGGGCTTCATCAAACAAGAAGTCAAGTTTTGAAAAAATTCCTGCAAATTCGTTTGTAAAAATTTTTGAAAACGGAAAGATTGACATTAAACAAAGATAACATTAGATTTAAGTAGAATTTTGGAAAACAGGAAAATTTTATGAATAAAAAGATTTTGTCAATAACATTTTTAATGTTTGTAGTTTTATCAAACTTGGCTTTTGCCGCAAGACCAACCGGTTTCAGAAAAACGGACGTGAGAGCAATTGGAGCAGGAAACGCAGGAATTGCGAATGACAGGTACAATTCAGCTTTTATTTTTAATCCTTCGCTTTTGAAGTACAAACTCACCGAACACTTTGAACTCATCAATTCAAACATTGGAATCAGCAACAACTATAAAAGTTTGGTGGATTTTTTGGATAACAATAAAACCAACCTGACTAATTTTTCAACACTTAGCAACTCAGCACAAACAAACTTAATCAATAATTTTAATAAGCACGGAAACCACTCTGAAAGAATTAGTAATTCTTTTATGATTCTTTTTACAAGAAAAGATTTTGCACACGCTTTGTTTGTTGAATCAAGTTTTGCAATGGATGCAATTAATGGAAATGCAACGACTTCAACTGCTCCAGGTGTTAGAACCCGTTCTCAGGTTGACTATCTTTTTGTGAACGGAAAATCTCACAGACTCTTTTACGATTTAACAATTGGTTACAACATTAAAACTTTTCTCAGGCAGTATTCGGCAAAAGTTCAAACTGCTTCTTCGTTTTACAGTTCACCTTTTGACAAAGGTTTCACAAAATTTCATTACAAACCCGGAGTTTCAGGTGATTTGGGTTTGACTTACAGACCTGGTCAGGTAATGCGTGAAAAACTTCTTCTAAGTGCAGCTTGTGAGGATGTTTTGGGAATTTATGACAGTAAAAAAATTAAGGAAAACCTTAAAGCAGGATTTGGTTGGAAGGTTTCAGGAAAAATTACTGTTTTAGGTGAGTACAACGATATTTTGAACAACTACAAAAAAGTTGACGGCTCAAAAGTCAAACCAGTTAACCACGTCAGAACAGGAATGGAATACTACGGAAAATGGCACAACGTCAGAGTTGGAATGCTGAACAAACAACTTACAGTTGGTTTTGGGCTACATATTTTTTGGTTTGACATTGATTACGCATTTTCTAACAGCGATATTAACAGCGTGAACAGTAAAAACAGTCCAGTTCATTTTTTTGAACTCAGAACCACTTTTTAGGGAAAGATAAAAATGAAAATTTTTCTGATTTTATTCGTTTTGTTTGTTGGTTGCAACCCTGCTTTGCAAGAAATTCACAGACAAAGATTACCAAAATCATACTTGCGTCAGTTAGACCAAAACACAGCAATTGATGTTGAACCTGCCTGGTCGCCTTTAGGAAATGAGTTTGTTTTTTCTTCTGACCGTTCGGGAAACTATGATATTTGGAGGCTTGATTTGGAAGGAAAATTAAGCCAGATTACAAGTTCTGCGAACAACGAAAGAAATCCTGATTGGTCTCAGGACGGGAAAAAAATTGTTTACGAGGTTTCACAAGCTAAAAAATCATACTTTGAAATTCTGCGGTTAAACGGTGGCGAAAAGGAAACCATTAGCAGCGATTTGGGAAATTGTTACAATCCGGTTTGGTCACCAGACAGCAAAACAATTGCTTACAGTTCGGATAAAGGTGGAGATTTTGACATTTGGATTTACGACACACTTACAAAAACAAAGACCCAAATTACAAACGAAGAAGGCGATGAAAAAACACCTTCGTGGTCTCCTGATGGAAAAAACTTGGTTTTTACGCACAAAAAAACTAAATTTTTCAGTCTTTACACAGTGAACACCGAGAGCAGAGAAATTGTAAAACTTACAGACGGATTGGGTGACGATTCAGAACCGGAATGGTCGCCAAACGGACAGGAAATCTATTTTTCTTCGCAACGCAGAAACACACAGGGAATTTGGAAATTTGTTCTTGCCAAAAAAGAAATGAAACCCGTTAAAATCAACACTTGGCAAAACTCAAGTCCTTGTCTTGCTCCTGACGGGAAAAGAATGCTTTTCCAAAGTAATTTTAGTGGTTCGCCGGATATTTGGCTCTACAATGAAGAAGGAAGGCTTGGAGTTGTAATTCCCGAAGAACTGGCAAAAAATTACAAACCTGAGTGGACTTTTCCGGGTCTGAAAAATTATTTTTACCAAAAGAACGGACACGATTTTAATATTATGGCTGACCCAAACCTTGATTATTTTCCAACTCAACTTACAACTTCAAAGTGGTCGGAGCTTTATCCTCAATGGTCAAATGACGGTAAGAAAATAATTTATCAATCTGCACGCGGAGGACGTTTCAGAATTTGGGAAATTTCTCCAAATGGTTTGAATGAAAAAGTTTTGACAGAAGTAAAGAACAAACAAGTTTTCCCGATTCTTTCGCCGGACAACAAGTTACTTGCTTATTTTTCTAACGAAGACCGTTATGGAAATTTATGGATTAAGAATTTGGAAGACAATAAAACTCATAAAATTGATTTAATTGGAAATGTTGAAATCACTTCGTTTTGTTTTTCTCCAACAAGCGATAAAATTTGCTACGATTCTTATTTTAATGGAAACAGGGATATTTGGGTTGCAGATGTTTATGGAGATACTTTGACACAAATGACTCGTTCTTTGGCAAGTGATTTTGCTCCAAAATGGTCTCCAAATGGAAATGAAATAGCTTTTCTTTCTTTTAGAGAAGGGAATTCGGATATTTTTACAATTGACGTAACAAGCCTGAAAGAAAGGCAAATTACAAATTCTAAATACGATGAAAGTGGAATTTGTTGGTCTCCAAATGGTCTTGAACTTGCTTACACTTACGAAGAGCCTGGAAATTTTGATGTTTTCACTGTTCAGTTAGAGAGCAAAAAAACAAAGAAAATTAGTGAAAGTTCTGTTCAGGATTTTTTACCGAGTTGGTCTCCTGATGGAAATAAAATTGTTTTTCATTCTACGATTACAAACAAGGAAACGCTTTGGGTGAAATTTATTGACACGGAAAACATTAAGCAAATTACTTTTGACATTGCAGGAAACAGGCTTGTAAGTTGGGACCCTTTAGGTGAAAATTTAGTTTTTGATTCGCATTTATCAGGCAATAGCGATATTTGGTTGGTTAGGGTTAGTGATACAAGCGAATAATAATGTGTTGACAAGTTTAAAATTTTATTTATTTTTGTAAAACGGAAATTAATTAGAGCAGATTAAAAATATGTATCTTGATTATTGGGAACTTCAGATAAAACCTTTTGATAACACGCCGGACCCAAAGTTTTTCTTTTTTGGAAGGGAACACGAAGAAGCTTTTTTGAGATTGGTTTACACGATTAAAGAAAACAAAGGTGCTTTTTTATTAACAGGTGAGTACGGTTGTGGAAAGACAACACTCATTAGAACGTTAATTCAAGAGTGTATTTTTTCAGGGAATTTTGAGATGGCTTTTCTTGGAAACCCTGTTTGGAAAGACAATCCTAACGAATTTTTAAAAGACATTCTTTTCGAATTAGAAAAAGAAGTCTCTGTAACAACTTCTCGTTCTGAACTGTTGAGAATGATTGGTGATGCTTTGATGCAAAATGCAGCTTCGGGAAAAAACACGATTTTAATAATTGATGAAGCACAATTAATTGAAGATGATAAAATTTTTGAGTACATCAGGCTGCTTTTAAACTATCAGCTTGATGACAGGAATTTGCTGACAATTATTCTTGTAGGACAGCCCGATTTGAGGGAAAAAGTTATGAACTTTCCACAATTAGACCAAAGAGTTGGGATTAAGTATCACCTTCACACTTTGGACAGAGAAGAAACGGAACAATACATTTTGCACAGGTTAAAAGTAGCAGGAACAGAAAAAATTATTTTTGAACAAGATGCAATTGATGAAATTTATAAATCTTCCTTTGGCACACCAAGAAGAATCAATAATATTTGTGACCTTGCTTTATTTACCGGTTCACAAAAAGGTCTAAAAGAAATTAACTCTAAAATCATTAATGCTGTAATTTAAGGATTTTAAGAAGGCAAAAAAATATGTTAAAATCAAGACAACTTTTCCAAAGCATTTCTTCTGTAAAAACTACGGAAGAACAAGAAGCAGAACCAAAAAAACTCAAAAAAAATATCTTGGTTGTTGATGACGACCCTTACATTTTGCGTGCTTTGTCTCATCACCTGAACGATATGGGATACGACACTGTTCCGGCACCAAATGGAGACGCCGCAATCAAAAAACTTAACGAGGCAAAAGTTGATTTAATCATTTCTGACGTTGTAATGCCAGGAATGAACGGACACCAGTTTTGTCAGTTAGTAAAGTCTAACGCTTCAACTTCGCAAATTCCTTTCATTTTTATTTCTGCTAAAGACCAGCTTCCCGATAAACTTGTCGGTTTTCAAACTGGTGCAGATGATTACATTACAAAACCTTTCGAACTTAGCGAACTAAAAGTCAGAATAGAATCTTTGTTAAGGAGAATTGAAAAAAATGCTCCTGTGATAAATCAATCAAAAGTTATTTTACCTTCTGTAAATTACGAAACACCAGCCGATTTTTCTCAGATGGCTTCAAACGAAAGAATAACAAACATTTCGGCACAAACTTCAAGGGAACTTCCACCAATTCAGGACATCGACGCACTTAAAGAGCTTGAAAAAACAATGCAAACACGTTCTCCGGAAAGAAAAAATGTTCAAAAAGTTGAAAGAGTCGTTTCTAATACTTACGAAACTTTTGAACAGGTTAATTCTTCTGAAGCTGCTGCAATCGATTACGAAACATTGTTTTCCGTTGTAGAAAAAACAATTGAAGGAATAAAAAATGAACAAGGTTTTGAGATTGATGACATTCTGGAGGCTTCAACTTTAGTCCTCAAAAGTATCCGAACAAACAACAATTTAATTCTGCAGGCACTTTCTAACTACGAATACGACCCGTTCAAATCACAGCTTGTTAATGTCTGTATTTTCTCAATGAAAATTGGCATTGGACTAAAAATGAGCGATGAAGATTTAATTAAATTAGGTGCCGGTGCTTTAATTCACGATGTTGGGCATCTTTACCTTCCAGGTTATCTTTCACCCGAAGACTTAAATGAACGTGAAGACAAACTTTCTCAAGATGAATTGGATTTGATTAAAAGCCATCCCTTGAAAGGAATTGAAATCCTGTCAAAATTTATTCCTGACTTGAAAACTGATTACAAATGGCTCTACAACATTGTTTTGCAAGAACACGAGAGAGAAAATGGCTCTGGTTATCCTCACGGTCTGAAAGGCAGTGAAATTTCTCTTCAAGCTAAAGTAATCGGAATTGCCGATACTTTTGAGTCACTTGCTCACAAAAGAACTTACAAAAAAGACGAATTTATCACTTACGTTGCAATGCAAAAAATTATCAAATTGAAAGACAGAATTTTTGACTCACAAATTATTAAATCTTTAATCAATGAAATTTCCCTTTTTCCGTTGGATTCTTATTTGAAAATTAATACCGGAGAAATTGGAAAGGTTATCCAAATCAATCACCAAAATCCTCTAAGACCCGTAATAAAAATTATTTACGACAAACAGTTTAATAAAATTATACAAGAAAGAGTGATTGACCTGAAAAGTTCACCTTTTATTTTTGTCGTTAAACCGATTTATGATTTGTCTTACGAAATGAAAATTAACAAGTAGCTTTCAATGTTTTTTCTCAAGCGTTTGGTTTCCACAATTCCTGTTCTTTGGGGAGTTGTAACTTTTGTTTTTCTGATTGTTCATTTAATCCCTGGCGACCCTGTTGAATTAATGCTTGGTGAAACAGCAAAACAAACCGATGTTGAAACTTTAAGAACAAATCTTGGACTTGATAAACCGCTCTTTGTTCAGTACACAAATTTCCTGAAAAATATTGTTACCGGAAACCTCGGCAATTCAATTTTAAAACTAAAACCTGTTGGAAAGCTAATTCTTGAGCATTTTCCTCCAACGATTGCTTTGACTTTTGCAAGTATGTTTTTTTCGCTGATTTTTTCCTTTCCTGCTGGAATTGTTTCCGCACTTAAAAAAGGCTCCGTTTGGGATTCTTTTTCCTTAGTTTTTACACTTGTCGGAGTTTCAATGCCAAACTTTTGGTTAGGTCCTTTGCTAATCATTTTTTTTGCAGTTTTTTTAAAAATTCTTCCTGTTGAAGGCTACGGAATTGACGCTCACCTCATTTTACCGGCTTTGACGATGGGACTTGGAATGTCTGCAATCGTAACGAGAGTTTTACGTTCAAGTATGATTGAAACACTTGGCGAAGATTTTATCCGAACTGCAAAAGCTAAAGGCTTAACTCAAAGCTCCGTTGTCTTGAAACATTGCCTTAGAAACGCGGTTTTACCTGTTGTTACAGTTGTTGGTTTACAGTTTGGAGCTTTGCTTAGCGGAACTTTGATTACAGAAGTGATTTTTTCCTGGCCCGGAATCGGAAGGCTTTTGATTGGAGCAGTCCAAAACAGAGATTACCCTTTAATTCAAGGTTGTGTCCTGGCGATTGCAATTTCATACGTTTTTGTAAATTTATTGGTGGACTTGTTTTATTCAAAAATTGACCCGCGAATTTCTTTTGATTGATTTTACTTCCTTAATTCTTTCAGGTGTTCTTCAACCGCTTCTGCCAAAGCGTCAAGATTGTAACCTCCTTCAAGAACTGAAACAATCCTTCCTTTACAAACCTTTTCCGCACAATTTTTCAGCATTTTGGTTACTTTTCCAAAACCTGCCGTTGAAACCCGCAAGTTGCTTAAAGGGTCTGATTTGTGGGCATCAAAACCTGCTGAAAGCAAAAGAAACTCTGGTTTGAACTCTTCAAGTTTTGGAATTACGTAGTTCTGGAATTTTTCAAGAAAGTGAAAGTCGCTTGACTCAGGTTTTAGTGGTAAGTTTAGAGTAAAACCTTCGCCTTTTTGGTCTCCTGTCTCGTCTGCAGAACCTGTTCCCGGATAAAGTGGAACTTGGTGAGTGCTGACGTAAAGCACTGTTTCGTCTTCGTAAAAACTGTTTTGAGTTCCGTTTCCGTGGTGAACGTCAAAATCAACAATCGCAATTTTTTCAATTTTGTGTTTTTGCTGCAAATATTTTGCACCAATCGCAACATTGTTAAAAAGGCAAAATCCCATAATTTTATCTTTTTCTGCGTGGTGTCCCGGAGGTCTGACTGCACAAAAAGCGTTTTTAATTTCTCCTGAAATCACTTTGTCAATTGCTTCCAAAACTCCGCCAACAGCAAGTTTTGCAATTCTAAAAGAATCTTTGCAAATTTCTGTGTCGGTGTCAACAAACCTGATTCCTTCTTCGCAGTAAGTTTTTACACTTAAAATAAAATCTTTGTCGTGAATTGTCTCAATCCACTTTTCACTTGCTTCTTTTGGAGGAATTAGTGTTAATTTTTCCAAAAGACCACTTTTTTCCAATTTGCTGACAATTGCTTTTAGCCTTTTTGGAGATTCCGGATGAGGCATTGTTGTGTTGTGCAATAAAAATTCATCAGAGTAAACAAAACCTGTTTGCATTGTTTTGCCTTTAGTTGTTAAAATCTGTTTTTACTAAAAATAAACTTGTGTCAATTCCCCGCAGAACAAAAAAAGTTACTTCTTTGTCCTTACTTTGTGAAATTTTTTCAAGAGTTGTTGCAAAATCTTCAACTGTCAGGATTAAAGTAGAATTGATTTTTTGAATAACGTCTCCGTTGGAAATTCCTGCCAAAGCAATCCAGCTTGCAGGCTCAACGTCAGCAACGTAAACGCCACTAATTTGGTTTGCGATGTTAAAAGTTTTTCTGATGTCAAAAGTAAGTTCAACAACTGTAACCCCAAATTCTTCATTTTTGTACTCTTCTGCAAAAAATGAGCTTTTTGGTGCTTCGCCAAAAGTTACTCCAAAAACCTGGTCTTCACCGTCGCGAATGACTGTAAAAATTGCTTCGTCGTTTGGTTTAAATTCACGGACAAGGTTTCTGAAAACCTCTAACTGGTAGTCTTCACGAGCAAAAACCTGAGTAGAATTGATTGAGGTAATTACGTCACCTTCGCTAAGTCCTGCTTTGTCTGCAGGAGAATCCGGTAAAATTGTTGAAATTACGACACCTTCCCGACCTTTGATTTTCCAGTAAATTGCCATTTCTTCTGTCAAAGGTTGTGTTTCAATTCCTAACCAGGCTTTAGATTTGTTCACTTTTTGAGAAAGGTTTTCCAATGCTTTTGCAAACCTTTTTGAAGTGCTGACAAAACTACAAAACTCAACAGCTCTTCCAAAACCTGTTTCTTCAGGCAAACCGACAACTCCAATTCCCAAACCTGTTTTTAAATCAATTATCGGTGAACCGATGTTTCCTTCGTGAGATGGGATGGAAACGCTGACAAAATCTTTTGGTGTTTTCAAAATCCCGTTTACGTAGCCGTTGTAAAAGATTTTGGAATAATTTTGCTCTTTGTCCAAAGTTGTAATCATCAAAGTTTCATCACCAACGTTTATCGCTTCGCTTGAAAATTTCAGGTAAGTTTTTGGTCGTTTACTAACTTCCTCAATTTGTAAAAAAGCAACTTGCAAGTCTTCGTCACGGTCAATTATTTTTGCTTTGGCAGTTTTTTCCTCGCTGAAAATAATTTTAAAATCCTCAACTTTTGCACTTGGGTTGAAAGTTGTGTTTGGGAAAATGTGGTCGCTAATCATCACAATTCCGGTGTCAGAAACAACTATTCCAATCGTGTTACTTTCAAACTTATCGCCTTTTCCACCAAAAATAGTTGTTAAATCCGCAATAAATTCAACTTGTACAACTGCATTTTTGTAAGTTTGAAAAATTTGGGCAAAATCCTTAGAAGTTTTGATTGGGCTTGGAACTTGTGTTTTTTGAGCAGCAAAATTGTTCCCAACTAAAAAAACTAAGACTAAAATTATTTTAAACATTTTTTCCTTAACTCTTAACGTTTTTTGGTTATCAGAACAAATTTCCGTGATTTGTTTTGTTCTGTTAGAAGCATTGTTCTCTCTGTTTTTGAACGTAAAATTTTATCATAAATTTCTTTAAAACTTTCCAAATCAGAAACGTCTTGTCCGTCAACAGATAAAATTAAGCTCCCTTGTTCAAGGTGTGATTTTTGAGCAAGGCTTCCTGTTTTTAATCCTGTAACTAAAATTCCATAATCTTTTGAAACTTTTAGTTTTCGTGCAAGCCTTTGGCTTAGTTGTTTTGCTGAAAATCCCCATTCCGTAAACTCAAATTCTTTTTCGTCGTACTTTCCTTTTTTGGTTGTTGTAAGAATAAACTCAAATTGTTTTCCTTGCCTGAGAGCCTGAATTTTTACAGTTTTTCCAATTTCTGTGTCAGCCATTAATTTGTTAATTTCAGGTAATTCTTCTTTGAACCTTGCTGAAACTTCTACGCTGTCAAAACTTGTAATCACGTCTTGTGGTAAAATTCCAGCCAAAAATGCGGGTGAATCCTCTTCAACACTTGCAACAAGAACGCCTTTTGTGTTTTTTAGGTTCAGGACTTCCTCAAAGTCTTTCAGATTTTGCAGGTTTAATCCAATCCAGCTTCTTTTCACTTCGCCAAAATCAATGATTTGTTTTGCCACTTCGTAAACAATGTCAATTGGAATTGCAAAACCAAGATTTTCACCTTGCCGAATTCCTCTTGAATTAATTCCAATCACTTGTCCTTCAATGTTTACAAGTGGTCCGCCGCTGTTTCCGGGATTAATTGCGGCGTCAGTTTGAATCCATAAGTTGTAAGGAGAAATAAAATCGCCAAAATCTTCAAAGTAACGGTCAATTGAAGAAATTACACCAATTGAAAGTGAACGTGAAAAGCCTAACGGACTTCCAAAAGCTAAAACGGTTTGTCCAACCTGAAGGTTGGATGATTTGCCGAGTTCAGCCCAAACAATCGGAGATTTTAGTCCTTTTGGATTGAGTTTGAGAACTGCAATGTCTGTGTAAGGGTCTGTTCCGATGACTTCAGCAGAAATTTCTTCTTTGTTTGAAAGCACACAATTTACTTTTGTGGCATTTTCGGCTACGTGATTGTTTGTGATTACGTAACCTTCTTTTGAAAAAATTATTCCACTTCCCGTAACTGAACGCTTTTGTTTTTTACCTTCGCTGTAAATTTCCTTAACAGGTTCAACGTGAACAAGTGCAGGCATAATTTTGTCTCTTGCGGTAAAGATTTGGCTTTGTTCAGACAAAGGTGGTTGTGTTTGTGCGTTGCTAAAAGAAGTCAGGAAAAAAGAAACTACAAACGTAGTTGTAAAGAGGCTTTTCAATTTTGGTCCTTATTTTTTGCGAACCAAATTTACTAAAAAATCCGATAAAAAACAAATTTTTAAACTAAGAAAGTGGGATTTTGGGTTTTTCGCTTTTGAAATCAACTACCCGTGGAAAAAAATATTTTTTTCCCTTGACTTCTGCATTTTTTTTTCATTGAATAGCAAATTCAATTTTTTAAATTTTTTTTGAGGTTTGGTATGACAAAACGAATTTTTTTAGCAGTATTTTTATTTGCTGCTACAGAACTTTATTCTCAAAACTCACAGGAAAATGAGTTTGCACCG
>JADZEA010000035.1 GCA_020850775.1 bacterium
AAATCAGCTTTACTTTGCCAAAAAACTCTTCGGCAAAACTGACAATTTTCAATCTTCTTGGTGAAGTTGTGAAAGAATTTTCGCTTGACACAGGTAAAAATTTTGTTGAGTGGAACGGCACAAACCAAGCTGAAAAACAAGTTTCAAGCGGAATTTATTTTTACAGGCTTCAAAGTGGCAATTTTTCCGAAACAAAAAAAATGCTTCTGCTAAGGTAGTTTGGATTTTTACCGTACGTTTTTACTCAGTCAGATTAATTCTAAGAAACAAAAAACTTTATTTTTAGTTAGAGAAAAGCCGTTTTAAAATTTTGGCGCAAAACTTGATGAAGCAACAAGCCAAAATTTTAGAAAGAAAATCAATGAAAAAAATTAAACCACTAATCTTAGCTTTATTTTTATCCACCAAACTTTTTGGTCAGGATTTTTATGACGTAAACACAATCAACACGATTGAGTTGACCTTCGCAGTTTCTAACTGGGACCAACTTCTTGACAGCTACCACGCAGCAGGAAACGACGAAAAACTTCTCGGAACAGCAGTAATCAACGGAATGGTTTTTGACAGCGTCGGAGTTGCTTACAAAGGAAACAGCACTTACAACGCAAACAATGCAAAAAATCCGTTAAACATTAAACTTGACTACGTGAAAGACCAAAACTACCAAGGCTACGAAGTTCTCAAACTTGCAAACGGTGCAAAAGACCCTTCCTTTGTCCGTGAAGTTTTGAGTTACGAAATCGCAAGAAAATACACCGTTGCACCGTTTTCAAACTACGCAAAGGTTTACATTAACGGAAGTTACTACGGTTTGTTTTGCAGTTCTGAATCCATTAACAACAAGTTTCAGAAAGATTTTTTAAACGCTGACAAAGAGAACACAAGAGTTAAGTGCAACCCGGCAAACGTAAACAACGGAGGTTCTTCACTTGCTTACTTAGGAGCGGATTCTACAAGTTACTACACTCACTACGAGATGGAATCCGATTACGGTTGGCAGGAATTGATGGATTTGACAAACGTAATCAGTAACAACCCGACGAGCCTTGAAACTGTTTTAGATGTTGACGCTGCGATTTGGATGCTTGCTTTCAACAATGTTTTAGTGAATTTGGATAGTTACTCAGGACCTTTCAGACAAAATTTTTATTTGATTAAAAACAATAACGGGAAAATGGTTTCGGTGATTTGGGATTTAAACATGTCGCTTGGAGGCTTTACAAACACGGGAGGAGAAGGCTCAGGAACAAATTCTTTAATCACTCTAAACCCACTTTTAAGGCAGGGAAACAGCAGTTACCCGCTTTTAAATTTAATTCTTGGGAACCCAACTTACAAAAAAATGTACATGGCTCACTGCCGGACAATTTTAAACGAAAACTTTGCAAACGGCTGGTATTTTTCACGTGCCGATTCGTTGCAAGACATTATTGACGCCGATTACCAGGCTGACCCAAACAAGTTTTACACCTACACACAGTTCAAAAACAACCTGACAACTGCTTCAGGAAGCGGAATGCAATCAACTGTCGGATTAAGCCAGTTGATGGACGCAAGAGAGAATTATTTGCAAACACATCAGGAGTACCTTTACACAACTCCAATAATTACAAATATTCAAAGCAATCCGCAAAATGCAACTGCAAATTCAACAATCACAATCAACGCAACAATCTCAAACGGAACAACTGCAATTTTGGGCTACAGAAACAGTAAAAAAGATGAGTTCCAAAAAATACCAATGTTTGACGACGGGAACCACAACGACAACTTGGCTAACGATGGAATTTTTGGTGTTCAAATTTTTGTTGAATTTGGAAAAATTGACTACTTTGTTTACGCAGAAAATACTAACTCAGGAATGTTTTCACCTGAACGTTCTCAACACGAATTTTATTCTTTGCCTGTAACAAACGACGTAGCAATTAATGAAATTATGGCTTCAAACTCTGCAACAGTTGCTGACCAGGACGGAGAATTTGATGACTGGATTGAACTTTACAACAATTCTGCAAGCACTCTTTCGCTAAACGGTTATTTTTTAACTGACGAAGCTGACAGCTTAACAAAATGGGCTTTTCCTGACACAACAATCGCTGCCAATGGTTTTTTAATCGTTTGGGCTGACGACGATTCAGGACAGGTTGGCTTGCACGCAAACTTTAAACTTTCCGCTTCAGGAGAAAAAGTTTTGCTTGTCGCACCCGACACAAGCATTGTGGAAGAGATTACTTTTTTGCAACAAACAACGGATTTTTCTTTTGGACGCTTTCCGGACGGAACAGGAAATTTTGTCGAAATGCAAACTCCAACTTTTAATGCTCCAAATTCAATTTCTACAAGCGTTTTTGAAAACACAACCATTAAAAACTTCAGGCTTAGCCAAAATTTCCCAAATCCTTTCAATCCAACGACAAAAATTGCTTACGAACTGAAAGCTAAAGGGAAAGCAAAACTGACGATTTTCAACGTGCTTGGCGAAGTTGTGAAAGAATTTTCACTTGAAAAGCAAAGCGGTTTTGTTGAGTGGAACGGAACCAACTTTAGTGGTAAACAAGTTTCGTCAGGAATTTATTTTTACAGGCTTCAAAGTGGTGATTTTTCCGAAACAAAAAAAATGCTCCTGTTAAAATAATTTTCTGTAAAAAAGCCTTGAGTTTCAGGGCTTTTTTTTTAGGGGAAAACAGGTTTCGTGATTTTTATTTGAATTGTATCCGAAACAACACCGGCAAAAACACCAATTCCATTGCCTTCAAAGTGGTTTTTTATTTCCGTAAAGTTCCCGTCCGGGTCCTGGTTACCAACTGTCAGCACTCTTGCGTAATCAAAATAATTTTCATCACAAGCGTAAACTACTACATCGTAAGTCGTGTAGAACCAAACAGTAAACCAAATTAATTGATGGCTCAAAGAAAATCCGTCGTCAAAATCAAGCGTGTAGTGAGAATTTCTCATCGCTTCTGCAAAATCTCTCCACTCTGTGCTGTCAAGTTTTGTTGTGTCGTTAAAAACACTGAAAATATTTTGGTAAATAAAATTTGATTTGTCGTGTTTCCTTGCCCGCAAAGTCAAAACGTAACCACGAACTGAACTTGAGTCGTTAGGGGATTTCCACTGTAAAATTGGATTTTGTAAAGCGTAAACAAAAGAATTTTGGTTTGTGCTTGTTCCCAAAATCGCAAAACCGGAGTCAGGAACAGTTGTTTTCCCTGAAACGTGGATTTCACCGTAGTCAACGAGAAGTTTGTAAGTCGTCTTGTAGCGAACTTCAAAAGTTTCCGTCGGGTCAAAGTATTCCCACTTGAAAGTCGTGTCGTAAAGCGTTGTGTCTGCTAAAAAAATGTTCCCCTGCAAATCCTTTTTGTTATTTTTGACCTGCAAGGTGTCAATAAAAATCTTTTGCCTTGAACTCAAAATTTGGCTTTTAACAATGTTTCCGTTTTTGTCAAGTTCCTGAAGTTCAACGTTTGCATCTTTGATGTAAATTGTATCTTTGTTAAAATTTTGCCCTAAAGCGAGTGCTTTTGAGAGCAAAATTCCGTCAACTTTTTTGTGTGGAGTGATGAAGGCACTGATTGCAATGTACGGTTCGTTGTTTTGTTGAAAATCAACCTGTGGTTCTCCACAAGCAGAAAAAAGCAAAATTAAAAGCGATAAAAGAATTAAGTTCATTATTTTTCTCAAAATTTAACCTTTAAAAAGTAGCAAAAAATTTATGAACAATCAAAGTGAATTTCTACGAATCCAAAAACTTTTTGAACCCGAAAAAGATTTTTGGGACAAAGGTTTCAGATTGGTTTGTGGAATTGACGAAGCAGGAAGAGGAGCTTTGGCGGGACCGGTTGTAGCTTCAGCGGTGGTTTTTGAAAGCGAAACTTTCATTGAAGGAATTGACGATTCTAAAAAACTAAGTGCAAAAAAACGTGAAAAACTTTGCGAAGAAATCAAACAAAAAGCAAAATATTTTGGAATTGGAATCGTTTGGCAGGCACGGATTGATGAAATTAACATTCTTCAGGCAACTTTTGAAGCGATGCAAAAAGCGGTTTCAGAACTCCCTGAAAAACCTGATTTTTTGCTCGTTGACGGGAACCAAAAGCCAAAAACAGAAATTCCAACCAAAACAATTATCAAAGGAGACAGCCTTTGTTTTTCAATTGCCTGTGCTTCAATTTTAGCAAAAGTTACACGGGATAAATTAATGGAAAATCTTGTTTTACGTGAACAGGATTTTTATGGTTTCCGGCAAAACAAAGGCTACGGAACAAAATTTCACAGAGAAAAAATAACAGAACTCGGTTACTCGGAATTCCACAGAAAAAGTTTTAAACTGAAAGAACTGACACAGCTAAAATTATTTTAAACCTTTAATTTTTAGTTCGTAATTCTAAATTTTTTAGGTTAAATTTCGTGCTTTAATTTTTAACCAATTTAATTTAGGAGTTTGATAATTAATGAAACTATCAATTTTAGTTTTTATTTTACTGTTCGGTGCAGGAACAATGGCTTCTTGCAACGATAAAAAAGGAGACGAAATGGCTGCAAGCGAAATCACTACACCTTCAGGTTTAAAGTACGTTGACACAGTTGTTGGAACCGGTGAATCACCAAAGCAAGGCGACAGAGTTACTGTTCACTACACGGGAACACTTACAGACAGTGCAAAAACAAAGTTTGATTCTTCAAAAGACAGAAACCAACCTTTCACTTTCAAAATCGGTGAAGGACAAGTGATTCCTGGTTGGGACGAAGGTGTGATGTCAATGAAAGTTGGTGGAAAAAGAGTTCTGACAATTCCACCAAACCTTGCTTACGGCGAACGCGGAGCTGGTGGAATAATTCCTCCAAATTCAACCTTGATTTTTGAAGTTGAACTTTTGAAAACCGAAACTCCAAAACCACCTGTAAAAATTGTGATTGACGAAAGCAAAGTTACAAAAACCGCTTCAGGACTTGAGTACGTTGACACAGTTGTTGGAACCGGAGCAGCTCCGCAAGCAGGAAAAGTTGTTACCGTTCACTACACAGGACAGCTTACTGACGGAAAACAATTTGATTCTTCAGTAGAACGCGGTGAGCCTTTCAATTTTATGATTGGTCAGCAACAAGTAATTCCTGGTTGGGACGAAGGCGTGATGTCAATGAAAGTTGGTGGAAAAAGGATTTTACGAATTCCGTCAAACCTTGCTTACGGCGAACGCGGAGCCGGTGGAGTAATTCCTCCAAACGCAACTTTGATTTTTGAAGTTGAACTTTTAGGAATTCAATAATTTTTTGTCAGCAATGATTTTCAACCTTCAAGTTTTTTTTAACCTTGAAGGTTTTTAGCTAAGCACTTTAGTTTTTTTTTGTACTACCGTTTTTCATTGTCAGCATTTTTCTCTTTCAAACCCTTCCCAAAATCCTTTCGTTTTCTGCTCAAAAGTTTTTTAACTTCACAAAAATTATTTGTTAGAAAAATTCATTTTGAGGTTA
>JADZEA010000036.1 GCA_020850775.1 bacterium
AAGTTCTTCCGAAACGTCTTTAATGTCTTTTGCGAGTGGCTTTGTTACGCTTTTTCTATCCCAAAGTATAAAACCAAAAAGTGTAAACATTCCCGCTAAAATCACACCAAACAAAGTAACCATTTCTATTCGCAAACTTTGAATTTCACCTTTTACTTCTTCCCGTAAACTTTGAATTTCACCTTTTACTTCTTCCCGTAAACTTTGAATTTGGTTCTTGTTTTCCATTTTTGAGTTTTGGATTTCCAAACGCAAGTCCCGGATTTCAGTTTGTAACCCGTCAACCCTTTTGTCAAGGTTTTTCACGCTCTCTTCAACACGAACAAGACGTTCTTCAACGCTTTCGTTAGCTTTAGTTTGGCAAAAACTTTCCAAATTAAAACTTGCAAAAAACAAAATTAACAAAACTAATTTTTTCATCTCTACAAACCTTGAACTTTTGCAAAAAATGTAATTACAAAAAAGCGATAAGTCAATTTTTTACTGTTTTTCAGAGAAAAAGAATTAGTTAGCATTTTTAACAAAAATATCTTTTTGCGGAATGCCCGATTCAATAATTTTTCCATTTTCCAAAAAGTTTGAAAACTTGCTTTCAATTGTTTCGCTCCCGACAAAATTCCCCTTCTGCAACTGAAAATGAATGTGTGGTTCAGAAGAATTTCCTGAATTTCCGCAAAGCCCTAAAATCTGCCCAACCTTCACCTGTTCTCCAATTTCAACTTTGATTGATTCACGCAAAAAATGGCTAATTTCCGTAAATTCACCATTTTCGTGAGAAATTATCACGTGGTTTCCCCAGTTTTTCAGCTTGTTCACTTTGCCAATCGGGTTGTCCTCAACTTCATTTTCAATTGCCACGACAATTCCGTCAGCAGGAGCCAAAACAGGTTTTCCAAAAGAATAGTAATCAGTCAGGTTCAAACCAAGACCGTGAAAGGTTGAACCTTCTTCGTCAACAATTTTAAAATCAAAAGCGTAACCATCAAGTCCTTTGTGGGTTTCACTGTCAAAATTCCCTTGTGTAACTTTCCACTCACCCCAAAAAGGTAACCTTAAAATAGTTTTTTGCAATTTTTCGTAAGCTAAAAGATCTTTCCACCATTTTAAGTGAGTTTCCGGCTTGTCAATCAGGTAAAGTGGAACAGTAATTAAATTTAATTGCCTTTGTGGCATTAAATCTGATTTTAAAGCCAAAAGCACAAGCAAAACTACAACATTAAAAGAAGTTACGTAAGCAGGAATTCCGTAAAAGGCTAAAAATGAATCAAAAAATCCTGTTAAAAAACAAGAAAGTAAAATCCCGTAAGTCGTGAAAACCGTGTTTTGTTTGCTTGGAACAATGAAAAATCCACCCAAAGCAACAGAAGTTAAAATTGAGTTTAAACCGATTGTTGTTCTTGTAAAACCTTCTAAATTTCCGTTTAAAACGTAGAAAAAAACCATACCAACAAACAATCCCCAAAGCGAAAACAAAAAATTAATCCTTGAAACGATGAAAAAACCAAGCAAAGCCATCAAACCCGAAAACCAGTTGTGCTGAAAAAGTGCGAGACTAAAGATTTCCAAAAAGTGCGTCAGGTAAGGAATTTCAGGCAAGGAAAAAGGAGAAATTAAAGGCTCTGTCAGACGAAAATTAAAGAAACCAAGATTTGCAATCCAAAAAGCAAACAAGAAAGGAATTGTCAAAATTGGAAAATCCAAAAACCTGAAAAGCCTTAGAAAAACGATGCAAAGAATAGTTGTTAAAAAGATTGTCAGAACAAAAATAAAAGTCATTTTTGAGCTAAGAACAAAAGTTTGAGCAATTGCAATCCCCGTTAAAATTCCGTTGATTCCAAAGACTCCGGCTTTCAGGTAACCTTTGTGAACTCCGAGCAACAAAGCGAAAAGATTAGTCAAAATATTACCCAAAAGTGCAAAAAGACCGATTTTCCAATTGAAGAAAGTGCCAAGCAAAAAGCAAAAACTTGAAAGCCAGGAATTTGAAAAAAGCATTTTCCCGTACGCGGAAAAGACAGTTTCAATAAAATCTGCAAAATCATTTTCACGAACTAACTTTTCTAATTTTTCTGTCATTTTTTAGTTGTTTCCGAAACTTTCAGGTGTAAAACCTTTCAGTTTTTTTGCGAACTGAAAGGCTGTCAGGTTATTATTTTTTAAGGTCTTGAGGCACACTTTCAAGTTGTAAAAGATAGTTTGTGTCTTCACGTTTTCTAATTAGCTCCACTTTTCCATCAAATCTAATCATTACAATTGCAGGACGGAACTGAATAAATTGTAAACTTTGTGAAAAATTGTAAGCACCAACATTTTTAATGATAATTGAGTCGCCTCTTCTTAGCGAAGGAAGTGGAACAGCATTTCGTAAAATGTCAATGTTCATACAAAGATTTCCGTAAACATTTGTGTTTTCAACCATTGTTCCACATTCCTGAGTAACTTGCATTTCGTAGCGGTACCACTGATTTGAAGAAAGTAAATTTATGCCGGCGTCAACAACAATTCCTTTTTCTCCCGTTGAAAGCCTTTTTGTGGAAATCACAGAAGTAATTAAGTGCATCGCCTCGTCAACCAAAGCTCTTCCCGGTTCCATAAAAAGTTTTGGAGGGTTAACTCCAAGTTGTGTAATTCCATTAAGCAGAATTGGACAAATTGCTTCTGCGTAATCATCAAAACCCGGACAAGTTTGTGTTGCAGGCAACCAAGATTGATGAAGTGTGTTAATTGTTGCAAAACCTCCGCCGATGTCAAGGTATTTTAGGGTAATTCCAAGCCTTTCGTGAATAATTCTATAAAATTCAACGTACTTCAACGCCATTTTTTGGTAAACCTGAACGTCGTCAACGTACGTTCCTGCGTGAACCATCAAACCAACAACTTTTAAAAGCCCGTTCAGTTCTGCACGTTTGATTGCTTCGTAAGCCTGACCATTTTCGTAGTTGAAACCAAAACGGCTCCAGGGCGGATAGTTTAGTTCCATGTTTAAACGGACACCGATTTCAATTTCTTCGTTACGTTCTTTGGCAATTTCCTCAAGCAAATAAATTTCCTCAAACGAATCAACATTAATTACTGACTTGTTTGCAACTGCCAGTTCAAGACTTGATTTACTTTTATCGGGTCCGTTAAAAATAATTTTATCGCCTTTAAAATTTAACCTTTGGGCGATTTCATACTCAAAAATTGACACAACTTCAGCAAAAGCACCTTCGTTTTGCAAAACTGCACAGATTCCTGAAAGATAGTTTGTCTTGAACGAGTAAGAAATCTGAACGTTTGGGTAACGTGATTCAAAAGCACGTTTTAAATCTTTGTACTTGCGTTTCAGGGTTGCTTCACTCACAACGTAAAGTGGAGAACCAAAATTTTCAATGAGCTTTGAAATTTGGTAACCATCAATCATTTTCATTGGAGTTGAAGCCGGATTCCTGCCAAACTTGTTTGTTAAACCAACCGTGTGCCTGACAATAATTGGTTTTTCGTAGTATTCTTTTTGAACAGTCATTTTAAAGCTCCTTTTCTTCTGATTTGTTAAAAATTAGTTCGCCTTTTGTTGTCAGCGATTCAAGGTAATCAAGTGGACAAATCATATCCGTTGCGTGTCTGACAAAAATTACTCCTGATTTGCAAGGAGCTAAAGGTTCAACGTGTTCACCTGAAATTATTCTTACAGCAGTGTACGGAAGGTTTGTTCCTGCTCCTGCTGAAAGATAAATCCAGGCAGGAAAACGCGGATTAATCTCAATCAGGTAATATTTTCCATTTTTTTCATTTTTCAAAAATTCAAGCTCGCAAGGTCCGTTCCAATGAATCCGCTCAAGAATTTTATCTGAAAGTTCAAGCAGTTCCTTGTCTAAAATCGTAACTCCCGCCCAAGCTTTTCCTTTTGGAGTTAGCCTTAATTTTCTCATTGGGACTTTGCCAATCACTTTGCCGTGAAAATCGCTCAAACAACAAACGTCGTACTCTTCACCTTTAATCATTTCCTGAACAACAATCGGCAAACCCCAAACAGAAGAAATCTTGTTAAAATAAATCACCGCTTCGTTGTACGAGTATGCAATGTAAGCATCGTAAAAACTACCCTTTACAACAATTGGAAACCCAAAATCTTCAATCGCCTGGCTAATTCCCGCGTAATCAAAAATCACTTTTGTTCGTGGAAAAGGGATGTCGTATTTTTCACAAAAATTGCTTAAAACTGCTTTGGAACGCATTTTTAAACTTGAATCGTTTGGAAGCAAAACCTTAATTCCCATTTCTTCAAGTTCAGGGCGAATTCTCATAAAAGAATTTAGCTCCGCATCAAGTGTTGGAATTAAAACATCAATTTTTGTTTTTTGATGAATCTGGCGAATTCTTGCGAGAACATTAAATTCTCCTTCAGAGGGGTAAGGAATTAGATAAATTTCATCAAAAAGCCCTTTGTCATAAATTCCAGTGTCAAAAGAATCGTAACCAAGACCAATAATTTTCCCTTCCCATTTTCCTTCGTGAAGAATTGAACGGGCAACAGGAACTCCCGGAGCAGGTGAATCAGCAGCGTGAAGACCCGTAATCGCAACGTTTAGGTTTTTCATTTTAAAGCACTCCAAATTCTTTTGCCTGAACTAAAAACTCTTGAAAATCTACGTTTGCTCTTTCCTGAGAAACTTCAAACTTTTCTGTAATTTCCATAACAATTTCAGAAGCATTTTTTTTCTCACCAATTCGTCTGAGAATAAAAAGCCCTGTTTTGTTCAGTGTGTAAGTTAAACCTGAAACATGGTCAAAAAGAAAACCGTTTGGACTAATTGTGAATTCTTCCTCAAAATTTCTTTGATTAATTTCGTAGTTTTCCATTTTTACGTACTCCTTGTTTTTCAGGCTTTTTTGTTTTTTAAAAAACCGAAAAAAGCCATTTTTTATAGGTTAGTTGTTCTTAAATTTTTTTCAAAGCTTAGTAGCCGTTGAAGTAGCCTGTTTTGTAAAAAGTCATTTTGTCTAAAGCAAAACCTCGCTTCTTAACCCAGTAAAGGCAATCTTCAGTTTGGCAATCTTTTTCATTGATTTTCTTGTCCCAAAACGCAATCTCGTAAGTTCCGCCGTAGAATTTTTTATCAATTTTAAAAGTCTCCGCAAACCGTCCAAGTTTAATTTCCCTGAAATCGTGGAAACCTTCCGTTCTCCCGTCTTTCACCCCGTAAGGATAAAAGGAAATCCCAATCCAAAATGTGTGTTCCGCTTTCCCGTCAATTTTTAGTTCAACGGGAACGTTTTTTTCGTAAACGAAAGAGATTTCCTGTGCTGAAATGCTTAGTGCTGAAATTAAAAGCAAAAAGCAGGTAATTAGATTTTTCATAGTGAAAT
>JADZEA010000037.1 GCA_020850775.1 bacterium
AAATAGCATCCTGTCTTACTTCATTAGATGAAGTGATAACTGCCCACAGCCAAAAGTTGGATTTATTGAAAGAGCATAAAAAAGGCTTGATGCAAAACCTTTTTCCGCAAGAGGGAGAAAAAGTGCCGAAATATCGGTTTGAGGAGTTTGAGAATGATGGGGAGTGGGTGGAGAAGAAGTTGGGGGATTTAATTGAAATTAAAGGAAGAATAGGTTACAGAGGATATACTTTAGAGGATATTGTTGGCAAAGGAGAAGGTGCAATTTCAATGAGTCCAAGCAACATAAACGAATTTGGAACTTTAAGTTTTACTAAATCAACATACATAACGTGGGCAAAATATGAGGAATCACCTGAAATAATGTTAGAAAACGGTTTTACCGTTCTAGTTAAAACCGGCTCTACATATGGCAAGGTAGCTTTCATTAAAAATCTAACAGAAAAAACAACAATTAATCCACAGCTAGTTGTATTAAAGCCTAAAAAAGTAAACAACTATTTTTTGTATTTGCTTGTAGCCAATGAATCTATTCAAAAGCAAATAAATGCAACAGTTGTAGGTGGAGCTATTCCTACTTTGTCACAAGAAAGCATTTCGAGTTTTCAAATTTTAGTTCCAAAAATTAAGGAGCAAGAAAAAATTGCTGAATGTCTTTCATCTTTAAATGACCTGATTATTTCACAAACGGAAAGAATAGAGCAATTGAAGCTGCATAAAAAGGGATTGATGCAGGGGTTGTTTCCAAAAATAAATGACAACGCTGTATGGCAGTATTAAAAAAGGCAAAACAAATGATAAAAGAAGAATACAAACAATGGATAGTTGAGCTGAAAGGAAAAATCCGTTCGTCACAAGCCAAAGCCTCTATATCTGTAAACACAGAGTTGATACTACTTTATTGGGAGTTGGGCAAAATAATTGTAGCACAAGAAAACACTTGGGGCAGCAAGTTAATAGAGCGTGTATCAAAAGATTTACAGGCTGAATTTCCCGATATGAAAGGATTGACAAGGAGTAATTTGTTTTACTGCAAGCAATTCTACAATTTTTACAGCAATAGCGGATTAGTCCAACAGCCTGTTGGACTAATTTTGCCACAAGCTGGGGCAAAATCAAAAAATACTGAAAATCAAAATACTGAAATTGTCCAACAGCTTGTTGAACAATTTATGCAGCACCCCGCTGCACTAATTCCGTGGGGTCATAACATTCTTATCTTTACCAAAGTAAAAGACATAAAAGCCGCTTTTTTTTACATTCATCAAACCATAGAAAAAGGCTGGAGCAGAGATTGGTTGCTCAATGCTATAAAAATGGATAGTTATGCCCACGAACAAAAACAGATTAAATCGCATAACTTTAATGAAGCACTTCCCACAATTCACTCAGATTACGCAAGCGAAGTGTTTAAAGATGCTTACAATCTTAGCTTTTTAGGAATTACCGAAAAAGTAAAAGAATCGGAATTAAAAAAACGATTGGTAGAAAAAATAAAAGCGTTTGTGTTGGAATTGGGCAAAGGTTTTTCGTTTATTGGTAACCAACACCGTTTGGAATACAATAACAAAGAGTATTTTGCAGAGATGCTTTTCTTCCATCGTGGTTTGCGTTCGTTGGTAGCCATTGAATTAAAAATTGGAAATTTTAAAGCCGAATATGTTGGCAAAATGAATTTGTATTTATCACTACTTGATAAATTAGAAAAAGGCAAAAACGAAAATCAATCTATTGGCATTATTCTTTGTGCCGACAAAGACCATTTAGATGTAGAAATTGCCTTGCAAGATATAAACAAACCAATAGGTGTAGCGGAGTACCAACTGTTGTTGCCCAAAGATGAATTGCAAGAATTGTTAGTGAATGAAATAAAAGCCAGTGAAGAAAATAATCAAAAAGGAATAAATGACAAATAAAGACCAGCAACAATTAGGGAAAACCCTTTGGAACATTGCAGACAACCTGCGAGGAGCAATGAATGCGGATGATTTCCGTGATTATATGCTTTCGTTTCTTTTCCTTCGGTATTTATCGTACAACTACGAAGAAGCGGCAAAAAAAGAATTGGGAAAAGATTATCCCAATTTACCAGCAACAGACAACAGAACACCGTTATCGGTTTGGTATGCTTCCAATAAAGATGAAGTAGCTGAATTTGAAAAACAGATGCGTAGAAAAGTGCATTACGTCATCAAACCTGACCACTTGTGGAGTAACATCAGCGAAATGGCTCGTACACAAAATCCTGAACTGTTGGTAACACTTGAAGCAGGTTTTAGATACATTGAAAACGAATCGTTTGAAAGTGCCTTTCAAGGCTTGTTTTCCGAAATCAATTTGAATTCTGAAAAACTCGGAAAAACATCAGCCGAACGGAACAAGAAACTATGCACCATCATTCAAAAAATTGCAGAAGGTATTGCGGAATTCTCTGCCGACTCCGATACTCTTGGTGACGCTTACGAATATTTGATAGGCGAATTTGCAGCAGGTTCAGGCAAAAAAGCAGGAGAGTTTTATACGCCACAGCAAATTTCTACTATCCTATCAGAAATTGTAACCTTAGACAGTCAAGAACCAAAGGAAGGAAAGAAGAAGAAGCTGGATAAAGTATTGGATTTTACTTGTGGCTCAGGTTCATTGTTGCTCAATGTGAGAAAACGGATCAAAGACAGCGGTGGTAGTGTAGGCAAAATTTACGGACAAGAAAAAAACATCACCACCTACAACCTTGCCCGAATGAATATGCTTTTGCACGGTATGAAAGACACCGAGTTTGAGATATTCCACGGAGACACCTTAGAAAATAGTTGGGCATTGCTCAACGAAATGAACCCAAGCAAAAAAATAGAATTTGATGCCATTGTAGCTAATCCGCCATTCAGTTTGCGTTGGGAACCCAACGACACTTTAGCAGAAGATTTCCGTTTCAAAAGTTATGGTTTAGCACCAAAGTCAGCAGCAGACTTTGCTTTTCTCTTGCACGGTTTTCATTTCTTAGGCAAAGAAGGAACAATGGCTATCATTTTACCACACGGAGTTTTATTTCGTGGCGGTGCAGAAGAAAGAATCAGAACCAAACTTTTAAAAGACAATAACATTGACACCGTAATTGGTTTACCATCCAATTTATTCTACTCTACTGGTATTCCCGTTTGCATTCTGGTTTTGAAGAAGTGTAAGAAACACGATGATGTTTTATTTATCAATGCAGCAGAGCATTACAAGTCAGGCAAACGGCAAAACACGTTAAGAGAGGGAGAAAACGGAGAGCCAAACGATATTCAAAAAATAGTTGAAACATACAAATACCGCCCAGAACACATTGAAAGATATGCTCGTAGAGTTTCAATGGACGAAATTGAAAAGAACGGCTACAATCTGAATATTTCAAGGTATGTCAGCACATCAGAAGACGAAGTACAAATTGACTTGAGAGAAGTAAACCACAAATTGATTTCAATCAACGAAAACATAAAAACAAACACAGACAAACACAATGAATATTTGAAAGAGTTAGGTTTGAAACCAATTTAAAAATGCCCACGCATTTTGCAGACACATTTCCCGCAAACACACCTTCAAACTTTCCAAACTGACCTCAAACAGACACTGAACAAAATCCAGAAAGGCTCCGGTTTTAAAACTGAAAAAATTTTAAAAACAAGCATAAAAAGATTGATTTGAACTGCAAAACAATCAAACCGGAAAGCAAGGAAAAATTTTTAAATTTTATTTTGACTAAGTCTCAATAAGATTTTATATTTCACCAGAATTTTTAAAGGATGACGATGAACAGAATTTTACTTTTGGCTTTTGGTTCAGCTTTGCTAACTGCAAATTCTTACGCACAGAAAAAAGAAACCCTGCACAAAAAAACTCAGGAAAAACAAGAAGTTTTTGAATCAGAATTAAAATTCAAGGCTTACGGAGTTGCCAATTACTACGCTTTTGACTGGGAAACGCTGCCTGACAAACGCAATTCGTTAGATGCAGAACGTTTAAATCTTTACCTTTACTACGATTTTTCTGAAAAAATTCAGTTTAAATCCGAGGTAGAATTTGAACACGGCGGAACAGGTGTTACGATGGATTTTGACCCGCTTGAGGAATTCGGTGAATTTGAACAGGAAATTGAAAAAGGCGGTGAAGTCGTACTTGAACAGGTAAACTTGTTTTTTAAAATCAAGCCTCAGTTAAACGTCAGAATTGGAAAACTGAAACTTTGCACCGGAAATGCTGCAAAACTTGACCATCCGAAAGAATACTTTACAGCTTTCCGTTCTGAAGTTGAAAACACAATTTTACCACTTGGCTGGTACGAAACCGGAATTGAATTTTCAGGCGATTTCCACACTCAGCACCACTTCCCTTTTCTCTCCTACAAGGCTTACGTAGTCAGCGGACTTGACAACACAGGTTTTTCTTCTCAAAACTGGATTAAAAGAGGTTACCAAACACATTTTGAAACAATTAATGCAAACAATCCGGCTTACGCTTTACGGTTAGACTGGATTTTTGAAAAGGACAGTGAAATTGGTTTTGATTTTTATGCCTGCAATGCAACCGGCAACAGACCCAAAAAGGATTTCACACTTCCGTCCTGGGTAACTTTTGGTAGTGTTCATTTTTTCTGGGAAAAACATCCGTTTCGCGCACGTTCCTACGCAATGCTTGGCAACATTCAAAACAGCGATGAACTTTCAAAAGCAAACCGTAATTTATCCAACAACCTAAACGTAAAACGAACACCGGTTGGAAAAATGGCTGCCGGATTTTACACTGAACTCGCTTACGACTTACTTCACATTATTAAACCGGATGCTTCACAGGAATTTTACCTTTTTGGCAGAACAGAGTGGTACGACTCAATGCTTAAAACAGAAGGAACGGTTTCTGACAACCCACGCTACGAAAGGAAAGTTCAAACTTTCGGTTTCAATTACTTCCCTCACCCGAATGTTGTCCTGAAAACGCATTTTTCACACAGAACACTTGGTTCAGAAGAAGTTGAAAACACATTCGTTTTAGGCTTCGGTTTCGATTTCTGACAATCAAAAATTAACAATCACTAAACTAAATTAAAGGATTTAAAATGAAACTCTCAAATTTTTTTCTGCTTGCACTTGGTGCAATTTCGCTTACAGTTTCTTCCTGCAGTAACGGTGGCGAAACTTCACAAAAAACAGATTACTCTGAAATTCTCGGTAACACAGCAGAAAATGTTATTCTTAAAACTTACCAGTCACTTGCAGAAAATGCCCTGATTTTGAAACAGGCAACTGATGCACTTGAAAACAACCCGACAGCAGAAAATTTAACTTCTGCAAAAAATGCGTGGATTGCTGCAAGGTCGCCGTGGGAACAGTCAGAGGGTTTTTTGTTCGGTCCGGTTGACCAGGAAGGTCTTGACCCTTCACTTGATTCCTGGCCCGTGAACGTTACAGACCTGAACAACGTACTAAGCAGCAACAACTCGCTTACAGTTGAATTTCTTGCACAGCAGGAAGGAACTTTGAAAGGATTTCACACAATTGAATACCTGCTTTGGGGAACAACTGGAAACAAACAGGTAACAGAGTTCACAACACGTGAGTTTGAGTACTTAGCTGCTGCTTCAGGTGCGCTTGAAACTGATGCCCAAAAACTCTTCAACCTTTGGCGTCCTGAAAGCGGAAACTACATCGAAAACATTCTGACAGCAGGCAATGGAAGTCCGATTTACGTAAGTCAAAAATCTGCCGTTGAAGAATTTGTCAGTGCGATGATTGTTATCGCCGATGAAGTTGCAAACGGAAAAATAAACGACCCTTTAGTACAGCAAGACCTGACACTTGAAGAATCCCGCTTCAGTGCAAATTCAAAAGCGGATTTTTCTGACAACATCCGAAGCATTAAAAATATTTACACTGGAAAATTTGGAGCTTTCGGAAACGGAAAATCGGTTTCAGAAATCGTCTCTGAAAAAAAATCTTCCCTTAACACAAAAGTAACTGCAGAAATTGAAGCAGCAATTCAGTCAATTGAAAACATTCCCGGAACCTTTTCCGATGCAGTTTTCAACAATGCCGCTGCTGCCAGTGAAGCTCAAAACAAAGTAAGGATTCTTCAGGCAACTCTTGAAGAACAAGTTCAACCATTAATTTCTAATCTGGAAAATTAAAATGAAAAAATACTTAGCACTAATTTTACCACTTTTTCTGATTTCCTGCGACAACGACGATTCATCAAAATCAAACGATTCGGAATCGGTTCTTGCAGGTGGAAAAACAACAATTTTCAGTTCAGGTCCTGATGCTTTTGCTCTTCCTGCTGCAAACCTTGAAACTGACAACGTAAACCGCCACTTTCTTGCAGACGCTGCTTTTGGTCAACAGTTTGTTACAGCACCTTCCGAACAGTTCGGTGGAATCGGACCGCTTTACAATCAGAATTCCTGTGAAAGTTGCCACGTCAGAAACGGTCGCGGAACAATTCCTGAGTTTGACGGTGACCCAAACAGCGGACTTTTGCTGAGAATCAGTGTTCCCGGTTCCGGAACTAACGGAAGCATAATTCCGGTTCCCGGTTTTGGTGGACAGCTTCAAAACAAAGCCATTTTTGATGTTGTTCCTGAAGGAAAAATCACAAAAACAGAGGTAGAGAAAATTGTAAATTACCTTGACGGCTCGTCTGCAACTTTGAAGCAGCCAACTTACGGAATCGCTGAAAGTTACATTCCTCTTCCTGAGAACGTTCTGATTTCTCCACGTGTTGCTCCTCCTGTTTTTGGTTTGGGATTACTCGAAGCAATTCCTGAAAACACGCTTCTGGCACTCGCAGATGAATCCGATTCAAATGGTGACGGAATCAGCGGAAAACCAAATCAGGTTTGGGACGTCCTCACACAACAGATAAACATAGGAAGGTTTGGTTGGAAAGCCGAAGAACCAACTGTTAATCAACAGTCCGCCGGTGCCGCTAACAACGACATGGGTTTGACAAACAATTTTTTTACTACCGAACACTGCGACGGTCAGCCTAACTGTACCGAAGGTTTACAGTCCACAACAGATTTGGACGATGAAACTACACTTTTGATGGGATTTTACGCACAAACACTTGGCGTTCCGGCAAGCCGAAATCACAACAAGTCTGAAGTTCTCAAAGGAAAAGCTCTCTTCACACAATTGAATTGTTCCGGTTGCCACACTCCACAGTTCACAACCGGAACTCACGTGATTGCTGAACTTTCAAATCAGGTAATTTTTCCTTACACCGATTTACTTTTACACGATTTGGGAGAAGGTCTTGCTGACAACCGTCCAACTTTTCAGGCAAACGGTAAAGAATGGCGGACTTCACCGCTTTGGGGAATTGGATTGACGAAGGTT
>JADZEA010000038.1 GCA_020850775.1 bacterium
AAATCGTTCTTTTTCGTGAAAGCAACAAGCTCGTTGTGGTTCATTTCGGGAACTTCGTTCGCAAAAGAAAAATGCTCGGCGTTTTCGCAAAACTGCCCTTTCCAACGCACAGCAACGATTTTGTGCAAATCACTTGAACCGTAAACCAAAATTATTTTGTCGGTTAGTCTTTTTGCCAAATTCAGTGGAAAGTTGTTTTCGGGGTCAAAAAAATATTCTTTAGCCTTTTCAACAAGCAATTTTATTGTTTCCTCTACGTCTTGCTTTGGAAAATCAAAAAAACCAATCTTTGCAAGCAAACCGAAAATCACAAAAAACGAGTAACCAAGCGCTGCACGAGGTTGTAAACCCATCGGAATTTTCACACAGTTTTGTTTTGCGATTTTCTCAATTTCTCCGCCCGTAGTAACGCAAAGAATTTGTGATTTTCGTTTTTTTGCGTCGTGCAAAGCGGAAACTGTTTCTTCCGTGTTTCCCGAGTAGGAAGAAACAACCACCAAAGTTTTTTCGCTTACAAACTTCGGCAAAAAATAGGAACGGTTCACAAAAACCGGAATTTCCAAACGGCTTTCAAGGTAAGTTTTCAGCAAGTCTCCACTAATCGCCGAACCTCCAAGCCCTGTGATGACGATTGATGTAACTTTAGTTTTATCAATGTTTAAAATCGTTTCTTGTACAATTCTTTCGCTAACCTGGATTTGGGTGGGAAAACCTCCAAGTACGTCAAGCATTTTGCTTTTATCAATTTTTATTAATTTCTCTGCAAAATTCATTTTACTTCTCCTTTCAAAAATTAAGTTCAATTGGAACTGGTGTAAAACACAAAACAAAAATTAGCAAACTAACCAAAGCAATTAATTTTCTATCCCTGCAAAGTGGTTTGTAGTCAATGATTGCCGGATGAGTTAATTTCATAAAAAACAAAAGTGTAGCCCAAACAAACCAACCGTAAAAACCTGTAAAGTAGCCGAGTGCAATCAACGAAAGCCAAAAAAGGTTGGCAACAATTTTGTGATACTTTGGAAAGGTTGCGTAAAGAATGTGTCCGCCATCCAACTGACCAACAGGCATTAAATTGTAGGAAGTTACAAGCAACCCAACCCAACCTGCAAAAGCAAGCCCGTTAAGGCTCAAAACTGCGTTTTGTGTTTGACCAAAAATCAATGTTTTAAAGAAAAATATTAGTAAAGGTTCACCAATGGACAAAGTAACATCTCTTTCAAAAGTCATTTTTACTAAAGCTGCACCTAAAAATCTGTCAGTTTCATTTGAAATTGGAATTAGTTCGCTTGTGTAAATTCCATAAATCAAAATTGGAATTGCAACCAAAAAACCTGCGATTGGTCCGCCGGCTCCGATGTCTAAAAGTTTTTTTCGTGTTTCGATTCTTGCCCGCATTTTGATAAAAGCACCAAGCGTTCCAATAAAACCAACTGGCATTGGAATAAAAAATGGTAAAGTAGAAGGGACTTTGTGGTAAACTGCCAAAAAATAATGTCCAAGTTCGTGTGAAAGCAAAATGGCAATCACTCCAAACGAAAAAGGAACTCCTTTTAGCATTAAAACCGGGTTTTGCAAAATTATTTCCCAATCAGTTTCAAAACTTGCACCTGCAAAAAGTGTTGTCAGAATTGTCAGGAAAAAAAGCAAAAAATTCAGCCCGATTTTTTCAGGTTTTTGTGCTGTTTTGTGCGATTCAAGTGCTTCAGAAAGATAAATTTCAATTTTTAAATTTTCCGAATTTTTATCTGAACTAACGTTTGAAAAAAATCCTGCTTTCAGCAATTCGTCCTGAATTTCAAAATAAAAATTATTGCTCAAACTTTTTGGAGAGCCAAAAAGATTGATTTGGTCTCTGAGAATTTCTACCTTTTTTACTGCTAAAAAAGGCTCAATAATTTGGATTAACGAATTAACAAGCATTTTTTGTTTGTTTTTTGGGAAAATTTTACGAATTAAACTGTCCATTTTTCCTGACTTTCAAAACACTAAAAACTTTTTTTGAAAATACCAAAAAAACTCCAAACAAAGAAGTTATTTTCTTAACTTCCTGAATAAAAATCGGTCTGTGAAGGTTAAAACTTACAAACTCTAACTTTTGGAAGGAACTTAGAATGCTAAAAAAAACCTTTCTTAGCTTTTTGCTTGTTTTAGTAATTTTACTGCAAAATTCGTTTGCTTTTGAACACTCAAAATTCCACACAATCTTACAAAAATACGTAAAAAACGGTTTTGTAAGCTACAAAGCACTTCTTGAAACCAAAACTGACCTCGCAATTTTTCGCTCTTACCTCACCGAACTTGAAAAAACGGAAACAGCAAAACTTAACCAAAACGAAAAATTAGCCTTTTGGATTAATGTTTACAACGCTTACACGATTGAATTAATCCTTCAAAATTATCCTGTAAAAAGCATTAAAAAAATTGGAACTCTGCTAAAAGGACCTTGGGACCAGGAAATTGTCAAAGTTGGTGGAAAAAAATTTACACTAAACCACGTTGAACACGAAATTTTGCGAAAGGAATTTAAGGAACCAAGAATTCATTTTGCGATTGTTTGTGCTTCAATTTCTTGTCCGAACTTGCTTCCAAAGGCTTTTAACTCTGAAAATACTCAAATACTTTTGGACGAAGCAGGAAAAAATTTCATCAACGACGAAGCTAAAAACAAGTACGACAAGGCTAAAAACACACTTTACGCCTCTGCAATTTTCGATTGGTTTAGCGAAGATTTTAAAAATTCTGGTGGAGTTGTTGGAGTTTGGAACAATTACTCAAAAACTAAACTTGAAAAACCTGAAATCAAGTTTCTTGATTACGACTGGAACTTAAACGAAAACTAAAAATGGATTTACAAATTTTTATTCTTTTTTTGCTTTTACTTGCTTCTTTAATTTACTTTAGCTTTGGTTTTTACTTGCTTTACGGGCTTTTAAAACGAAGCGGAAAACAATCTGCAAAACAAAAAGAAAACCTTGTTTCAGTGATTGTTGCAGCAAGAAACGAAGAACAAAACTTACTGAACCTGCTTGCTTGTTTGGAACAGCAAACCTACAAAAATTTTGAAGTAATCGTTGCCAACGACCGTTCAACCGATGAAACACAACAAATTCTCGAAGAAAAATCTAAGGTTTTTCCAAATCTGAAATTTGTAACAATTGAGACTTGCAAGCCCAAAATTTCACCTAAAAAAAATGCTTTAAGTCTTGCAATTTCAAGAAGTAAAGGTGAAATTTTACTTTTCACTGACGCTGATTGTTGTGTCGGCAAAAACTGGATTAGCGGAATGCTTGAAAATTTTTCCGGTGAACTTTGTTTTGTGATTGGCTTTTCAAGTTTCCTTCATTTTTCAGGCAAAAATGAAATTTTTCAAAACTTACAATCACTTGATTTTTTAATTTTAATGGCTGCCGCAAAAGGTTCAAACAAAGTTGGCTTGAACTGGGCTTGCACGGGACAAAACCTCGGTTACACAAAAAAACTCTACGAAAAAATTGGTGGTTTTGAGAAAATTCAACACAGAATTTCAGGAGACGATGTTTTGATGCTTCAGCTTGCGAAAAAAGTTAAAGGCTCGCAAATTATTTTTAGCGAAAACACGGAAACTTTTGCGACAAGTTTTGCTTTAGCTGATTTTGAAAGTTTTTGGAATCAACGGAAACGTTGGGCAAGCAATTCGTCTTTTCAATTTTTAAACAATCCTTTATTTTTCCTTTACCTTTTTGGTGTTTCGTTGCTTCACAGTTCAATAATTTTAGGTTTTGTTTTTGATAATTATTTTTTTACAAGTTTAGTTTTTGGCTTTAAATTTTTGTTTGACTTAGTTTTCACGTTTTTTGCGTGCAAAATTTTTGCTAAAAAACATTTGCTGAAACTTTTTCCTTTGTGGTTTGTTTTACAGTTTCCTTACGTAATTTTTGTTGGTTTTTTTGGATTTTTCAGTAAGTTTAAGTGGAAAGGCTAAAAATGAAAATTATTACTAATCAAACGCTTGATTTTGCTGAAATTAGCGAAGTGCTTAACAACGACGGCGTAATTATTTATCCAACCGAAACAGTTTACGGAATCGGTTGTGCGTTCACTTCGCAAAAAGCAAAACAAAAAATCTACAAAATCAAAAAACGAGACACAAACTTACCCTTAAGCGTAATCGTTGATTCTGTTTTAATGCTTGAAAATTTGGAAGTAAAAAGCTCCGGTTTTGCAAAATTTCTGCTAAAAAATTGCTTTCCAGCACCTTTAACTTTGGTTTTTGAGTTTGGTGAAACTTCGCTTGGAGCAAGAATTCCTGCTTCTGATTTTTGCCTGAAACTTCTCAAAGAGTTTGGAAAGCCTATTTTTTCAACTTCTGTTAATTTTTCAAAATCGGGAAAAAAAGACCCAAGTTCCGTTTCAGAAATTGAAAAAGAAATTTTAGAACAGGTTGACCTTGTGATTGATTTTGGAAAACTGAAAGAATCTTTGCCTTCAACTGTCCTTGACACACAAAAAAATGAACTGAAAATTTTGCGTGAAGGTGCTTTTCCAAAAACTAAACTTGAAAAACTTTACGAAGAATTTCTCACAAAGTAAAAGATGAGATTTTTACTCCTTTGCAAACCTCTGACTAAATTTTTAGCTCCTGTTTTTTTTTAAAAGTTTGTAACTTTGTCTAATTCAAAAAAATTGTCCACAAAATTTAAAGGCAAAAATGCAAATTGTAGCGAATGAACTCACAAAGTATTTTGATGATTTTTTAGCTGTTAATTCTGTTTCTTTTGAGGTTGCAGAAGGCGAAATTTTTGGACTTTTAGGACCAAACGGAGCTGGTAAAACAACGATTTTGCGAATGTTTGCAGGAATTTTAGAGCCTTCAGAAGGTGAAGTTTGGATTAATAATTTTCCGATGAAAACACAAAAAGTTGAAGCGAGAAAAAATCTTGGTTTTCACACGGGAGACACAGGACTTTACGAAAGGCTTACGGCAAAAGAAATGCTTGAGTACTTTGGCAGACTTTCACAAGTTCCTGAAAATATTTTGCAGGAAAGGGTTGCAAAGCTCATTTTTGATTTTCAAATCACAAGTTTTCAATCAAAATTTTGTGGAAAACTCTCTACAGGACAGAAACAGCGGGTAGCAATTGCAAGGACTTTGGTTCACGACCCAAAATTAATAATTCTTGACGAACCAACAACGGGGCTTGACATCGTCGCAAGCGAATTTATTCTCAATTTTATTAAAGAATCTAAGGAAAATGGAAAATCAATTATTTTTTCCACACACAATCTCAGCGAAGTTGAAAGGCTTTGCGACCGGATTGGAATCATTCACAAAGGCGAAATGAAAATTCAGGGAACGCTTGCAGAAATCTTGGAACAAACTGAAACCCAAAAACTTTCAGATGCTTTTTTATCGTTAGTAAGCGAGGATTTTTATGCGGTTTAACCCGGTTAAAACAATTTTTCTTAAAGAAATGAGAGAAACTTTGCGGGATAAAAAGGTTGTTTTTATGATGATTCTTTTACCAACTTTCCTCTACCCTTTTTTGTTTTTGATAATTTCACAAGTGCAAATGATTCAAAAAGCAAAGATTGAATCGACAAAAGTTGAAGTGATTTTATCTTCAAACGCTTACCACACAGAGTTAAAAACACTTTTGGAAAAGGAAAAAAATCTTTCAATTTCTGAAGGCGAAGTTAGTAGCGAAATTATTAATAATTTGCAAAACACTGTTGGGATTTTGCTTGAAAACAATTTTGAAAGTGCAATTGATTCCAATAAATCAGCAGAGTTCAGGCTTTTTTATGATGGAACAAAAGAAATTCATTCTCAGGCTAAAACTAAAATTAACAAAATCTTTGACAGTTTTAACTCAAGCAAACTGAATGAAAGGTTAGAGAGACTGAATTTTGACACAACCTTCACAAAACCAATTTTTGTTGCTTACGAAAATATTGCTTCTGAAAAGGATAAACTTGGCGATTTGCTTGGTAAATTTATTCCTGCGATGATTGTTTATTTTTTGTTGCTTGGTTCAATTTATCCGGCAATTGACCTGACAGCAGGCGAAAAGGAACGAAAAACTTTGCAAACAATCTACACTGCACCTGTTGAAATCAGCGAAATTATCACCGGAAAATTTTTCACTGTATTTTTAATTTCGCTTGTTTCGTCGTTTGCAAACCTTTTAAGCCTTGTTTTTACTCTTTATTTTCAGATTCTTCTTGGGGCAAAAAGCGGTTTAGGATTAGATTTTAATTTTTCATTTTCCATTGGAAACGCTTTTTGGAGCGTTCTTTTGTTAGCTTTAACTGCGACTTTGATTTCAGCAATCACAATGACTGTAACACTTTTGGCAAAATCCTACAAAGAAGCACAAAGTTTTATCACTCCGTTAATCATTGCTTTCATAATTCCGCTAACGATTGTAAACTTGCCTGGAATGGAACTTTCGCTCACAAATGCTTTTATTCCCGTTCTGAATGTTTTGCTTGCGATGGTTGCTATTTTCAAAAACTCTTACGACCTTCAACACTTATTTTTTGTTGCGGTAACGACTTTAGGTTACTCGGGGCTTGCAATTTTTGCAGCAGTCAGGATTTTCAGCAACGAAAGTGTCGTTACAGGCGAAAAAATAAACTACAAAATCCTGCTAAAATCACAAAAAAGCGGTGAGAAAGTTTTTGGAATAAATGAGGCTTTACTTTTTTATTTTGTGCTTCTGCTTGTTTATTTTTACGTTGGCTCAACTTTACAAACAATGCTTGACATTAAAATTGGACTTCCCTTAAGCCTTGCAGGAATACTTGGCGGGTTTTCTTTGGCAACAATTTTTGTGTTTAAACTAAAGATTAAAGAAACTTTGCAACTCAACAAAGTCAGGTTTTTGGGTTTGTTTGGAACGGTTTTAGTGAGTTTTACAGCGATGTTTTTGCTGGATTTTTTGGTTGGAAAAATGGTTGAGTTCCCTGATTCTTACCTTGAAAAGTTTGCACAATCCTTTTCTGCAATTGAAAGTTTACCACTTTACCTGCAAATTTTAATTTTAGGTGTAACACCTGGAATTTTTGAGGAAATTGCTTTTCGCGGAGTTCTTTTTAAAGGTTTGCAAAGCTCTTTTGGGAAATGGCAAGTGATTTTAATTTCAGCAATTGCTTTCGGAATTATGCACTTTGACGTTTACAGGCTAATTCCAACGACACTTTTAGGAATTTTGTTAGGTTGGATTGTTTGGGAAACAAAAACAATTTTTTTAAGCATACTTTGCCACGCTTTGCACAACTCATTAATCACTGTTTTTAATAGCTTAAACCACGATTTCCTAACTGCTTTGGACGAGAATAAAACCTTAACTTTGGTTGTTGCAAGTATCGTTTTTTTGGTTGGCTTGTTTTTGATTAAAATTAGTTCAAAATCTATAAATTCAACTACTTAAAGCAATTATTTTTAAATCTGAATTAATATTCAAAAGTGAATTTTATCACATAAAATCAAAAAATATTTTTTAGATTTGAAATCCAAAAAATTGAGTAAAAAATGAAAATTTCAGCTCTTCTGATAGATTTAGACGGAACAGTTTATTTTAAAGATAAACTTTTTAATGGGGTCTTAGAAGCCTTTCAAGAAATTAAAAGGCGAAAAATCCCTTTTAGATTTATCACGAATACAACAACTCAAACACGAAAAATGACAGTTGACAAACTTGCCAAAATGGGCTTTGAAACTACCGTTGAAAGCATTTTTTCCTCTCCGCAGGCATCAAGACTTTATTGTTTAAAAATGAATTACCAAAAGATTTGGCTTCTGACGAGCAGTTCTGTTTTAGCAGAAGAGTTTGAAGGTTTGGAATTAGTTGAGAAAAATCCTGATGCAATTGTTCTTGGTGACCTTGGAAAAGACTTTACAAGGGACAAACTTAATCCGGTTTTTTTGGAAATGTTAAACGGGAAAAAGTTAATTGCGATGCACAAAAACAGGTTTTGGAAAACAGAAAGTAGTTTAACAATGGATTTAGGTTGCTTTGTAACGGCTCTTGAATACGCGACAAAACAAGAAGCAATAATTATTGGAAAACCGTCAAAAGATTTTTTTGAATTAGCAATTCAAGGTTGGAATTTCTCAGGCAAAGAGATTGTTGCAATTGGTGACGATATTGAAGCTGATGTTGGAGGAGCAAAAAATTCAGGATTAAGTGGAATTCTTGTCAGAACAGGGAAATTCAACGAAAAATTTTTATCACAAGTCAAACCGGACAAAATTATTAATAATTTTGGAGAGTTGCCTCAACTTTTTAACTAAAAATCAGGAACAAGTTTTTGTCTAAAGAAATCAATCACGAAAGCATTTTGGGTGTTTTAAGGCATAATTTTGAAGTTTTGAGCAAACAAAATTTAGATTTGGCTAAAGTGGTTCCGAAAATTAAAATGGAAAAATTAGCAAATCTTTCTTTTAATTTTTTAGAAACAGGCAATGTTGAAGGCTTGGAAGAATTTGCTAAAACTCAAGCAAAATTTGTTTTTGACAATGAAATTACTCCAACTGTTTTTGTGCATTTTTTGGATGGTGTTTTTGGTGAAATTTTTTCTCCCAAAAATTTTGAGAAAACAAGAAAGTTAAATACTTTTTTTACTTCTCTAAGAATGGCTTACTTAAATCATCTTTGCCATTTATCAGCAAAAACCAAGAAAGAATTTGAAGAAAAAACCGAAAAATTAGCCCTGCTTTTTGAAACTTTAATCAATAACACGGATAGCTACATTTTAGCACTTGATAAAAATTATAAAGTTATTGCCTTCAATTCTTCAGTTAAAGGAATTATTTTTCAAGTTTATGGAATTGTTTTAGAAATTGGGTTGAGTATGGAGATGATTTTACCTGAGCAACGTTTTAGTAAAGCAAAAATACTTTACGACAGGGCTTTAGCTGGTGAGAAATTTTCAATAGAACACCTTTTTTCAACTCCTAAAAATCAGGAAAAAATAAGGATTTTAGAATTATCTTTTAGCCCGATTATTGAAAATCAACAAATTACAGGCTTGTTTTCTTTTGGAAAAGATGTTACAGAAAACAAGTTAGCTTTGGAACAATTAGCAAGAAATGCAAAACGTTTCCGTGCATTGATTGAAAACAGCTCTGATGTAATCACTCTAATCAACGATAAAATGGAAATCATTTACACGAGTCCTTCAGTTTATAAAATTCTTGGTTTTGAATTTAGTAAATTAATTGGTAAATTAAAGTTAGAGGTTTTACATCCTCAAGATAAAAAAAGATTTAATAAAACTTTACACGAAATAATCCAAAAACCTTTAGGAAACTCTGTAAGAATAACTTACCGTTTAAAACATCAAAAAGGTCATTGGGTTTGGGTTGAGGCTGTTTTATCAAATTTTCTTGAAGAAGAAGGAGTTAGGGCAATAGTTGTGAACTACCGGGACATCACGGAACGAAAATTAGCTTTAGAAAAACTTGAAATTTCTTTAGAAGAAAAGGAAGCTCTGCTTAAAGAAATTCACCACAGAGTAAAAAATAATTTACAAGTTATTTCAAGTTTACTGAGTCTTCAGGCTCATAAAATCAAAAATAAAAATGTGGCTCAAATTTTCCTTGATAGCCAAAATCGTATAAAATCAATGGCTTTAGTGCATGAAAAACTTTATGAATCCACGAATTTTTCAAATATTGATTTTGCTGATTACGTAAAAAATTTACTTTCCTACTTAGTTAATGCTTATGACATAAAATTAAATTTAATCGGAATAAAAATTAAAGTTGAAAAAGTTAAAATAAATATTAATTTAGCTATCAATTGTGGAATGCTAATTAATGAACTTGTTTCAAATTCACTAAAACACGCATTCCCGAACGGTAGAAAAGGGACAATTTCTGTTAGTTTTAAATTAGACAAACATTTTATTTTATTGGTTGAAGATGATGGAATTGGTTTACCTGATAATTTTAA
>JADZEA010000039.1 GCA_020850775.1 bacterium
CGTTTTGAAATTTTAATTAAGGAAGGAGTTTAAAGGCAAAAATTGTTACCATTTTTTTGTTCTTAACTTAAACTAAAAAAGGAAAAAACAATGACTAATCCAAAAATTTTGTGGGTTGATGACGAGATTGAAAGGTTGCAACCTCACATCATTTTTCTGAACCAAAAAGGTTACGAAGTAACTCCTGCTTCAAATGGTTTTGATGCAATTCACCTCGTAAAACAAGAAAATTTTGATATAGTTTTGCTTGATGAAATGATGCCGGGAATGGACGGTTTGACAGTTCTTGCAAACATTAAGGAAATTTCTCCCGGACTTCCAATTGTGATGATTACAAAAAGTGAAGAGGAGACTTTGATGGAAGAAGCAATTGGGAAAAAAATTGCTGACTATTTGACAAAACCCGTTAATCCAAGCCAGATTTTGCTTGCCTGTAAAAAAATCCTTGAAGGTAAAAAACTCGAAAAACAAATGTTTAACAAAGATTACAGGGCAGAGTTTGGTAAGATTGCAATGAGTTTGATGGAACCTTTAAATTCTAATGACTGGACTGAACTTTACGATAAAATTACCGAACTTGAACTTGAAACAGACAACCACCCGGAACTAAATTTACACGAAACTTTGAGCAATCAAAAAATTGAATGCAACGTTGAGTTTGGTAAATTCATTGAAAAAAATTACCTTGACTGGATTAATCACACAGAAGGCAGACCTTTGCTTTCTGTTGACGTTGTGCGAAATTGGATTAAGCCTTTGCTTGCCGGAGGCGAAAAAGTTGTGTTTGTGGTTGTTGATTGTTTGCGTTACGACCAATGGTTAATGATGGAAAATGAATTAAAAAACTACTTTAAAATTACGACAGATTTTCACTACTCAATTTTACCAACTGCCACTCCTTACTCAAGGAATGCAATTTTTAGCGGGCTTTTTCCGATTGAAATTGAAAGAAGGTTTCCGGAGCTTTGGCAAACCGGAGACGATGACGACACAAGCAGAAACCGTTACGAAAAGGAGCTTTTAGAACTTCAGCTTCAAAGGTTAAGGCTTGCTGAAAAAATAATGCGTTTTGATAAAATAATTAACACTGATGACTCAAAAAGGCTTGAAAAAAATATTCTTTCCTACGTTCAAGCTAATGATTTGACAGCGATTGTCTTTAACTTTGTGGACATTTTAGCTCATTCAAGAGCCGATTCACGAGTTTTAAAAGAACTTGCTCCGACAGAAGCCGCTTACCGTTCTTTAACAGGTTCCTGGTTTAAACATTCACCTTTGTTTGAGGTTTTTCGTTTGCTTTCAAAACAAAAAGTGAAAATTGTGCTGACAACTGACCACGGAAGCATCAGAGTTTTGCACGAAACGAGAGTTCACGGCGATAAAGATACTTCAACAAGCCTTCGTTACAAGTATGGAAGAAGCCTTAATGCAAACCTAAAAGACGCAATTTATGTTGATAAACCGGAAAGTTGGAAATTACCGCGAAGAGGTTTAAACACAACTTACATAATTGCTAAAGAGGATTATTATTTTATTTATCCGACAAATTTCCACAAGTTTAAAAGCTACTACTACGATAGTTTTCAACACGGTGGAATTTCAATGGAAGAAATGATTTTGCCTGTTGTTACACTTGAAAGTAAAGTTTAAGAGAAAAAATTAAGCCTTCAGGATTAACCTTGAAGGTTTAAAAAAAGGTTTTTTAAGTGGAAATTTTTTTTTCTAAAGGTGAGAAAGAAACTTTTGAGATTGGATTAAAAATCTCAAAGTTTCTTGTTTGTGGTGATGTTTTGCTTTTGAGCGGAGAAATTGGAGCGGGAAAGACAAATCTTGCAAAGGGAATTTGTGAAGGACTTGGAATTTGTGAAACAATCACAAGCCCAACTTTTACAATTGCAAACGAGTACAAACCAGAAAAAAAAAATTTACAAGGTTTAGAAAAAGTCGTTCACTTTGATTTTTACAGAATTGAGCGTGAAGACGAGTTTTACAATCTTGGGCTTGATGATTATTTTTGTGAAAGTTCAATTTGTTTGATTGAGTGGTACGAAAAAGCAAAGAATTTTTTACCAGTTTTCTCAAAAAAGGTTACGATTGAGTTTGTTGGTTTTACGGAGCGAAAAATTAGTTTTTCAGGAAGTAATCCAAAGCCTTAAAAACAGTTTGCAGCAAACCTAAAGAACCGATAATCCAAATTATTGTTGAATTTTTTGATTCAATAATTTTTGTTTCAACGCCTGAAATTTTTACGTCAACGTCTTTTCTCAAAAGAGCGATTTCTTTGTTTGTTTCAGCGATTTTCAGGTCAACGTCTTTTCGCGAAAGTTCAATTTCCTTTTTCATTTCTTCACGGAAGAGAGCGATTTCTTTGTTTGTTTCGGCGATTTTTGTGTCAACGTCTTTTCTCAAGAGAGCAATTTCTTTGTTTGTTTCGGCGATTTTTGTGTCAATTTCTTTGATTTTCAGGTCTGTTTCTTTTCGCGAAAGTTCAATTTCCTTTTTCGTTTCCTCACGGAAGAGAGCGATTTCTTTGTTTGTTTCGGCGATTTTTGTGTCAATTTCTTTGATTTTCAGGTCTGTTTCTTTTCGCGAAAGTTCAATTTCCTTTTTCGTTTCCTCACGGGAGAGAGTGATTTCTTTACTTGTTTCCTCACGGAAGAGAGCAATTTCTTTGTTTGTTTCAGCGATTTTCAGGTCAACGTCTTTTCGCGAAAGTTCAATTTCTTTATTGATTTTAGCGATTTCAAGTTCTAAGTCTTGTTTGGTTGCTAAGTTTCTTTGTCGCGACTGGAAATTTTCAAACTTAACAAGTGCAAGAACCTGGTCTTTGTCAAAGACTTTTTCCAAGAAATCAATTGCTTGAGCCTGCATAATTTTTTATCCCTTTTAGATTTTAATTTAAACTTCTTAACAAGCCTTGTCAACAAAAGAAATTTAGCTTTCGTGAAAAACGTTTTTCTAAAATTAAACGCTAAACTGAGAAATTAACATTAACTTTTCTCTAATTTTTTTTACGGGTATAAAATCTGTAAACAAGGCATTTTGCTAACATTTTTTTAGTTAACCGATAACTCTTTTCTTTTAACTTTCTTTGAGTTAGATTAGAAAAAATTTTAAGGAGACTGATGAAAAAATACCTGCCTCTTTTGGCTTTTCTTGTTTTAAACCTGACCGCCAAAGCCGATGTTCCGCTTGACACAATACGTGTGATGACCTACAACATTCTTGATTTCCCTGACGCAATCGGAACCCAAAGAGTTCCTTCTTTCAGAACCATTCTTGACCAGATTCAACCCGACGTCCTTGTCGTTCAGGAAATGAAATCTTCCGCCGGAGTTACGGAATTTTTGAACGACGTTTTAAACTACTCAACTCCAAATCTTTACTCTGCCGTAACTTTTATTGATGCCTCTTACGATTCCGAAAACTCCTGTTTCTACAAAAGTTCACGGGTTACTTTTGTTTCTCAGGACACAATTCTGACAAACCTGCGGGCATTTTCTGAGTACGTTTTTACTTCCAACACTGCACAAACTCAAACACTCAGAATTTATTCCGCTCACCTGAAATCATCCGACGGAACAGCTAACGAACAACAACGCTTAGCCGAAGTTACAATTCTCAGAGACCGTTTGAGTTTGCTTCCAACAGGAACAGAATTTTTGCTGGTCGGCGATTTTAATCTTTACTACGGTTCTGAACCTGCTTTCCTGAAACTGACACAAAGCGAAACAAACAACACCGGAAGAATGCGTGACCCAATCAATCAGGTCGGAAACTGGAGCAACAACTCTTCCTACCAAAGTATCCACACACAATCCACAAGAACCGTAAGTCAGGGAAGCGGCGGAGCTTTGGGCGGACTTGACGACAGGTTTGATTTTATTTTAACTTCTTACGGGATGAACGACACACAAAAAATTGACTACCTTTCTTCAACTTACACAAGTTTTGGGAACGACGGAAACCACTTTAACCTGCAAATCAATTCAGGAACAAACTCCGTCGTTTCTCAGGCAACTGCTGACGCTTTGGTTTTTGCTTCCGACCACTTGCCTGTTTTTATGGATTTTATCGTTTACGGGATTGGCGATTCGCTTAAACCAACAATTTCTTCAGCAAACGCAACTTCACAAAACACGGTTACGCTTACTTTTTCCGAAGACGTGAACCAAACAACGGCTCTTGCAAACTCAAACTACTCGCTTAACAATGGAATTGGAAACCCAACTTTGGTAACTTTGCTGGCTTCCAACTCTGTTTTGCTGACTTTTGGGCAAAACTTAACCACCACCACCTACACTTTAACTGTAAACAACGTGCAGGATTTAGCAGGAAACACGATTTTAGCAAACTCAACTGTGATTTTTTTTTACACCGCTCCCGTTACACCGGCAGCAAACAGCGTGATAATTAACGAGTACACTGTAAACGATGCAGGAACAACAACTTACAGCACGATTGGAAAAACAGTTTTTGGAGATTGGATTGAACTTTTGGTCGTTCAAAACGGAGTTGACCTTAGAAACTGGCGACTGACGGACAACAACACAAAAACTTTGCTGAACGAAGGAAGCATAATTTTTCCGGACAACGCAATTTTTGCAAACATTCCTGCCGAAACTTTGATTTTGCTTCTTACAACAAACAACGCAGCGAACTCAGCAAACTTTCCAACTGACGACACGGATTTTTCGGATGGAAAGATGCTTTTCTACGTCGGAAACGGAAACCTGAACACAAGTCTTGACAACGGTTTTGATGTCAGCAACAACAACGACAGCATTACTTTGCTTGACGGAAACGGAACAAACTCAGCTACTTCTGATTTTGCGGATGACTTTGGAATTGATTTTGTTGCTGAAGGAAGCACGACGACTCCAACAAGTTTTGGAATTGGTGCGGAAGTAAATTTTACAGGTTTTTTTTCAGGGATTGATTCAAACGAAGGTGTTTACTTTACAAACGATGCAAGTTTGGGATTCAACAACGACAGTGTTTCAGTTGGCTGGGTCGTAAACGGATTGAACAAAACACCTTTGGCAGTTAACGAAGGACAGTTACTTTCAACCTCAAATTCAAAACCAACTTTGCTTTTTGCAAGCGTAACAAGTGCAACAAACATTGACATTTTTTTTAGCGAAAATCTTGACCAGACAACAGCTCAAAATACTTCAAATTATTCGATTGA
>JADZEA010000040.1 GCA_020850775.1 bacterium
ATAAAATTATAAATGCTGATGTTTACGCCGGGCTTTTTAGCCTTGAAAATAATTCCGTTGATGTTGCAATTACTTCACCACCTTACTGGTCGCAGCGCGATTACGGCTTTGAAGGTCAAATCGGGAACGAAAAAACTTACACGGAATTTATTGGAAAATTAGTAAAAATCTTTAGCCTTTTGAGGCAAAAACTTACCGATAAAGGTGTGTTTTTTCTAAACATTGGTGATAAGTATCTTGCAAAGTACGGAAACTCTCCACTTGGATTTATCCCTTACAAACTTGCTCATTTTATGGTCAAAGACGGCTGGAAACTGAACGAAATTCTTGTTTGGTACAAACCAAACCACATGCCTTCAAGCATTAAAAACCGTTTTACAAATTCTTACGAACCCATTTTTGTCTTTTCAAAAAACCCAAAAAATTATTTTTCAGAAAAAGAACAAACTACAAACATTTTATCCGTAAACCTTCAGCCAACTCCTTACAAACACGTCGCAGTTTACCCGGAAAAACTCGTTTGCAACCTTTTGGAAATGGTTTCTTTACCTGAAAAAGCAGTGGTTTTGGACCCTTTTGGCGGAAGTGGAACAACTGCAAAAGTTGTTAAAGAAAATTTTTTTACCGAAAATTTTTCCGCAGTTCTTGTTGAAAGCAATCCAGACTACGTTGAAATCATAAAAAAAAGATGCTCACTAACAGACAAAAATGTTTGGAAACTGCCTTTTCTGCCTTACTACTTTGAAAATGTTTCGGAAAAAATTAACCCTGAAAACATAAAAAACATTGAAAATTTTAAGTTTGCACCAAATGGATTCGTAAAAATTGTTGAAAATAAAAAAGATTTTTGCGACTTGCTCGCCTTGTTCGGAAGCAGCAAAATCAAAAAACAACTTGATAAAAATGCGGTTTGTTTTATCGGAACAAAGGATTTTGACCTTGAACTGATTTACAAAACTTCCCTCCTGAACCAAAACAACTGGATAATCCGAAACCTTTTGGTTGTTCAGGAAAACAAAAAATGGTTTCCTGTTTTTATGATTGTTGATGACAACAAAATCACAAAGTACAAATTCAACTACAAAAATTTAGACCTCAAACACAAAAATAAAACTAACCAAAAATTTGATAAAATCAATTTTTCAGGTTTAAAAGTTGAAAACAATCTAACGAAAAACAAACTTTGTGGTTTTGTCGTTAAAATTTTAGAAACTTACTCAGACGGGCTTCCAAAGTACGTTGTTGTAAAGTGGGAAAACGAAACGTTTACCAAAGAGTTCGTGATTAACTCACAGGAAGAAGTGAACAAAAACCTTGAAATTTATTTGAACGGGAAAACGTCTGTCTCTGAAAAACAAAACCTCACTCACTTAATTAAAAAAATTGATTTTAACCAGACAAGCCAAATTTTGCCACAAAAAAATGAACCCATTTACAATGGAAAATTTAAAGATGAAAAAAAAGTTAATCGTGGTGCTTCTCCGGGTGCAAGGGCTTCTGTGGAGGAAATTTATTTTTCCCTTCAAAGGCTTTACAACGTTGAGCAAAATTTAGTTGCTGACTACCTGAACACTAAAAGAATGAAAAAAAATTTAAGTAAACTTGAACTTACAAAACTTTTTCCTGAAAATTACAAACACACAGTCGGACATTGGTTACGAAAAGATTTTGGAGGTTCAATTCCTTTGCCGCAGGATTGGGAAACTTTGTCCGAACTCCTGGAGCTTGAAAAGGATTTTTCAAACTACGTTTGCAAGTCTGCCTTAAAACTTCAAACAGTACAAAACGGGAACTGCAAAATGCCTGAAGATTTTATTTCTGTTGACTTTTTAGAAAAAATTGAATGTTTAATTAAACCTTAAAAGATTAGTAAAAATGAATAAAATTCCAATCGTGATGAAGTTTGGCGGAACCTCCGTTGAAAATTCAAAAGCAATTTTGAGCCTGATTTCAATCGTAAAATCTAAACAAGAAACAGGTTTTTTACCGGTTCTTGTGCTTTCTGCGATGGGAAAAACCACCAACAAACTACTAAAATGCGGACTTCTTGCAAAAGAAAACAAACTCAACGAAGCTAAAGAAATTATTCGCGACGACTTGAGAACTCACCATTTTAACACAATCGGCGTTTTGCTGAAAAATGCACCAAACGAAGAAGAACTGAGGCGAAAAACTGATTTACTTTTTGAGGAAATTAAAAACTTGCTAACAGGAATTGCTTTGCTTGGTGAACTGACAAACCGTGCTTTGGATTCGCTGCTTTCTTACGGCGAAAGGCTTTCAACTTTGCTTGTTACGGAAGCGCTGAACTTTCACGGAGTAAAAGCAGAACTTTGCGATTCACGAAAAATTTTAGTAACAAACAGTGATTTTTCAAAAGCAACACCGGATTTTATTGAAACCAAAATCAACCTTGAAACAAAAATAAAACCTGTTTTTGAACAAGGTTTAGTCCCGGTTTTACAAGGGTTTATCGGTTCAAACAAAGAAGGTTTTACAACTACAATCGGAAGAGGAGGTTCAGATTTTTCAGCCGCAATTTTTGGTGCTTTGCTTTGTGTTTCAAGAATTGAAATTTGGACAGACGTAAACGGAGTTCTCACAACTGACCCAAATTTTTGCCTGAAAGCTAAAACTTTGGAAAACCTTTCGTTTGCTGAAGCCTCTGAACTCGCTTACTTTGGAGCAAAAGTTTTGCACCCTTCAACGATTCGTCCTGCAATTGAAAAAGAAATTCCCGTTTTCATTTTCAACTCAAAAGAACCTCAAAACAAAGGCACAAAAATCACAAAAATCACTGAACAAAACGACGTTTTTGTAAAATCAATCGCTTGCAAAAAAAATGTTGTTTTCCTTTCGGTCAGTTCTTCAAAGACGCTTTTCAACTATGAATTTTTAGGCAAAGTCTTTGAAATTTTTGCAAAATTCAAAACTTCAGTTGACGTTGTAACGACTTCAGAAGCGGGTTTGAGCCTTGTTTTTGAGGAAAAAAGTAAACTTGACAAGATTTTAGGCGAGCTTAAAGAAATTGGCGAAGTGAAAATTTCAGAAGAAAAGGGTTTGCTTTGTGTTGTTGGCGAAAGGCTTTTTGAGAACAAACAAACACTTGAAAAAATACTTCAAAAACTTTCCGGTTTTAAAATCTGCCTGATGAGCCAAGGTGCTTCAAAAGTGGTTTTGAGTTTTGTGCTTGAAAGTTCAGGAATTGAAGAAGCAGTAAAAATTTTGCACAAAGAATTTTTCGAGACAAGTTAAAAAGAATCTTAATTTTTTGTTGTTAAAGTCCTTTTTCAATTGCTTCTAAAATCCCCAAAATATTCAGTTTATCTTTTTCAAACATAAATCACCTCTTTTTTCAGGTGTTCTTTCAGGTAATTTTTTACGTACTTTTCACGGCACAAATCAACTTCACGCCCTAAGTTTGTTTCTAAATAATGCTTTAATGCCAACTTCAGGTTAAACAAATCTTTAGTTTCTAATTCAAACTCCATTAACAAATCAATATCACTTTTAGCCGTTTCCTCGCCTCTTGCAAATGAACCGAAAAGACCTATTTTTGTAACGCTGTAATCTTGCTTTAAGACGTTTAGATGGTTTTTTAAAAACACAAGAATTTCATTTTTACTTAACATTGAAACCTCAAAAGGATTAGTGAAAACTAAATTAAACATTTATTAGCCCAATTTTCAATTGCTATCTTTTAAATTCTTTAAAATCTACTTTGGTTAGAAACTTGCTCACTTGCACTTGAAAATATTTTTCTGCCACTTTGACAAAGGATTTTTTGGTGAAATTTTTGGCTTTTCTACTTTTAATTCTCACTTTTAGTTTTCTGGAAAGCAAAGCAAAAGTTAGTGATTTTAAAGTTCTTACGCTTGGTAACGTAAAAGTTTATCACTCAAAACAAGACTCTTTGGTTGCTAAAAAAGTTGGAACTTTTGTTCTTGTAAATTTTGATAAAATCAATTATGGAGTTGGAAACAGCCAAAAAGACACAGTAAAAATTTGGATTCCTTTTGGGGAAGAAGACTGGAATTTTCTCACAGGAGGAAAAATTCCTGAGTGGAGCGGAGGAATTACTGACTACTCAAAAAACAGAATTGTTTTGCAAAGCCAACGAAAATCAGGTCAAAAAATTGAAAAAGTTGCTCTTCACGAACTAACGCACCTGCTTTTAAATTACAAAGTTGCAAACGCCGGTTACCTCGTTCCACGCTGGTTTAACGAAGGAAGTGCGATGTTTTTTGCAAAGGAACTTTCAGTTGAACACGCTGTTTTGGTTTCTCAGGCGGCGATTTTTGATACTTTGGTTTCGCTGAAAAGCATTGACAAAGTCCTGAATTTCAAGTCTGCAAAGGCGAACTTGTGTTACGCACAATCGGTAATTGCAGTTGACTACCTTGTCAGGCGTTTTGGAAAAGGGATTGTTTCAGACCTTCTGACTAATTTTAAAACTGAGAAAAACTTTAACAAAGCAATGATTAACTCAACCGGAATGAGTTTGTGGCAGTTTGAGGAAGAGCTTAAAAAACACATTGTTACGCAATATTTTTGGTATTTTTTGTTTGGGTTTGATGTTTACGTTTGGGCTTTTTTTGTTCCTTTGCTTTTTGCTTTGGCTTACCTGAAAAAGCGAAAACGTGCAAAAGAATTTGAGGCGAAGTGGAAAATGGAAGAAATCCTTGCTCAGAAATTTTCTTAAAATTCATTTGAACCTTCAAGGTTTTTGTTAGCCTTGAAGGTTTTAAAAACTACTTTTCCGTTACACTACTTCAGTAAAATCATTTTTTTCGTTTTACTAAAATTTTCTGTTCTCAACTCGTAAAAATAAATTCCTGACGCAACTTGTTTCCCACTAAAATTTGTTCCGTTCCAAACTGCCTTGAAATTGTTACCTGCTTCAAGTTCCTGATTTACAAGTGTTTGCACCAACTCACCTTTTGAGTTGTAAACCGAAAGCGTTACCAAACTCTTTTCCTTCAAATCAAACTCAATCGTTGTTGTTGGGTTGAACGGGTTCGGAAAATTTTGCTTCAAATTGTAACGGACTTCTGTTGGTAAAATTGAATTTTTTGTCTTGATTTTTAAGTCTTTAAGGAAAGTTTTTGTGCTGTTTTGGTCAATTTCAAAAAGCCCGTAAGTGTAATTCGTGTTTGGTTCAACTTCGTCGTCAACAAAAGTGTAAACCTTTTCGCCTGAACTTTCTCCCGCTGAAACTAACTCGCTGTGAGTTCTGTAACTTGCAATTATTTTTTCATTTCGTTCAAGTTCAAAGCCTTTTGAGTTCTTTTCGCTTGCTGTTTTCCAAATTAAGTTTACAGAATTTTCGTTTGCAAAAGCCTCAAAACTTGTCAACTCAACGCTGAGCGGCTGGTCAGAAGTTCCCTGAACGTAAAACGGCGAACAGGAACTTGCTACAAAGTCAATTTTTGCGTCTCCGTCAGAATCGTAAGTGATGGTTAACGGATTGATAAAATTGGAATTATGAACAACGGCAAGATTTCCGTTCAAACCTGCAAGGCTTGAAGCTGGCAAGAAAAAAGTAACGTTGTAAGGCGGATTTTGGCAGTTTCCGAGTTCAAAAACGGCAGCAACTTTGGTTGTTCC
>JADZEA010000041.1 GCA_020850775.1 bacterium
CAGAACTCGAAAAAATTAAAATCACTCACGGAGACTTGAAATCTGATAACATTCTTGTTGTTGGAAACTGTGTGAAAATAATTGATTTTGGCTTTGCCCAAACAATCACCGAAAAACTAAATTCTGCTTTTGTAAGCGGAACTCTTGAATACACTGCTCCAGAAAAATTCAAAGATGGAAAGATTACAACAAAATCAGACGTTTACTCAATCGGAGTTTTGTTTTTAGAGCTTTTACTCGGTTTTAACCCTTTTTCAGGAGCAACTGCCAGCGAAATCATTGAAAAACAGCTTTCATTTTTTCCTGAACCTTTGCAAAACTACAAACCCGAACTTGATACTTTTTGGCTAAAAGTCATTCCTGAAATGATTGAAAAAAATCCCGAAACACGCATTTCTGCTTCAGAAATTTTAAGTTTTTTCCTTGAAAACAAAGAAAACGTCAACCTTGAACTGCTCCTTGAAGAGTACAAAAACGAACAGAACGTGTACACTAAACGTGAAAACTTTCTCAAACTCTACGAAAACCTGAAAAGCACAGACTTAGAAACACCTGCCTTAGAAAAATCTTACTTCACCGTTGCACAAATTTTGAGCGAAATTTTTTTCCGGCTTGGCAACTACGAGGAAACAATCAGATTTTCAAAGGAAGCACTGAAATTCGCAGACGAAAAAAACACGATTGAATTTAATTGTTTGATTGGTTTTTGTGACTGGGCTTTGGGAAACCTTGAAAGTTCTCAAAAAACTCTTGAGTTTGCCCGTACTTTGTCAAGCAATTCTTACAAGAATAAAAACCATTACTTAGGTCAAATTGAAAAACATCTTGGCAATCTTTTTTGCAAATTTTTTGATTACTCAAAAGCTTTTGAACACTACAACACAGCACTTTCAATTTTTATCGCTGAAAAAAATATTCCCGAACGGTTCGCAGTTTTGGGAAACCTTGGCAGGCTTTGTTCTGAAGTTTTTGATTTTGAAAAAGCATTAAACTACTTCAACCAGGTTAAAGATTACTTTGAACAAATTGAAAATTTCAGGCAACTAAGCACAACTTTACTAAATATTGCAGTAATTAACACACAAGTTTTTAAGTTTGCAGAAGCCAAAAGAAACGTTGAAAAAGCCTTGCAACTTCACCAAAAACACGGATTGCGTGAGGAATCAACGAAAGATTGGTTAATGCTTGGTTACCTTTGCAGTGAAATCGGCGATTTTGGAAACGCACTGAAATTTTTGCAAAACGCACTTGAAGAGTACACCGAACTCAACGATTTGGCAGGAACACAAACAGCAAAAATCTACCTTGCACAAACCTGCAACAAAATCGGTGATTTTGAAAAGGCTTCAAATTTAATTTTTTCAGAAACAAAATTTTTGCGAAAAGACCTTGAACTTGAGTTTTTGCAGGAAAAAATCAGGTTGAAAAAACTCCTTTCTCACGACGAAATCGCAGAAGGTTTAAACCAGCAAAAGGAAGCAAACTTACCAAACCTTGAGATTGATTTTAAAATTCTTCAGGCGGAGTTTTTGTTTCAAAACAAGGATTTTGCACAGGCGAAAAAGATTCTTGGCGAAGTCTTAAAAAGCTCCAATAAAATTTTTTACGTCAGTGGACAAGTGAAAGCAACGTTTGTTTTGAGTGAAATTTTGCAGGCAGAAGGTTTTTGGAACGAAGCCTACAAAGTTTTGAAAAATGCTGTTTCAATCGTTGAAAATGAAAGTTACTACTTTGCAGACGTTCTGTTTTTTCATTTTGGGAAAATCCAGAAACAAATCTTTTACCCTGACGCAGATTTTTACTTAGAAAAATCACTTGAAGAATTTGAAAGAATCAGCATTTCAATCGGAAATGAAAGACTAAAAAATATTTTTAGGGAAAGCAGGCAGGAATTTTTTTCAATCACGAAAAACACTTCTTCGCAAAGTGAAAAACGTAAAGATTTTCGCAGAACTGAGGACGAGTACTACTACCACTTAGGTTTGCTGATGGAAATTAACAAAAGCATAAATTCAGAACTTGACCCCAAAAAAGTGCTGAAATTGATAATGGAAAAGATGATTTTAATTACTGATGCCGACAAAGGTTTCATAATGATTATCAATTCTGAAACACAAAAACTTGAGTTTTCTCAAGCCTACGGGTTTGAAAATGAGCCTTTAGACCTGGAAAACAATTCCGAACTTAGCACAACAATCACTTTGGAAGTGTACAAAACAGGAAATCCTTACTTTGAAAATCACGCTGTTGACTCGGGTAATTTTACTCCCGGACAGAGTGTCAAACGCCTGAAAATCCGTTCCGTAATTTGTGTCCCGCTAAAAAATAAAAAAGCTGAAATTATCGGTGTTCTTTACGTTCACAGCCAAACTGAAGGAAAACACGTTTCAGAACTCAAAAAAAACCTGCTAATTGCAATGGCTGACCAGGTTTCAATCGCAATCGAAAACTCACAAAATTATCAAATTTTAAAGGAAGAAGTTGAATTTTTAAAGACGGAAATAAATCATTCCTACAAAAATCTGATTGGGCAAAGTCCAAAGATGAAAAAGGTTTTTTACATAATTGATAAAGTTGCTTCCGGCGACTCAAACATTTTCATTCTTGGTGAAAGCGGAACGGGAAAAGAAGTCGTTGCAAGAGCAATTCACTTCAGCGGAGAAAGAAAAAACAAGCCGTTCATCGCTGTTGATTGCGGAGCTTTGCCGGAAAACCTGCTTGAAAGTGAACTCTTTGGACACAAAAAAGGTGCTTTTACAGGTGCTTACGAGGATAGAAAAGGTGTTTTTGAAGAGGCTGAAAACGGAACAATTTTTCTTGACGAAATCACAAACACAAGTTTGGCTTTTCAATCAAGGCTTCTGCGGGTTTTACAAGAAAAAGAAGTTCGCAGACTTGGAGAAAACACTCCGCGAAAAATTAATGTCAGAGTAATCGCAGCGACAAACCTTGACATCAAAAAAGCCGTTCAGGAGGAAAAATTTCGTGAAGACCTTTTTTATCGGCTTTACGTTGTTCCAATTGAACTTCCGCCTGTCAGGGAACGGGTTGAAGACATCCCAATTTTAATTCAGCATTTTCTGGAAAAGTTTAACAAGCAAAACAACACAAAAAAAACAATCTCAAAAGACGCTGTCAGCACTCTTCAAACTTACAATTGGGAAGGAAACGTCAGACAACTTGAAAATATTATTGAACAAATTGCAATTTTTTCAGATGACAAAATTACGACAAAAGATATTCCTGATTTTATCAAAACATTCAAAACAACAATCAAAACCGAAAGCCTTTCAGCAAAAGGTGAAATTTTAACGCTTGAAGAACTTCAAAAAAGACACATTAAATTTGTCCTCTCAGAAACAAACGGAAAAATGTCTAAAGCTGCTGAACTTTTGGGAATGAACCGTTCAACTCTTTACAAACGAATGGAAATTCTGGGAATGAGGTAAAAAAAAATATCTTTTTAACTCAAATTTTTTTAATTTTCAGTTAAAAAAAGGAGAAACAATGAAAACACTGCCAATAATTTTACTCACACTTTTTGCAACTCTCAGCTTCGCCCAAACTTACAGCGGAAGCGCAGGTTGCCCAAAAAATGCCGATAAAAAAAAGATTGAGGAAACACAAAAACAAGCACTGCAAGACCTTCTTTCACAGATTGCCGTCAACGTCCAAAGCGATTTTAAAAATGTTCTCGTTGAAAATGAAAAAGGGCTCACACAAACCTGCGAAGCCGTTCTAAAAACTTACTCAGCTTTTTCGCTCACAAACCTGAAACCCGGAAAACACGAAACCAAAGATGAAATTATTTTTTCCTACTCCATTGAGAAACAAGAAGTTGAGAACGTTTTTGCGCTCCGAACAAAACAAGCTGAAGGACTTTTTAAATCCGCCTGCGATGCTCAGGCTAAAAACAACCTCGAACAAGCTCTGAAATGGTTTTTTCAGGCTGACCTGCTCCTGAAAAGCATTCCGCTGACTTACTCAAAAGGCAAACTAACCGAACAAAACTGCATTGAAAAAATTACCGAAATCATTGAGAACCTTAGCTTTAACATTAAAAAAGATTTCCTTGAAAACAGCACCAGAAAAATTCTGGTCGAAACCTCCTTCAACAAAAAACCCGTCGAAACTCTCAAACTTTCCTACGAAAACGGCTACAACTACATTCCAACTGAAGTTAACCACGGAGAGTTTTTCGTTTTACTCGACGGAGAAGCTCAAACCAAAAAAGAACTTGCCTTTGAAATTGAGTACCAGTTCCCAGAAAACAAAAACCAAAACCAAACCGTCTCCGAAGTTTGGGATTTGGTTACAAAACCAGAGTTTCAGGCAAGAAAAACCATCCAACTCACTCAGCCAAAAAAAGAAAACGAAACTAAAAACCTAAAACTTGATTTCCCTGAAAATTTCCCCGAAAACTTAAAATCTGAAATCACCGACAACTGTTCTGCTTTGATTGACGAACTGGTTAGCGGAAAAATTAACAACCAAAACCTCTTCAGCGATGCCTTCGGAACCGAAAAAGCTAACAAAATCATCCGTTTCAACAAAGCAACACCACAGAAAAAAATAAACCACGCTAAAGTTCTTGAAACTAAAACAGGCTGGGAAGTCCGTGAAATCCCTGTCGTTTTGAACGAAAAAGGATTGAAAGGCATCGTTGACAACCTCGTGATTGATTTTGACTCAAGCGGAAAAGTTTCTGACCTGAACTACTCAATCGGAAGAAACGACTTTCAGAATTTCTACAAAACAGGCGAACTCGTTAACGACTGGAAGGAAAGGCAAGTCATCGTTAAGTTCCTCGAAACTTTCAAAACCGATTACAACACAAGAAGAATTGAAAGCATCGAAAAAATTTACGACGAAAACGCAGAAATCATCATCGGAAAAATCATCACAAGCCAACCCGTCAGCGTTGAAATCAAAACCAACCTGAACAACCAAAAGGTTGAGTACGTCCGGAAAACAAAAAAAGAATACCTGAAAAACCTTTCACTGATTTTTTCTGAAGAACAAAACCCGTTTCTTTACTTTCAGTACGATGACCTTGAAGTCATTAAAAACAGACAAAACGGAACAATTTACGGCGTTCACCTGAGGCAAAATTTTATCTCAAGTTCCTACTCCGACGAAGGTTACCTTTGCCTTGTTGTGAACTTCGGAAAAGAACCTCCGCTAATCCACTTCCGAGCCTGGCTGCCTAACGAGTGGAGCGAAGAAGACCTGATTAAAATTTCTGATTTTGAAATCAAGTAAAAGGGAAATTTTTTTAAATTTTTCTGCAAAAAACAAAAAAAAACTTTTGTAACTTTTTTAAAACCCACTAAGGTAAAAAAAATGAAAAATCTTTTACTTCTTTGCTTTGTTCTGTTGTTGGTTTCCTGTTTTACTGAAATTGACAACTCAAACCCTTTTGACCCAAACTACAAAC
>JADZEA010000042.1 GCA_020850775.1 bacterium
AAAGAAGTTGCGGAATCCACGCTTCTTAGCGGGGTTTACGCTTTTTAAAAACAAAAAAAGGGCAAACCTTTCAGCCTGCCCTTTTCAAAAATTCTGTTTTTTTAAACAAACTACTTCAACAAAATCATCTTGTTCGTCAATTTTCTGCTAAAACTACGGTTAGTTTTTTTCTCAAAATCTTGTCTCCACCTGAAGTTTTTGCCTCAAACAAAATCACGTAAACACCAATCCTCGCTTTTTCACCTTTGTCGGTTTTTCCGCCCCAAAGCAAGTTACTTGTTCCACCAAGATTTTCAGAATTTGCCAAATTTTTGATTTTTCTACCTTTAACATCAAAAATTTTAATGTCAACCAATAAATTCGGTTCGTTGGTTTTCCAGGAAATTAAAGTTTGGTCTTCTTTTCCATCTCCGTTTGGTGAAAAAGGGTTGGGTAAAACAAAAACATCAAACTCTGTTTTTGTTTGAATCTCAAGAAAAACACTGTTTTTTTGCGTCGGAGTTCCACCTTCAAACCGAACAGAACTTCTCCAGTTTTCACTTTTGTTTTCTAAAGCAGGGTTAATTTTTTCAATTGAAATTCCCGTGTTTCCTCCGAAATCACTGTCGTAAGCCAAAAAATCAATCTCTTCAAGTTTTGGCGTCAGGATTCTTAAAGTATCTGCTGTGGAAAGTGAAAAAAAGTTTGGTAAAATCATAGTTTTATTTTTTGCTTCGGGAAAAAGTTCAAAAAATGTTGTGTCCTTAGCAAAAACGACAAAATCTTGTGGCAAAAGTTCGTAAACAGGAAAGCGAATTTTTGTTGTTGGTTTTGCTTTTACAAGTTCCCAGGCGTTGAGTTGAATTTTAGTTTGACTGTTGTTAAAAATTTCTGCGTACTCTGAAAAATCCGTAAAAGGAGAATACATAACTTCATTAATTACAAGAGTTTTTGCAGGGAAGTTGAAATCTGTCAGCAAAAAAGAATTTGCAGAACAAGGAGTTCCATTTTCAACTGAAGCACTTGAAAGCCAATTACTTGAATCAGAAGTTGCCACAGTGTAGCTTAGCCTTTCCTGAGAAATTCCGGACAAAATTTTCCAATTGCTTGTGTAAGTTAGAGAATCAATCACAAAACCTAAAAAATCCTTCAAAATAATTGTTCCGGAAGTGTTTGTGAGAGTTACCCAAGTTGTTGGAACAATTGCACAAGTTAAGTTTGGAATATTTTTTTGAGAAAAAGTCAGAAATTCACCAACTTCCAAAACCCCGCTTAAATGAACTTTAGTTCCTGAAGCATTTTCAAGTGTCCAACCTTTCAAGTCAATTTTTTCATTAAAATTATTGTAAAACTCAATCCATTCTGCGTTAGAATCCGTTGGAACAGGTAAAAATTCATTGATTAAAATTGCATTTTTTGTGTGTGGAAAAGTCAAACCATTAAATGAATTTGTAAAACAAGGGGTTCCGCCAAGCAAATCAAGAGAAGGTTTCCAATTGTTAGCATCGTTTGTTGAAGCGTCTAAACTCAACCTTTCGTGAGAAATTCCAGTTGAAATTTCCCAAGTTGTTTCGTAAGAAAGTGAATCAATAATTTTTCCGCTAAAATCTTTCAAAACAAGAATTTCAGAAGTGTTGTTCAGGCTTGCCCAAGAGGTTGGAACAATTGCACAGGCAGAGTTTGGAAAATCAGTAAAAAAATTGGTGTTTTGAGCAAAAGTTAGAAATTTCCCGCTTTCAAGCGTTCCTGAAAGTGGTATTTTTCCTCCTGCGGCGTCTTGAATTTCCCAATTATTTAAGTTTAAAGTTTGTGAAGAGTTGTTAATGATTTCTAACCATTCAGCTTTTCCGGTCTGCGGAGCAGGGAAAATTTCGCTAAACAAAATCATTTTTTCGTTGAAAGGAACGTTTGCCACAATGCTTAAAGTATCGTTTGCAGGATTTTGGTCGTTTTGCCAGAAAAGTTTCAGACTGATAAAAAAACTTCCGTTTTGCGAATTTGGTTTGCTAAAAGTTGCGTTTAATGAATCTGTAAGATTAAAAAAGTTTTGTTCTGAAATTTTTAGGCTATCAACAAAAAACTCCACTGTGAAACTGTCAGCGATAACATTCCCAAGGTTTTTTATTTGAAAAAGCACTTCAATTTTTTGAGTTGAGCTTTCAGGAATGGAAATTTTTGTGAGTGCAAGGTCTTTGTCTTTTGGGGAAACAGAGTTTGTAAAACCTGGAGTTCCGCCTTGAATGAGTGATTGAAGCCAAGTGTTTGAGGTTCCAACCCGCTCGGTTGTGTAACCTTCGGTTGTTGTCAGGTAAGTAAAAAAATCAATTGCATTTCCGGAATTATCAAGAATTGTGATTGTTTCGGAAGAGTTTAGAAGCCCGTTTCCAATTGTAGAGTCATCAACTTTAATTATTAATGCGGAATCAGGGATAATTCCGTTGTACTCGCCAGTAGCAAGGTCGTAATCATTTTCCAAAATAATTGCAAATTGATTAGGAAGCAAAATCAAACCTTCGCCTGCATCTACAAGGTCATCAGTTGAAGAATTATCAGAAATTTTCCAACCGATTAAATTTATTGAATTTGTACCGGAATTTAGAATCTCCACAAATTCTTTTTGACTATCGCTTCCCAAAGGGTTTGGAAAGATTTCAGTAAGTAAAACTTGTGCAAAAAGATTTAGTGGAAACAAACAAGCCAGCAAAAAAATTAGCTTTTGAGTTCTCATTTTTTAAAATTAGAATTTTATTTCTTTTGATTAATTTGCAGGAAAATAAAATATTTTTTCTCTAAAGGAAAGTGTTTTTATCTACTTTAAATTTTTTTCATTATCAAGTTCTTCAATATCAACCATCTGAATCCCTTGTGAGTATTCTATTAATCTTGGATTATCAATTGAACGAAGTTTAATTAAAATTTGTGTAATTTTAAAGGATGCTTCACGGATTTTATCAATGTATTTTTCAATGGTTTTTGAATCGCCATTTTTTTCAGTATGAATTTGAAGTAGTTGTAAATTCCCAAGAATAGTTGTCAAGTGTTGGTTGATTGAGTGGTTTGTAGTTACAACCATTGCAGAATAAATTTCTTTTTTCTCAGCTCTGATTAACTCAGATTGCAATTTACCAAGTTCTTTAATGGCTTTTTGTAAATGAGAAGCGCTTTCAGACATTTTTTCATTAGTAGAAACTGTTTCTAATTGTGTTTTTACCGGGCTATGAGCAAGTTGTGTAATTTTATTTTTAAGTTTTTGGTTAATTTTAGTAAGCTTTTTAATTAATTCATGCCTTTCATTATCAATTCTAATTTTTTCATTCAAGGCATCTTCAACAATTTTAATCACTTCTTTTGCGTTCCAGGGTTTTGGAATAAACTGATAAATTTTCCCTTTGTTGATAGCTTCAAGGATATTTTCAACTTCAATTGAAGCTGAAATGATAATTCTTATCGTCTCAGGATATTTTTGCAATGATTTTTCGAAGAGCTGGTTTCCCTTCATTTTAGGCATAATTTGGTCTGAAAGTATTAAATCAATTTGATTTTTTTCAAGGCATTCTAAAGCTTCAACACCATCTAAAGCTTTAAAAATATTGTATTTATTACCTAACAATGTTTCAAGCATTAATAAGTTGGATTCTTCATCATCAACTATCAAAACACTGTGTTTTTCAACTGGCTTCATTTTAAATCCTCTTATTTTCTGCTTTACAACTGTTAATAATTCTGTTTTATTTCTCAATAAATTAGGGTTCACGCCAAAAATGGTTAATTTTAAAGGTAATTTAGCTTGCTTAAATTTAAGCAATTTTTTTTAAGTTCACTAATTGATTTTTGTTTTCCGAATTTTTGTGTCTTTTGCGGCATAAAAACATTCAACCATTTTCCTGTTTGCAACCCTTGTTCAACAAAAATCAAACCTCAGTCAAAGTTAATAACTGAAAATCCAAACGGATTTATTTCAAAAACCTGGATTCCTTTCGAATTTACTGAAGAAGTTTCAACCTTAATCCATCTTTTAAAATATTCTGAAGTAACTTCAGTTCCTAAATTTTTTATTACTTTTTTTCCCGAAGAACTTGTTTCTCTCCTGAAAAACGAGGATTTTGACGTGCTTTTACCTGTTCCACTACACGCTGTAAAACAAAGAGAACGCTCCTACAACCAAAGTGAATTGATTGCTGACCAACTTTCACACTTAATCAACGTGAAAATTGCTACTAAAATTCTAAAACGAAAACGCTACACAGAAACCCAAACCAAACTCGATAAAAAACAACGTGAGCAAAATGTGAAAAATGTTTTTGAAGTTTCTGATAAAACTTTATCTTTAAACAAAATATTGCTCGTTGACGATGTTTGTACGACTGGAAGCACGACTAATGAGTGTGCAAAAACTTTACTTGAAACAAAAATTTGCAAGGAAGTTCAACTTTTCGCACTTGCAAAACCCAAAAACTAAAAATTATAACTTTCCGGAGAAAAAATGTTTGTTGAAACCTTTTACTTAAACTGCCTTGCTCAGGCTTCTTACCTTATCGCTTCAGAAAGTGAAGCAATTGTAATTGACCCACAAAGAGACATTCAAATTTATCTTGAAGCAGCAAAAAAAAGAAACGTTACAATTAAGTACGTTTTTGAAACTCATCTCCACGCTGATTTTGTTTCGGGACACCTTGAGTTTGCAAAACTACACAACGCAATAATTTTAATGGGAAGCAAGGCAAAAACTAATTTTAATTTTATCGGAGTTGCTGACGGAACAATTTTACAACTCGGAAAAACAAAAATCCAATTTTTAGAAACTCCGGGACACACTCCTGAAAGCGTTTGTGCAGTTCTTTACGATGAAAACGGAAACACAGATTCAGTTTTTACAGGAGACACACTTTTCATCGGAGACGTTGGAAGACCTGATCTTTTTGGAGCAAAAATTCCCAAAAAAGAACTTGCTGCAATGCTTTACAATTCATTACAAAACAAACTCTTAACTCTTCCTGATACAACAAAAGTTTATCCGGGACACGGAGCCGGTTCAATGTGTGGAAAAGCCTTGAGTTCCGATAAAATTTCTACAATCGGTAAAGAAAAAATGACTAACTACGCTTTAAAATGCAAAA
>JADZEA010000043.1 GCA_020850775.1 bacterium
AAGTATGAACAAATTAAAGAGTTTATCCTAAAGACGATAATGGAAAAGAAAGAAATTACCTTTAAAGATTTGACTGAATTTGCTGTCAGACAATTAACCGACAAGTTTGACGGAAAAGTAATCTGGTATGTTGTAACCGTAAAATTAGACCTTGAAGCAAGAAAACTAATTGAGCGAATGCCTAAAACAAGTCCGCACAAATTAAGACTTACTAAAAGTAATCTTTGACTAAAAAAACGAACCACTAACACCAGTTTTCGTGTCAGGCAGTTCAAAACAGTAAACTTGAAAACCAAGTGAAAAAATGTTAAACCACAGGAACAAAAAAACAAACAGGGGATTTTGTTAATTTTTGTGCCTGATGCTTTTCTCTTGCAACTGACTGCAAACCACTTTTTTTGAGCGTAAATTTTTAGACAAAGGAGCGATTTTATGAGGCTTTGGTCTCTGCACCCAAAATACCTTGACAGTAAAGGCTTAGTCGCTGTTTGGCGGGAAGCCTTGCTGGCAAAAAATGTTTTGGAAGGTAAAACAAAAGGCTACAAAAACCACCCGCAACTTCACAGATTTAAAAAAACAAAAAATCCCGTCAATGCAATAAATCAATACTTAGCTGAAATTTATTTTGAGGCTGTTCGCAGAAATTATGATTTTAACAAACAAAAAATTAACTGGGATTTCGGAAAAAATGAACTGACAGTTACCAAAGGACAATTAATCTACGAAGCAAAACATTTGTTAAACAAGCTGCAATCCCGCGATGTTATCAAGTTTGACGAGATTAAAATAATTTCAGTTTACGAAAATCACCCGCTCTTTAATGTAGTTGAAGGCGATACTGAAAAATGGGAAATCACCAAAAGAAATCTCTTTTGAAACTTTGATTTCTGTTTACAACAAACGGCTTCAACACCCGTAACCGAACGGGAATTTGAAAACAAACTGCGGGATTCAGGCTCGTAACCAAAAAATAAAACTCTTTGCTTGTATTTTTTTGCTTGTTTTTCTAAATTTAAAAAGCTAAAAAAACACGCGTCTCAAAAAAAAATTAATTAAAGGTGTTCAAATGAAAAATTTAATCTCATTAGCAAAAGAATTGCTTGGAAAAAGTGCAACCGGTTACACGATTTACAGTGTGGCAGGCATTTTAATCATTTCAGTTTTTTCCCTGATTTCCTGCAGCAATGAAAATGAAGAAACAGTAACCGACGCAGTTTACGTAGCCGATGAAAATGGCGGTACAGTTTCTGTAATTGATGCTCTGAAAAACAAGAAGGTAACAGCGATTGACCTGACGGAAAATTCAGTGATGTTTATGCCACACAACGTGCAGGTTGCACCGGATGGAAATTCGGTCTGGGTTACGGGAATGCCAATGTCAGAAAATGTGAGTGAGCAGGTGATAGTCATTAACCCTGAAACAAATAAAATTATTAAAAGGATAAACTTAGGCACAGAGCAACACCTTGCTCACGTAGTTCTTGACAGTGAATCAGCCTTCGCTTTTGTAATTGCAAATGAAAGTAATCAGGTAATAAAAATTAATGCAAAAAGCCTTCAGGAAGTATTGCGTTACGATTTGGGTGCTGACCACGAGCCACACGGAATTCGTTACCACAACGGTAAATTGTTTGTTGCAAACATGGGTGCAAAAAGTGTTTCAATCGTTGACGTTGCGACGTCTCTGATTGATGAAATACCTTTGGGAGGCATTGCAGTTCAGACTGCTGTTTTGCCTGACGGCAGTTTTGCTTTTGTATCCCTTTACGACACAAAGGAAGTTGCAAGGATTGACCTTCAGACAAAAACAGTAACCAAAATTTCACTGCCCGCAGAAGCAAAAGGTCCGATACAGTTGTACCCGACTCCAAACAGTAAATTACTTTACGTTTGCGATCAGGGAGGAATTGGCGATGACCCGGTATCCGACAAAGTATTTGTGATTGATGTTAATGCAAATTCTGTTACTGCAACGATAACGGCAGGCAGTAAAACTCACGGAGTTGTTGTTAACAACACTGGGACAAAAGTTTACGTTACCAACAGCGATGGCAACACTGTTTCCGTGATTGATGTTGCTACTCAAAAAGTAACCGGAACTGTTGGTGTAGGATTGGCTCCGAACGGAATTGCTTGCAGGCATTCAATGGGAAGCACTTTTGAGGGAATGCCTTAGTTGGTTTCAGGAAATGCCAAAGCGTTTGACGAACCAAACCAACAAAAAAATTGGAGCATTTAAACTGCTGAAAGAAAACAGAATGGACAAAAATGACCTGGAATCCAACAACAGGCTGCAATAAAATTTCAGATGGCTGTAAATTTTGTTACGCAGAAATAATGGCAGAACGGCTTAAATCAATTGGTGTGGAAAAATACGCCAACGGATTTAACCTTACAATCCACGCTGACGAACTGCGAAAACCCTACTCGTGGAAAACACCTGAAAAAATATTTGTCAATTCAATGAGCGACCTTTTCCACAAAAATGTGCCTGTGGATTTTATCCAAAAAGTATTCACAGTAATTAAAGAAAACCCGCGGCATATTTTTCAGATTTTAACCAAACGAGCTGACGTGTTGCTTGATTACGACAAGAAAAAATTACTTGAATGGACGCACAATCTTTGGATGGGAGTTACTGTTGAAAACGAAAAAGTAATGGAACGGATAAATTTATTAAGGCAAACCGACGCCAAAACGAAATTTTTAAGCTGCGAGCCGTTACTCAGTCCTTTGCCAAATTTAAATTTAGAAGGAATTGATTTGGTAATCGTTGGTGGAGAAAGTGGAAAAACTCCGCGTCCAATGAAAGAAGAATGGGTAATGGGAATTAAAGAACAATGCGAAAAAAATAAAGTAGCGTTTTTCTTCAAACAGTGGGGCGGAACAAACAAGAAAAAAACAGGCAATTTATTAAACGGCAAAAAATATTTAGAAATGCCAAAATTAGAAGAAAAATATTGTGGACCATTGTGGGCACAGCAGTTGTAGAAGTTCAAAAATAAAGAGAAGTAAAAGAAACCTCTTTTGAAACTTTGATTTCTGTTTACAACTTACAACACCAGTAACCGAACGGGAATTTGAAAACAAACTACGGAATTTGGGCTTGTAATCAAAAAGCTAAAATCCACACACACCAAAAAATAAAACTCTTTTCTTGTATTTTTTGGCTTATTTTTTTAAATTCAAAAAGTTAAAAAACAGGCGTAGTTCTTGAAAATTTATTCTTTAAGGAGCAATTGGTTAGATGATTAAAGTACCATTTTTAGACTTAAAAGCCCAGTACCTGTCAATAAAAAATGAAATTGACGAAGCTGTCAAAAAAGTATTGGATGAAACTGCTTTTATCGGTGGATTCCACGTGAGAGAGTTTGAGGAAAGTTTTGCAAAAAGCCAAAATATTAAACACGTAATTGGTGTTGCAAATGGAACAGACGCAATTTCTATTGCACTTTACGCACTTGGTTTGCGAAAAGGGGACGAAGTTATTACAGTTGCAAATTCTTTTATTGCTACAACAGAAGCAATTACTGCAGCTGGTGGAAAAGTTGTCTTTGTTGATTGTGAAGAAAACTCATTCAATATTGATACTACTCAACTTGAATCTAAAATTACCGAAAAAACTAAAGTCATTATTCCTGTTCATCTTTATGGACAACCGGCAAATCTTGATGAAGTTCTTAGAATTGCACAAAAATACAATATTTTTGTTCTGGAAGATTCTGCACAAGCCGTTTTTGCTGAATTTAAAGGTAAAAAAATCGGAAACTTTGGACACATTTCAACTTTTAGTTTTTATCCGGGAAAAAACCTTGGTGCTTACGGTGATGCCGGTGCAATTGCAACTAACGACAAAGACTTGGCTAAAAATGCGAGAATGTACGCAAATCACGGTAGAATTTCCAAGTACGACCACGAATTTGAAGGAGTAAACAGCAGGCTTGACGGAATTCAGGCTGCAATTTTAGAAGTAAAACTAAAGCATTTGAACGATTGGACAGAAAAAAGGCGGGCAGTTGCAAAACGTTACAACGAACTGCTTGGTGATTTTAAAAAAATTATTTTGCCAAAAGAAATGTTTTACGCAAAGCACGTTTACCATTTGTTTGTGATTAGAACACAAAAAAGAGACGAACTTCAGGACTACCTGAAAGAAAATGGAATTGAAACAGGAGTTCATTACCCAATTGCTTTACACAACCTGTTAGCTTACCAATATCTTGGGCATAAACCTGAAGATTTTCCTAATGCAAACAAACTTTCACAGGAAATTTTGAGTTTGCCAATCTTCCCGGAAATGACGGAAGAGCAAATTAATTACGTAGTTAAAACAATTAAAGCATTTAATTTTTAAGGTAAAAAATGAACATCCCTTTTGTTGATTTAAAAACTCAGTACCACTCAATCAAAGACGAAATTCACGAAGCAATGAATGACGTTTTGGAAAACACTGCTTTTGTTTTAGGCAAAAGAGTTCACGATTTTGAAGATGGTTTTGCAAAACTTCACAACGCAAAATTTTGTCTCGGAACAAGCAACGGAACAACTTCGCTTCATCTTGCACTTTGGGCGTTGGGAATTAAAACAGGTGACGAAGTGATTTTACCTGTTAATACTTTTTTCGCTACTGCTGAAGCTGTTGCTGTCGTCGGTGCAAAACCAGTTTTGGTGGATAACGACGAGTTTTACAACATTGACGTTACAAAAATTGAAGAAAAAATTACACCAAAAACTAAAATGATAATTCCGGTTCATCTTTACGGACAACCTGCAAACGTTGGAAAAATCAGGGAAATCGCCGATAAAAACGGACTTTTGATGATTGAAGACTGTGCACAGGTTCACTGTGGAGAGTTTGAGGGAAAACGTGTCGGAACTTTTGGCAAGGTTGGTTGTTTTAGTTTTTATCCCGGAAAAAATCTTGGTGCTTACGGAGAAGCTGGCGGAGTCATCACTAACGACGAAGAACTTCGCAACAAAATGCAACTTCTCAGAGACCACGGCTCAAAAGTTCGTTACGTTCACGAAGTTTTTGGGCACAATTACAGAATGGAAGGTTTGCAGGGAGCAGTTCTTGGAGTTAAATTAAAGTACATTGAAAAATGGACGGAAATGAGGCGCAAAAATGCTGCACTTTACAACAAACACCTTGCAGGAATTCCGCAACTTGCTACTCCGAAAGAAGCAAGTTTTGCAAAACACGTTTACCACTTGTACGTCGTTCAGGTTGAAAACAGAGAAGAACTGATTAAATTTTTAAACTCAAAAGGAATTAGTACAGGCTTACACTACCCGATTCCTTTGCATTTACAAAAGGCTTTTGAGTGTTACAACTACAAAAAAGGTGATTTTCCAGGAGCGGAAGCAGAAAGCTCAAAGATTTTGTCTTTGCCAATGTTTCCTGAACTAACGGAAGAACAAATCATTTTTGTTGCTGACACAATTAAAGAATTTTACAGGTAAAAATGTTTAAGAGATACCCTCTTCACAAAATACTTTTGTACTTAACTGACACTTTTACGCTTTTTACTTCTGCGTACCTTACGCTTTGGCTAAGGTACCAAAGTGGTTTGTACTGGGTAGAGGCAGAAAACCATTTTCCAGTTACAAAATTTTTAGCCTTGTGCTTTGTTGCAGCGATTTCACCGATTGTTTTCAGGGAATTAGACCTCTACAAACACAAGGTGATTTTTACTTACACTTCGCAGTTTGTAAAGTTAATCAAAGGTCATTTCTACATTTTTCTTCTGACAATTATTACTTTTTTCTTTCTGAGAGATGAATTTATTGAGCATAGCCGTGTGAATTCTGTTTTGTTTGCACTGCTTTCTTTCGGTTTTCACGCTGTCATCAGGTTGTTTTTGATGAAACCGACGCTCAAAAAATTTAGCAAAGAGCAAGTTGTAACCCGCAGAATTTTAGTGATTGGAGCTGGAAGGGCAGGCGAAGAACTTGTCGGGAAAATTTTTAACGACGAAGCATTAGGGTTAAAAGTTATCGGTTTTATTGACAACGACCCTGACAAGGCTAACTTAAAAATTTTAGGAATTCGCGTACTCGGGAAAACTGACGAACTTGATGAAATTGTGGAACTGACCAATCCTGATGAAATTTTTATCACAATCAATTCAATTTCTCACGGAGACCTGCTTGAACTAATTCAAAAATGTAACAGAACGCGTTTGCCGGTCAGCGTTTTTTCTTCTCACATTACGGTTGTCAGCGATAAAGTCAGCAATGCAGAGTACAAGGAACTTGAAGGTTTAACTTTAAAACGTACTAACCTTTACCAAGCAAGCAGAGCAATTAAAAGAATTGTTGACGTAATTGGTGCTTCTTTGATTGTTCTTTTGCTTTTACCTGTTTTTTCAATTTTTGCAATTGCAATCAAACTCACTTCAAAAGGTCCGATTTTCTACAAAACAAAAGTGATTGGTGAGGGTGGAAAACCTTTTGAGTGGTACAAATTCAGAACGATGTACGTAAACAACGATAACTCGCAGCACAAAAAATTTGTTGAACAACTGATAAAAGACGGGAAAGCTAAAAATGGGCAAGCAAAGATTAAAAACGACCCGAGAATTACTTCAATCGGCAGATTTCTGAGAAAATTTTCGCTTGATGAATTTCCGCAACTGCTTAACGTGATAAAAGGGCAGATGAGTTTGATTGGTCCAAGACCTTGTTTACCTTGGGAATACGAGCTTTACGACGAGTGGCACAAAAGACGTTTTCAGGCGATTCCTGGAATGACAGGGCTTTGGCAAGTCAGTGGAAGAAGCGAAGTTGGTTTCAACGACATGGTTATTTTAGACATTTATTACATTGAAAATTTTTCACTTTGGCTGGATTTAAAAATTTTTCTTAAAACAGCTGGAGTTGTAATTACTGGAAAAGGAGGATTTTAATTTGGTAAACATTGCTGTTTTAGGTGTCGGTTACTGGGGACCGAACACTGTCAGAAATTTACGTTCAATTGATTTTTGTAATTTAAAGTACGTCTGCGACCTGAACGAAGCAAGGCTTGAATTTATCAGGTCAGCTTTTCCCGAACAGAACGTAACGAATAATTACAAGGAACTTTTAAACGACAAAGAACTTGACGCCGTTTGCATCGTTACGCCGGTAACTTCTCACGAAAAACTTGGGCTTGAGTTCCTGAACGCAGGGAAACACGTTTTCATTGAAAAACCGCTTACTTTTAAAGTTAGTGAAGCTGAAAACCTTGTTGCAAAAGCTAAGGAAAAAAATCTCGTTTTGTGTACGGGACACATTTTTCAGTTTAGTCCTGCTGTGCAAAAGGCTAAAGAACTCATTGAAAGCGGGTTTATCGGAAAAATTAATTACGTTACTGCTTCAAGAATGAACCAGGGAGCAGGAAAATACGAGGTTGATGTTTCCTGGGATTTGGCGACTCACGACCTTTCAATTATTAATTACCTGATGGAAAAAGTGCCGAACCGTGTTTCAGCTTTCGGAAAAAACCACACGGTTGACCTGAACGACACTGTAACAATCCGAATGGATTACCGGGACAATGCTTACGCAACGATTGAAGTTAGCTGGCTTTCTCCTTTCAAGTTCCGTTTGATGAGAATTTTTGGTTCAAAAGGAACTTTAGTTTACGACGAGATGGCTGAAAACAAACTTGTTCACTACGGACTTGGAATTGATGACAGAGACAAAGGACGCGGAGCAGGAAATTTAACTTACAAAGAAGGCGAAAAAAATATTGTTGAGCTTCCGAAAGGTGAGCCTTTGAAAAATGAACTGATTAACTTTTTACAAGCAATTAACGGAACTGCAAAACCGGTTGCGGACGGAGTTTCCGGGTTGAACGTTGTAAAAATCCTTTCTGCTTGTGCGGAAAGTATGAAAAACGATGGAAAATGGATTTCAATCAGTTAAAACTTGTTTTTAGCTTTAGCAAAATTGTAAAGTGAGAAGTTAATTTTTTAAAGTTAAGTTCTCACTTTTTTTTATTTTTAACCAAACCTGAAAAAGGGAAAAATGACTTTTAAAGACACTCAATTTTTTTTGAAAGAGGAAAGATTAGTTTTACTTCTTGAAAGGTTTTTGCTTGAAAAAAACAACAAACTTACTTTTTCAACGCAGTACAAACTTTACTACTTGCTAAGACCTTTTATCCCGATTTTTGTAAGGCAGTTTTTGCAAAAAACAAAAGATTACGGCGAAATTTCTGAAAACTGGTTTATGGAAAACAAACTTTTCCCTGAGCTTGCAAAACTCACACAAGGAAAAGAGTTTGAAATTCCTTACTTTTGGAAAGATAAAAAAAATTTTGCTTTTGTTTCAACTCACGATGTTGAAGAACAGGAAGGTTTTGATAAAATTGCAAAAATTGCTGATTTAGAAGAAAAACTTGGTTTCCGTTCTTCCTGGACTTTAGTTGCAAAAAAGTATGAAATTGACAAAGGCTTGGTTTCAGACTTGCAAAAACGAGGTTTTGAGATTGGAATTCACGGTTACAATCACGACGGAAAACTTTATTTTTCAAAATCAACTTTTGATAAACGGGCAAAATTAATCAATGAAAAACTTACAGAACTTGGAGCTGTTGGGTTCCGTTCACCACAAATGCACAGAAATCTTGACTGGATTTCACAGTTAAAAATTGATTACGACCTTTCAACTTTTGACGTTGACCCTTACCAGCCAATCGCAGGAGGAACGCATTCAATTTTTCCATTTTGCTACAAAAATTACGTTGAAATGCCTTACACCTTGCCACAGGACCACACAGTTTTTATTACTTTAAACTCAGAAAACACAAACATTTGGATAAAAAAAACAAAGTGGCTTGTAAAAAATCACGCTTTAGTTTTGTTAAACACTCATCCTGATTACCTTGACACTGAAGTGAGGTTAAATGCTTACTTGGATTACTTGAAATTTTTGAAAAATGAAATGGAAGGAATGTGGAATGAAATTCCAAAAGTGGTTGCTTCCTGGTGGAAGTTCAGAGAAGGTTTGGGAACCGGCTTTGAAAAAAACACGGTTTCAAAAGCAAAAATCCGTTTTTTGGCGGATGGAATTGAATTAACTTTTATTGAAAATTAGTTTGTAAAGATTAAAATTTTAAAGGATAAAAATGGCAAAATTTTTTGTACACGAAAAAGCTCTTTGTGAAAGTGAAACAATTGGCGATAACACAAGAATTTGGGCTTTTAGCCACATTTTGAAAAATGTAACGATTGGTGAAGACTGTAATTTTGGAGACCACAGTTTCGTTGAAAGTGGTGTGAAAATTGGAAACAGAGTTACTGTCAAAAATGGTGTTGCGATTTGGAACGGAGTAACGATTGAAGACGATGTTTTTTTAGGTCCGAACTGTGTTTTGACCAATGATTTTTACCCGAGAAGTAAAATTTATCACGCTGAAGACGTAAAAACTCTAATCAAAAAAGGTGCAAGCATTGGAGCAAACGCAACAATTGTTTGCGGAATTACTTTAGGTGAGTACTCACTTGTTGGTGCCGGTTCAGTTGTAACCAAGGACGTTCCGCCTTTTGCTTTGGTTGTTGGCGTTCCTGCAAAAGTGATTGGCTACGTTTCAGCTTTTGGCGAAAAACTTACTTTCAAAGATGGAATTGCAAAGGATTCACAAAACAAAACTTACAAAATGGTTGACGGGAAAGTTAGTTTGGAAGCGTAGAAAAGTTTTTTTGAAGCGGAAAAATTAGTTTGGAAAAGAACAGGAAAGATTTTGATTTGGATTAGTTGTTTACAGAAAAAAATTAAAGTTTAAAAAGGAGAAAAAATGGCAAAAGTTTTAGTTACTGGCGGAGCTGGTTTTATTGGTTCACACTTAGTTGACCGTTTACTTGCAGAAGGTTTTGAAGTTAAAATCCTTGACCTTTTGACGAAACCGGTTCACCTGAAAGGCAAACCTGCTTACATTCCAAAAGAAGCAGAATTTATTTTTGGTGATGTCAGGGATAAAACTACACTTGAGTACGCACTTGAAGGCGTGGATTTTGTTTACCACTTGGCAGCTTACCAGGATTACTTACCGGATTTTTCTACATTTTTTCACACAAACGTGGTTTCAACGGCTTTGATTTACGAAATTATTGTTGAGAAAAACCTGCCGGTACAAAAGGTGATTGTTGCATCTTCTCAAATGGCAGCTGGTGAGGGAACTTACACTTGTGAAGAACACGGAGTTTTTCAGCCACAAATCAGACCGGTTTCCCAACTTGAAAAAGGCGATTGGGAACACCACTGTCCGGTTTGTGGCAAAGTTGCGAAAAACTTACCGAACCCTGAAACTTTTGTGAACCCGCCAAATCCTTACGGGATGAGCAAGTTTGGTCAGGAACAGATGGCAATTACTTTGGGAAAACGTTACGGGATTTCGTCGGTTGCGATGAGATTTTCAATCGTTCAGGGACCGAGGCAATCTTTTTACAACGCGTACAGCGGGGCTTGCAGGATTTTTTGTTTGAGTTTATTTTTTGACAGGCAACCAACGGCGTACGAGGATGGTTTGGCAGTTCGTGATTACGTAAACATTGAAGACGTTGTGGAAGCTAATTTTTTGGTTTTGAAAGACAAAAGGGCAGACTACGAAGTTTTTAATGTTGGTGGAGGGAAAGGTTACACGGTTCTTGAGTTTGGAAAGATTGTTTCGGATGTTTTTGGAAAAAATATTTTGCCGAAAGTTCCCAATGAATTTCGTTTTGGGGATACGAGGCATCAGATTTCGGACATCACTAAGTTAAAGAAACTTGGCTGGTTACCGAAGCATTCGCCGGAGAAATCGGTTCGTGATTACCTTGCTTACCTGAACGCACAAACAGACATTGAAGACATTATGGATTACGCTGAAAAGAAAATGAAACAGTTGAACGTTGTCAGAAGCGTGAAAGGATAAAAAAAAAACGCATAAAATTTATGTGGTTTAATTAAAAAAACAGGAGTTTTTGCAATGATTTCAAAATTAGTGTTTGAAAATTTTCGCAGTTTGGCAAAAAATGATTTGGAACTTGGAAAAATTACAATCATCACAGGAGCAAATAATTCAGGTAAGTCAAGTATTATTTATGGTTTACTTGCATTAAAAAATATAGCTCTGAATTCAAACCAAAGTTTGGATTATCTTTTGACACCTGCTTTGATGAACCTTGGTGGTTTTAAAGAAGTTGTGCATAAAAAAAATCAGGATTTAAACATAAAATTAGGCATTGAAACGGAAAAAACTAATTATTCAGTTTCTCTAAGCGATAAAATTTCAAAATTTATGATTGGCGTAAAAGAACCAAAAATTAATCTTGCGCTGGAAGTTGCCTTTCCGTACCCTTTGAACAAACAAGTTCCTTTTGAAAATGACGAGTTTAACTTGACTTGGAATGGAATTATCACGACTGTAACTTCAGAAGTATCTGAAAATCTGGAACTTATGACAAAAGTGCAGAATGATTTTAACTTGCCTGTTGGGTTGCTTCGTTCTGTTGACTACGTTCCGCTGAGAAGAGGTTTTACGAAAGCGAATTTTAGTCCTGTCCCGCTTCAACAAATTGTTTTTAATGAAGATGAGTTAGCTACTCTTTTAGCTAACGACAGAGATTTGGAAGGAGCGGTAGCTTTTTATTTTGAAAAAATTATTGACATGGTTTTTAATGTTCGTCCAACACTTGGAACAGCAAACTTTAGCCTTCAGACACGAGATAAAAAAACTGGTTTTGTTACCGACCTTGTCAATGAAGGCTTTGGAACTAATGAACTGATTACAATTCTTGCTAAAACATTGAATAAAAATTCTAAAATGATTTGCATTGACGAGCCTGAAATTCATCTGCACCCAAGCATAATCAGTAAGTTAGTTGAACAGTTTGTGGAAATCACAAAAAATGAAGAAAAACAGTTTTTAATTTCAACTCACAGCGAACATTTTGTGCTTTCGCTTCTTAATCAGGTTGTTAAAGGGAAAATTTCTGAAAAAGATGTAAAGATTTGTTTTCTTTCAAAAGACAAGCAAAAGACTTCCGTTGAAGAACAAAAAGTTAATTCTCAAGGTCAACTTGAAGGAGGTCTGAAATCCTTTTACGAAGCCGAATTAGATGAACTGAAAACATTTTTTAAAATTTCAGAGTAAAAAAATGGAATTTGTTGTAAACGAATGGTTACCTGAATTTTCAATTCCAACAGCAACAAACGAAGAACGGAAACTTGTAACTGAATTTTTGAACTTGTTTCTCAGTAAAAAAGATGTTTTGTTCGTTAAGCGGGAAAGTGAATTTTTTAAAAAAATTTATCGGTACAGCAGCGACAGAAAATTTGGTTATGACCCGAAAACCAAAGAGCTTTTTAATAAATTTATTAAATTGGTTTTACTTGATTCTTCCAAGTGCAAAATATTGGAAAATCAAGATTTAGTGGAAATTCCACAAAAAACAAAAGAAAAATTAGTCCCACCTTTTGACAGTGATTTTTACTTGTTTGAAAGTGCTTGCCTGACCAATGAAAAAGTAATTGTTACAACTGACAAAAGGCTTTTTGACCAAACTGAAAATGATGAATTTTTCAAGATAATTTTGCTTGAAAATTTTATGGAAAAATATAAAAATAAACAAGGATAAAAATTGAAAGCATTTTTGCTTGCAGCAGGTTTTGGAACACGCCTGAAACCAATCACCGACACAATCCCAAAATGCCTCGTTCCGGTTTCAGGGAGACCACTGATTGAGTTTTGGTTTGACCTTTTCGCAAAACACGGAATTGACGAAGTTTTGATTAACACGCACTACTTATCGGAAATTGTTGAAAATTATTTTGTTAAACGAAAAAATGATGGAATTAAAATTAAGTTAATTCACGAACCAAAATTGCTTGGCAGCGCCGGAACCTTGCGTGAGAATTCTGATTTTGTGAAAAATGAAAAGGCTTTTGCTGTTTTTTATGCAGACAACCTGACAAATTTAAATTTTACTGACTTGCAAAATTTCCACTTTTCTCATAAATTTCCTGCAAGCATTGGGGTTTTCAAAACGGAAAATCCAAAAGCGTGTGGAATTCTTGAAACGGACAGCGAAAAAACGGTTGTAAGTTTTGAGGAAAAACCACAAAACCCGAAATCTGACCTTGCAAACGGCGGAATTTACGTTTTTAATCAAGAAGTGATTGAAAGCATTTCACAAGGTGAGGTTGTTGACTTAGGTTTTGACGTTTTGCCAAAGTTTGTTGGCAAAATGAAAGCGTGGGAAATTGATGGCTTTTTACAAGACGTCGGGACACACGAAAACTTGCGGAAAGCCGAAAAATTATTGGAAGGAGAAAACAAAAAATGATAATTACGCAAACACCTCTGAGGGTTAGTTTTGCAGGCGGAGGAACCGATTTGAAGGAATTTTACGAACTTCACGAAGGTTCTGTGATTTCTACAGCGATTGACAAGTACGTTTTTGTGATTGTTAAAGAACGTTTTGACGATAAAATTTATCTCAACTACTCAACAAAAGAAATTGTTGACTCTGTTGACGAAATTAATCACGACATCATTCGTGAAGCGATGAAACTCGTCGGAATTAAATCCGGGATTGAGATTACTTCGCTTGCAGACATTCCTTCAAGTGGTTCAGGGCTTGGTTCTTCAAGCAGTTTTGCCGTTGGTTTGCTGAACGCACTTTACGCCTACGCAAACAACCCGCAAACTCCTGAAAAAATTGCTCAGGACGCTTGCAAAATTGAAATTGAAATTCTCAAAAAACCAATCGGCAAACAAGACCAGTACATCGCCGCGTACGGTGGACTTAGAAAATTTGTTTTCAAAAAAGATGGAACGGTGGATAATTTTGTCCCGAACCTTACAAGCGAACAAAAAAGGCGGTTTGGTTCGCAGGTTTTGTTGTTTTTTACAGACCTAACACGAAAAGCGGATTCAATTTTGGAGGAGCAGCAAAGAGTAACAGTCAGTAAACAGGACGCACTTTTGATGATGAAAAGTCAGGTTGACGAGATTTTTGCTTACCTTGAAGAGGATAGTTTTCATAAAATTGGAAGCGTTTTGCACGAGGGCTGGCTTCTTAAAAAATCACTGACTTCAAAAATTTCAAGCACTTCAATTGATGCGATGTACAAGACAGCGAGGGAATTTGGTGCTTTGGGTGGAAAAATCTGCGGAGCTGGCGGAGGCGGATTTTTGTTAACTTACTGCAGGCGTGAAGAACAAACAAAACTAAGAAAAGGTTTATCAGATTTTAAAGAAATGCCATTTATGTTGGAAGACAGTGGCAGTAAAGTAATTTTTAACATTGCGAGGTACAATTGGAAGTAAAACCATACTTTGGTGAATTGAACAAGATTTTGGATAAACTTGATGAAAGCCAAATCCAAAATTTAATGGACGTGATTTACAATGCTTACAAAAATGGTAAAATGGTTTTTGTAATTGGGAACGGCGGAAGCTACGCAAACGCTGAACATTTTGCACAGGATTTGGCGAAGGGAACTTTGGTTAGCCAAAAACAAACTAACAGGATTAAAGCGATGAGTTTTTCAAATGCATCTTTTATGACTGCTCAGGCAAACGACGATGGTTACGACTCAGTTTTTGTTCAACCTTTGATTTCTTTTGCAAGTAAAGGCGATGTTTTGATTGTGATTTCCGGTTCAGGAAACAGCCCAAACGTAGTAAAAGCAATGGAATACGCAAACGCAAACGGTTTGGAAACTGTTTCTGTCAGTGGTTTTAGCGGCGGGAAAATCCACGAAATTTCAAAGCACAAAATGCACGTTCCCTGTGGCGATATGTGTATGGTTGAGTCTGTTCACTCAATTATTTTTCATTACATTGCTTCTGAACTGAAAATGAGAATTAATTCTTAAGAAAACAGGCAGTTTTATCGGAAAATTTTAAACCTCCGTGCATAAAAAAACGGAGGTTTTTTAGTTTAAAAGATTGTGCAAAGTGTTCAGCAGTGTTTCAATTGGAAAAGGTTTGGCAAGAAAAGCATCTGCTTTCAGGTTCATCTCTTTTATCGTTTGGTTGTTTTCTTCCAAACCACTTGTAACAATAATTTTAAGGTTTTTGTTCATTTTTTGCAAAGTTTCTATTGTAAGTTTTCCATCCATAATTGGCATCATAATGTCTGAAACAACTGCTTTCAGTTCGTCTCTGTTTTTTTCATAAATTCCTATCGCTTCTGCTCCGTTTGAAGCTGTTAAAACACGGTAATTGTTTTGTTCCAAAACTTCTTTGAGAATTTCCAGAATCTCTGCCTCGTCGTCAACCAAAAGCAACAATTCCTTGTTTGCCAAAGGAACGGTAGCCTGAGTTTCTGCCACCAAACCAACACTCGCTGAATCCTCAATCGCAGGGAAAAACAAGCTAAATTTTGTGCCTTTACCGAGTTCGCTCCGAACAACTACAAAACCTTTGTGTCTTTCCATAATTTCGTGAACAGTTGAAAGCCCTAAACCTGTGCCTTTCAACTGACCTTTCGTTGTAAAAAATGGGTCAAAAATTTTGCCTAAAAATTCTTCCGAAATCCCGCAACCATTGTCGCAAACTTCAATTTTGACGTAAACTCCTTTCTTAGCTTTAGGGTGCAAAGCAAAATTATCCTCGTTCAGGAAAACATTTTCGGCTGAAATTTCTAAAATGTTTTTTTTGTTTTCTGCCATTGAATCTTTTGCGTTGAGGCAAAGGTTCAGTAAAACCTGGTCAATCTGTGTGAAATCTCCGTAAACATTCCAAAGTCCCTGAGCTATTTTTAACTCTAAATCAATGGATTTTGGGAAAGTTTCACTGATAAAATCGTGAGTTCGCTCTAAAATTTGTTCAACTTTAAGTTTGCTGTGGTTGCCTTCAAGACCTTTCGCAAAAAACAAAATTTGCTTTAAAATGTTTGCTCCACGCAACGTGTTGTTGAAAATAATTTCTGCATTTTTTTTGTTTTTCGGAGAAGTTAACGTCATTTTTAAAATTTGTGAAGTTACAAGTATCGGAGTAAAAATGTTGTTTAAATCGTGAGCGATTCCGCCGGCAAGTTTTCCGAGACTTTCTAACCTCTGAGAACGCAAGGCATCTTGTTCAATCCGTTTCTTTTCAATGATTCCTGCAAGTGTGTTTGAAATTGCTTCTAAAAAGTCCCTCTCTGCCTGATTACTTTGGTGGTTTGCGTGAAGGTAAAGAACAAAAACACCAAGCAATTTTCCACGATGCAGAATCGGAACGTTGTAATGCCCGTGGTCAGGCATTCCACTAAAACAATTTTCGTGATTTTCGTCAGCGTGGCTGAAAAATAAAAGCTGTTGTAGTTTTGCAGCTCTTCCGCAAAGGCATTGCCCTAAACGAAGCGTTTGACAAAGCAATTGGATTTCAGTGTCTAAGCGGTAGCTTGCTTTAAGAGTCAGAACGTTTAGCTTTTCGTCAAAAAGAAAAATTCCACCTTTCGGTTGAACAGGTAAAAAGGCTGCTGAAATAATTAATTTCAGCGATTGGTTGAGTTGTTCTTCAAGTGAAATGTTTTGCAAAGAAAGGTTTAAAAGCGAAATCAGGATTTTTTGGTTTTGGTTAACTACCTTAAGGTTTTCTTCAATCTGTTTCTTTTCCGTGTGTTCGGTAAGCATTCCCAAGTAGTTGTTAAGATTAGAGTTTTCATCAAAAAGCGGAATTATTTTGCCTTCTAAATAAATTTTCCCGCTCTTAGTTGTGGGATAAATGTTGTGCTTTTTTATTAAATCAAAATCAAACCAAAAATAATTGCTGCCAAACAATCCTTTTTTGATGTTTTGCTTTGCTTCTTCAGTTAAGTTTGGGTCAAGAAAAAAGTTGTACTGAAATTTTCCGACTTCTTTTTCCTCTATCCCAAAAATTTTGGAAGTTGCCCGATTGTGGCTTAGTAAATTACCGTTTTTATCAAAAAATCCAATGCTAATTGGTGCAAACTCAAAGATTTTTTGAAACAATTGTTGAGTTTCTTCTGCCAAAGAAGTTTTTTCTTTAATTATTTTTTCTAACTCTAACTCGTTTGTTTTGAGTTTTTTGCTTAGAATTTTTATTCTTGCGAGGGCCGTTCCAAAAATAATTCCAATTACAATTGGTGCAAAAGAACTCAAAGGGCTAATTTTTGCTTTGAAAACAAAAGTTACTTGTAAAAGATAAAAACAGTAAACGATAAAAATGCTTGGCAAGATTTGTTTGAGGTAAACATTCAAGTTTTCGCTTTTTTTCAATAAAAACATCTCTCTTACTTTCTTTAAATGGCTGAAGTAACAACTGCAGGGCTTGTTTGAAATTTAAAGTTTTTTGTTTGAAACGTCTATGGTTTTTTCTTAACTTCAGCAAAAAGAAAAAATGGGCAAAAATGCAACTTAGCAAAAATAAATTTTTAGGCAAAACCTCTCGCTACGGGAGGTTTTTTTTTGTAAAAATGGTGAAAAATGAAATTCAAAACTAAAGAAACACTTTTAGACAGTTTAGGTTTCGCAAGAACAATCTCAAGGCTTGCTCACGAAATCCTTGAAGTAAACAAGGGTTCGCAAAACTTGATTTTTGTCGGAATGCGAAGCCGTGGTGAGTTTGTTGCAAAAAGAATTGCCAAAAAAATTGAGGAAATTGAAAACCAAAAAATCCCTGTTGGAGTTCTTGACGTAACGCTTTACAGAGACGATTTCCGCACAAACCTTAAGCAACCGGAAATCCGTGTCAGCGACCTTCCGCTAATCATTGACGAAAAAAATATCATTCTCGTTGACGACGTCCTTTTCACGGGAAGAACTGTTCGTGCTGCTCTTGATGCTTTGATGGATTACGGCAGACCTTCACGAATTCAGCTTGTGATTTTGGTGGACAGAGGGCACAGAGAGTTACCAGTTCAGGCTGATTTTATCGGAAAAAAAGTTATCACTTCAAAAGGTCAGGAAGTCCGTGTAAAAATCAAAGAATTTGACAAGGAAGAAGACGCAGTTTACTTAGTTGAATTGGAGGAAAATTGAGCATTCTGAAAATCAAACACTTGCTTGGGCTTGAAGGCGTTTCAGCAGAAGACATCACAAAAATTTTAGAAACGGCTGTTTCTTTCAAACAAATTCTTGAAAGACCTGTCAAAAAAGTTCCGACTTTACGCGGGCAGACAGTCGTAAATTTATTTTTTGAAAACTCAACGCGGACAAGAATCTCTTTTGAACTCGCCGAAAAAAGGCTTTCTGCCGATACCGTAAATTTTTCTGCAAGCGGAAGCAGCACGTCAAAAGGGGAAACTTTACGCGACACAGTGCGAAACATTGAAGCGATGAAAATTGATACCGTTGTGATTCGCCACAGTTCACCAGGTTCTGCGGAATACCTGACAAAATGCCTTGACGCAAAAATTATCAATGCCGGAGACGGCTCTCACGAACACCCGACACAAGGGCTTTTGGATATTTTTACGCTTCGGGAAAAATTCGGAAACCTGAAAGGTAAAAAAATTGCAATCGTTGGAGACATCGCTTACGGAAGAGTTCCGCTTTCAAATATTTACGGACTTCAGGCACTTGGTGCAGAAATTATGCTTTGTGGTCCACCAACTTTAATTCCACGGGACATTGAAAAAATTGGAGTTAAGGTTTCTTACAGGATTGAAGAAGCGATTGAGTTTGCTGACGCTTTGAATGTTTTACGAATCCAGCTTGAAAGGCAAAACTCAACGGGACTTTTTCCAACGACGAGAGAGTACTTTCGTTTTTTTGGGATTACCAAGGAAAGATTAAAAAGCAAACCTGAAATTGTGATTTTGCATCCGGGACCAATCAATCGCGGAGTTGAAATTGATTCCGAAGTTGCCGACGGAGAAAATTCCGTGATTTTGGAACAGGTTACAAATGGAGTAGCGGTAAGAATGGCTGTTCTTTACCTTCTTTCAGGTGGCGAAGAAGTCAGGGAAAATCAGTAAAGTCTTTTAAAAAAAGACTTTGAAATAGAGTTATAAACATAGGTTAAGTTATTTTTATTGCCTAACTCTGTTAAAAGGATTAAATTAATATGAAGTAGTTTTCTCTTAATTTTAAAGAAAAAGATAAATGAGTAATTTTTATATCGTTCAATCTCAAATCATTTTTGAGTATAAAACAAATTTTAATATTCGCAAAAAAGTTTTTGAATTTGAAGAAAAATTAAAAGATTTTTTTAAAGTTCCATTTGTAATTCATTCGATTCCAGATGCAATTTATCCAGAACTACAAAGATTCGAAAGTGAATCTACTAATGGGCATAGCAAGTTAGAAGTAGCACCTAATAGATTAATTTTTAGAACTTCTTATGAGGATAATTTTAAGGAAAATACTGAAAAAGTCCAGAATTATTTGATAGAAAGATTAGAAAAATTTGAAGAACTCATAAAGGGTGAAGAACTACTTTATTTGGGATATGTTATAGAAATGGGTTTTCCCCTTAAAATGACTAACCCGGAGATAAATAGTTTTATCAAAAAAAATAGTCGTGCACTTGCAATAAATGATGAGACAGTAGATTTTTCTTTACTTTATTCTATACCAATTAAAGATAAATATTATCTTAATGTTAGATGCTCAAAGTTTGTTAACGATTTACAGGATAGCAAAGAAAAACCAATTACACGAATAGAAGATTTAATTTATGGGATTAGTATTCTCCTTGATTTAAATACAAAATTAAGTTTTCGAAAAGAGGTACCTTTCAATAACATTTTTTTAAAAGAAATTATGAATCTTACTTTTTCTACCATAGAAAAAAATGTATTAGAAAATTATTTAAGAGGTAAAATTAAGAATGTATCCTAATTTAAAAAATGGAATAATAGCTACTTCAATTCTTTCATCTTTTATAAGTAGTACAAATATTCCTATTCCTGATGAAAGAGAATTGTTACAAATCCCAAATAGTGTAAACCAAAATCGAAATAATGTTTTGTCTTCTCTAAGTAAAAAATATGATGAGACAGATATTAAATTACAGACTCAAATTAATAAAATTATATCAAAAGCTAACTCGTTTAAGGGGAAAGAACTTGAAAAAGAAGCAAGCATTTTTGAAGATGATTTTGTACTAAACGATGAAGAATACTTTGTTGGTAAGCCTACAATAACTTATACAATCAAAGTTAAGGTTAAAAGTGTCTCAAAATTCAAACCAACTTTATTTGATAAGGAACTTTTAGAATTGTGATAGAAAATTATCCTTGGTACAAAACGCTTGACCAAAGTGATTACTCACTTAATCAAGGTGATTTTATAGATAGTTTGCCAATACTAAAACCACTTTTGGATATTGATATCAATCAAGAGAGGAATACTGATGTTTCAGAGTTTAATGTTGTTATTTTAACTCAATCTTGTGATTTAGCAAATGATAAAATTGAATTTGTTTTAGTTGCTCCTTATTACCCAATGGAAAATTTTATTTCAGAACAACATGATACTTTAAAGAGTAATAAAGAAATCAAGAGTTTTAAAGAAAAAGTCAGATTAGGGTTTCTACCAGGTTACCATCTTCTAAACAAATGTGAGTTAGAAAATTACTCAAAAGATTTTTCTATTGTTGATTTTAGGAACGTTTACGGAGTTCATATCGGCTTTTTGCGAGAATACACTAAAAAATTAGGCAAAAGATTGAGGCTCCTCCCGCCATACAGAGAACACCTTTCACAATCATTTGCAAAATTTTTTATGCGAGTTGGTTTACCTACGGACATTCCTTCTTTTAAATAAAAAGAATTTTAATGAACTACATTTTCAGAGCTAAACTCAAAATTTTACTAAGTTTACCTAAGTTTTTCACCTACAAAAGCAAGCACGAAAAAGGCTTCTGTTCTGTTTGCGGAAAGCAAAGTTTTTTTCTTGCCGATAAAGATAACCTGAAAGAATCTTTAAACTGTTTTTCTTGCAATGCCTGGCTTCGGCTTAGGTTTTTGGCTGAAAAAATCGTTGAAACCTTTACAAAGGAAAACTCAAAGTCTTTGGCTGAACTTGTCAACGAAAAGCATTTCTCACAACTAAAAATTTACGAGTTACAGTCTGAAGGTTCACTTCACAACGTTTTAAAAAAGTGCAAAAATTACGTTTGTTCGGAGTATTTTGATGAAATTCCAAACGGAACTTTTTACAAAGGCGTTCGCTGTGAAGACTTGCAAAAACTGACTTTCCCGAACGGTGAGTTTGACCTTGTAATCCACACTTCCGTTCTGGAACACGTCAGAAAGCCGGTTTTAGCTTTTGAAGAACTTTACAGGATTTTAAAAAAGGGTGGTTTTTTGATTTTTGAAGTTCCGGTAACAAACCTTTGGGAAAAAGAAATCCGCCAAAAAACAATCCAAAGAATTGACACAAAAACTGAAAAAGACGTTTTTCTTTTGGAAGCAGTTTTTCACGGAGACCCTTTGCGAAAAAAAGGAGCTTTGGTTTACACGGATTTTGGGCTTGATTTTGTTGGGAAAATAGAAAATATTGGTTTTCAAGTGACTGTAAAATCAAAGTTTATTGAAAATTCAGCGATGAGTTACGTCGTAGTTTTTGTTTGTAAAAAATGAGAAAGTTGGAAAAATGTCTAAGTTTGTAACAATCCAAACCGAACTGAAAGAGAAAGATTTTTTGCTTGAAGCACTCAGGGAACTTGGTTGTGAAGTAAAAAATGAAACAAAAATTCGGGTGTTTTTACGTGAAAAACCTTGCGATTTTACTGCCAAAACTAAAAATGGTTTTTATTTTGGAATGCAAAAATCTGAAAAAGGTAATTTTGATTTTGTTGGCGACGACTTAATTTTAAACCCACTTTTCAAGGATTTTGATTTTAAAAACAAGCTAACTCAAAAGTACGCCTGCTTAAAAATTCTTTCGCAAGCAAAAAAAACAGGTTTTAAGCTGATTTCTGAAAAAAACACGCAGGACAACACGATTAAACTTGTGCTGAGAAAGTGGTAAAAATGAAACAGGAAATTGAATTTTTAATCAGTTCAGACGGGAAAATTGAGTTTACAATCAATGGAATTAAGGGGAAATCTTGTGAAGACATTGAAAAAATCTTTGACGAACTTGGAAAAAAACTTAGCTCAAAAAAAACAAAAGACTTCTACTCAAGCGAAAAATCCACCATTAAAACTACCGACAGAATTTAAAATCCAAATCCAAAAAGATGGAACAATGATTTTTTGCGACTTGCCAAAGGAGTTTGACGAATTAAGGTTAACAACGAATTTTTCTAAACCTGAAGGTTGAAGAAAATCTTCAAAGTTTGGAAAAAAGTTAGAGTTTGATTTCTTAATTCAGCCTTTAGCTAAGTCAGGGACGAATTTTTTTAAATCTTTTACGGCTTTGGTTGTAAAGGCTCATTTTTTTTAGTAAATTTTCACAACTAATTTTTTAGAAAGAACGAAAAATGGCTGACATCGGAAATTTTGCATTAATTCTTGGTTTGGTTTTAGCAGCTTTTACGGGAATAATTGCTGTAGTTGGAGCAAGAACCGGAAGAGGAGAATTGATTTTAACTGCTGAAAATGGAGCTTTAGCAACTGTTTCAATGGTTACTTTAGCTGTTGGTTCGCTTGTTTATTTGTTGGTTACAGGTGATTTAACAATTAATTACGTTGCAGGACACATAAATAAAGATTTGCCAATGTTTTACAAAGTTTCTTCACTTTGGGCAGGTCAGGAAGGTTCGCTTCTTTTTTGGAACTGGGTTCTTTCAGTTTACATTTTTATTTTTGTGCTTCTTTACCGCAAAAAAAGTAATCCGCTAACCCCTTACGTTATTTTTATTTTGATGGCGACTACGTTTTTCTTTTTTTGCTTGCATCTTTTTGTGGCAAATCCTTTTGACAGGCTTGTTGTTGCTTTTGCTGACGGAACAATGAATCCCTGGTCCCCGCAAGATGGAAAAGGCTTAAATCCTCTTTTGCAACATCCTGCAATGGTATTTCATCCACCAATGCTTTACACGGGTTACATTGGTTTTGCAATTCCTTTTGCTTTTGCGATTGCGGCTTTAGCAACAAACAGACTTGGAGCTGAATGGATTCGGCTTTCACGTCGTTGGACAATTATTGCCTGGTTTTTTCTTGGAACAGGAATCATTCTTGGTGGAAAATGGGCTTACGTTGAACTTGGTTGGGGAGGTTACTGGGCTTGGGACCCTGTAGAAAATGCTTCGTTAATGCCTTGGTTAATTGGAACGGCATTTTTACACTCTGTGATGGTTCAGGAAAAACGCGGAATGCTCAAGATTTGGAACATTTCAATGATTATCGGAACTTACATTCTTTGCATTTTGGGAACGTTTCTGACAAGAAGCGGAGTTGTTTCTTCGGTTCACGCTTTTGCTCAAAGCAACATTGGAGTTTACTTCCTTACTTTTATTGGATTTTTGCTTATCGTCAGCCTTGGTTTGCTTTACCTGAGACTTGACGATTTGAAATCAGAAAATTCATTTGATGTTTTTTCTTCCCGTGAAAGCAGTTTTCTTTTTAACAATCTTTTGCTTTTAGGTTCGTGTCTTGCGGTTTTATGGGGAACAACTTTCCCGATAATTTCTGAATGGGTTACGGGCGAAAAAATCACTGTTGGTCAGCCGTTTTTTAATAAAATTAATGTTCCGATTGGACTTGCGCTTTTGATTTTAACGGGAGTTGGACCGGTTTTGGCTTGGCGAAAAACATCAACAGAAAGCCTGAAACGAAATTTTTTACTACCAGTTTTACTCGGCTTAATTGCTGTTGGAATTTCTTTTGGAATGGGAACAAGGCACGTTTACGCTTTGATTTCAATTGGTTCCTGTGTTTTTGTTTTTGTAACGATTGTTCAGGAATTTTTAAAAGGTGCAATTGCCAGAGCTTCTTCAACGGGAGAGAATATTTTAAAAGCAGTTGTAAATCTTACCAGAAAAAATAAAAGGCGTTACGGTGGTTACATTGTGCATTTTGGGATTGTACTTATTTTTGTTGGTTTTACAGGAAAGGCTTTTGAAAGCGAAGCACACATTGAACTTGGCGAAGGCGAGGAATTTACGGTTAAAAATTACACTTTAAAACTTACGAAACTTGAGCAGGGACAAACTCCAAACTACTTTTTTGACAAGGCATTTTTATCAGTTTGGAAAGACGGGAAAAACATTGAAAACGTTGTTCCGGAAAGAAGACAGTACATCGCAAGCGAACAACCAACAACAGAAGTGGAAATTCACGAGACACTTTTGGAAGACATTTACCTTGTTTTTAATTCGCGAAACGAGGACGAAAGTAAAGCGGAAATTCAAATTTACATTAATCCTTTGGTAAGTTTTGTTTGGGTTGGAGCTTTGGTAATGGTTTTAGGGACGTTTGTTGCGATGTTTCCCGATCTTGGCGAAGAAAAATTCAAGCAACGGGCAAGGGAAAAAGCAGAAAAATTAATTTTAGAAAGAGTTTAAAAAATGAGTTTAATTCTGGTAATTTTAATCACGGTTTTAATTTTAACTTTTGTTTTTGCTCCACTTTTTGGGAAACGCAAAAAATTTGTAACGGAATCCGATGACGTTGAGGCTTACGACAATTTGATTTCTAAAAAAGAAGTTGTTTTGCACAATTTAATGGATGCAGAACTTGATTACAAAATGGGAAAACTTACAGAAGCAGATTACAAAAATTTGCAGGCAACTTTAACTTTGGAGGCTTCTTTAGTTCTTGAAAAACTTGATTTTATTGAAAAGAGCCAAAATTTTGAGACGATGGTTGAAACTGAAATAAAAAACTTGCGAAAAATGAATGACAAAGCAAAGATTTTAGAAAAAAGCATTGAAAAAGAAGTAAAAACTTGTTTAGTTTGTCTAACGGAGAATCTTAATGAAAATAAATTTTGTAATTCTTGCGGGAATTCTTTTGAGGATAAAGTAAGTGTTAAAACTTGTGTAAATTCTCAGGAAGAAAACTCAACTCAAGCGATGTTGACAAAATTCAAAAGTTCTGCTAAAACTTGTGTGAATTGTCAGGGAGAAAACCCTTTAACAAATAGTTTTTGCGGAACTTGTGGAACTAAACTTTAATTAGAATTGATTAAAATGACTTCAAGAGAAGTTGAACTCTTAAATGATAGTTTTGAAAGGTGTAAAGGTAATCCGGGGTTTTTGGATTCTTTTTACAAACTTTTTCTTGCTTCTTCCGGTGAAGCGGCAGAAAAATTTAAAAACACTGATTTTTTGAAACAGAAGAGGATGCTTAAGGCTTCACTTTTTATGATGTTTTTAGCTGCTTCGGAAGTTAAAGAAGGTTACGAACAACTTGAAAAAATTGCAGAAAGCCACAGCAAAAGGCATCTTGACATAAAACCGGAACTTTACAAAGTTTGGCTTGAGTGTTTGATTCAGACTGTAAAAGTTTTTGATTTGGATTTTAATGCAGAAATTGAACAAATTTGGCGAAAGGCAATGGAAAAAGGCATTGATTTTATGATTGCAAATTACTAAGGAACAGAAAGAGTTAAAATTTTTTACTCATTAAATTTTTATTGATTTAAATTCAAAAGTATTAGTAAAGTCTAAAGAAGTAATTAAAAATGGTTTCAGAACAAAGTAGTCAAATAAAAATAGATAAGTTTCTAAACACTTACTGTGGGTTGATTGCTCAAAGAACAAAGGAAATGCTCGCAAATTCTTCTGTTTCAGCAAACCAAATCCAGGGTGAAGACATAATTACTTTTCTTGTTGAAGAAAATTTCAGCAGTTTTAACAAACTTTTTGAAGTTCCTGCCTTTGGTTCGCTTAAGCAAATTTCACAAAAGCCTTTGGAAAAAATCCAAAACGGTAACCTGAGTAAAGATGACCTTGATTTTTTTGTAGAACAAGTTGAAAACCATTCGGCATTTTTAAAGCAAAAAATCATTTCACAAAAAGAAAGTGATAATTCTGAAAGAATTGGTGTAAGCCTTAGCTACGACGAAGTTCCAAAACTTGATAAAAGTTTCTTTTTAATACAGGAAAACCCGGAACCAATAGAAAAAATCAGCTCTGTTCTAAACATCAAAGACGAGAACTTTTATCTTTTGAACTTAGGAAGAGCAATTTTAAAAGAAGTTTTCACGCTTGAAGACCTTTCAAAGTTTAGAATTGAGAAAGTAAGAAATTTTTTAAGGCTTGTAATTCGTGAGTTCAGGTCGGCTCCGCATCAAATTTTGAAACTTACTTTTTTGCTTTCACAGGAAGATTACTTGATTGGAAACTCACTGAACGTTTGTTTTATGTCTATAAATTCAGCAATTGGACTTGGTTACAGCGACGACGAACTTATGAAAATTGGCATCGCTTCGCTTTTACACGATGCGGGAATGCCAAAGGTTCCTGAAGAGATTGTTCGTAAAAATAATCGTTTAAACACGGAAGAACGCGAGTTTTTATTAATTCACCCTAAGGAAGGTGTCAGCAAGGTAATGCAAATTAATGGACTTGATTCCGATGTTGAGCAGGCGATTTATCAGGAACACGAAAGAATGGACGGAAGCGGTTATCCTGAGAAGGTGTGGGGAAACAACATTCACGAGTTTGCTAAAATAATTTCTGTTGCTGATGTTTTTGAATCTTTGAGTCACCTTCGTCCTTACAGACAAAAAATATTGCCATTTCAGGCAATGTACAGCATTGGGCAAATGGGAAGAAGTGTTCTTGACCGTGAAGTTGTCAAGCATTTTATCAACCGGTTTTCAGCTTTCCCGATTGGAAGCGTTGTAGAGCTTAGCACTGGTGAAAAAGCAATGGTTCTTGAAACAACTCATAACTCACCTTTCAGACCAAAAGTAAAAGTCATTTTCACAAAAGACTGGCGTAAAGTTCGTTACGAAAGAGTTGTTGACCTCAAAAAAGAATTTTTGATGCAAATTATCCGTTCTGTGCCGACTGAAGAGTTTGCAAAATATTTGTGATGAAAAAGATTTTTATCACGGGTGCAAGTGGTTTGGTTGGGAGCAACTTAGCCAAACTTTCCTCCGATTTTTATGAAGTTTATGGATTCTACAATCAAAACAAGCCAAATTTTCCAAAAGTTACCTGGATAAAATGCAACCTTGAGAACCTTGATTTTGAGAAGCATTTTTTAGAAATCAAACCAAATTTTTGTTTTCATTTTGCAGGGCTTTCCAAAGTAAATTTTTGTGAAGAAAACCCAAAGCTAACAGAAATTGTGAATGTTTTAGCCACTGAAAAAATTGCTAAAATCTGTGAAAAAATTGGTTGCAAACTAATTTTTGCTTCAACAGACCTTGTCTTTGACGGAACAAAAAAATCTTACACGGAAAAAACGGAAACAAATCCTTTGAGCATTTACGGAAAATCAAAACTTGAAGCAGAAAGAAAAGTGTCAGAAAATTGTAAGAATTCAGTTGTCGCACGATTTTCGTTAGTTTTCGGTAAAAACTCTTTTAGCTTTGGAGAGAATTTTTCTGAGTTTTTAGTAAAATCTTTCAAGAATTCTGAAAAAGTAAAAGTGTTTTTTGACCAGACGAGAGCAACGATTTCCGCGAAAAACCTTGTTGAGTGTTTGCTTGAATTAGCAGAAAATGAGTTTAAAGGTTTGATGATTTTAGCTGGAAATAAAAATATTTCAAGGGTTGAGTTTGCTGAAAGAATTGCAGAAATTTTAAAATTGAATAAAAAAATGATTGTTCCAACAAAAACAGAAGAGATTTTAGACGTAAAAATTGTGCCTTTAAGAATTAAACTTGATAATTCACTTGCAAAAAAAATATTGAATACTAAGATTTTAGAGTTTGAGGAAGGAATTGTTAGAGAATTTTTGCCTCTAAATTGTGTTGAATAACATTTGAAAAGTGTGGAAAACTTGTAACTTGGTCTGTAAATTTTAGAAAGTAGGGTTGTTGGGAATGAAAATTGGATTTGACATTGATGGGACGCTACAAAGCAAGCCAAAATTTTACTCGTTTTTGATTAAAGTTCTTAGATATTTTAACGTTGAAATTATTGTGATTACGGGAAGAAGCAGATTTGACGGAATTGGACTGACTGATTTTCAAATGCGAACTTGGGACATTCGTTTTGACAAGATTTTTTTGAGGGAAGATTACGAAAACTTGGTAACAGAAGCAGACTTTGCAGGTAATCTTGACAAACAAATTGGCGTGGCAAAGGCGCGTTTGTGTAAGAAACTTGGTGTTTATTTGATGGTTGACGATATGGAAGAAGTGATTGAAGCCTGCAAGACTGAAGGTGTAAGGTATTGGAAAGCATAGATTAATGGAAAAAAAACTTTTAGAACTTGTGAACTCACCAAAAATACAAAAAAGATGGAACTTAGCAGAACAAGACAGAATTTGGATTAAACTTAGGGACAAGGAAGAAGATTGGTTTGTGAGAGTTCTTGAAAAGCAAGCTGTTTTTCTTGCTAACGAAAATGATAAAATGATAATTTCCCGCCGGCAACTTTTCAGCGAAGGAATTTGGCTTTGTTCGGAAAAACAAGTTGCAAACTTTGTAAAAGAGCAAAATAATTGGACAGATGAGGACTTTGAGCAAAATTTTCAAAATTATCTCGATAAAAATGACAAAGGTAGTAGCTATGAAAGTGTTTTAATTTACTGCCTTTCTCAACTTGAGTAAGTAAAAGCATTTTTTAGGGATAAAACAAAAAAAACGCTTTGATTTTTTTGGTTTTTAATGTTTCTTTCAACCTTTGAAAAAGACAAAGTTTAGTCAAATTTTTTGGGAAAAATAAATGAATAAAGGCACATTAATTCAGGTAATTGGTCCGGTTGTTGACGTTAGGTTTCAAAAAGGAAAATTACCGGATATTTACAATGCACTTACAATTGACCGTGAAGGAATAAGCGAAAAATTGATTTTAGAAGTGCAACAACATCTTGGTGAAGACACAGTCAGAGCCGTTGCGATGGATTCAAGTGATGGTTTAGTACGTGGAACGGAAGTTTCTGATACAGGGAAACCAATCACTGTTCCGGTTGGACAAAAAGTTCTTGGAAGAATGTACAACGTAGTTGGTGAACCAATTGACGGAAAAGGTGCAATTGAGTGTGAAGAAAGATTTTCAATTCACCGTCCTGCTCCGGTCTTTGAAGAACTAACACCTTCCGTTGAAATGTTTGAAACAGGTATTAAAGTTATTGATTTGATTGAGCCTTACTCAAAAGGTGGAAAAACAGGGCTTTTTGGTGGTGCTGGAGTAGGAAAAACAGTTCTGATTATGGAACTTATCAACAACATCGCAAAGCATCACGGAGGTTACTCTGTTTTTGCCGGAGTTGGTGAAAGGACTCGTGAAGGAAACGACCTTTACCACGAAATGCTTGAATCAGGCGTTTTGGATAAAACGATTCTCGTGTTTGGTCAGATGAACGAGCCACCGGGAGCAAGAATGAGAGTTGCACTTTCAGGGCTTGCTGCTGCTGAATTTTTCAGGGACAAAGAAAACCGTGACGTGCTTTTGTTTGTTGACAACATTTTCAGGTTTACTCAAGCCGGTTCGGAAGTTTCCGCACTTCTTGGTCGTATGCCTTCCGCAGTAGGTTACCAGCCAACACTTGCTACTGAAATGGGGCAACTTCAGGAGCGAATCACTTCTACAAAAAATGGCTCAATCACTTCCGTGCAAGCCGTTTACGTTCCTGCAGACGATTTAACTGACCCGGCACCGGCAACAACTTTTGCTCACCTTGATGCCACAACAGTACTTGAAAGAAAAATTGCCGAACTTGGAATTTATCCTGCCGTTGACCCATTGACTTCAACTTCAAGGATTCTTGACCCGAGAATTATCGGCGAAAGGCATTACAACGTTGCAAAATCTGTTCAGGAAACGCTGCAAAAATACAAAGATTTACAAGACATCATCGCAATTCTTGGAATGGATGAACTTTCGGACAAGGATAAATTAGTTGTTTCCCGTGCAAGAAAAATGCAAAAATTCTTTTCTCAACCTTTTGCTGTTGCCCAAGCCTTTACAGGAATGGAAGGAAAGTACGTTCCGCTTGAAAAAACAATTGAGGGCTTTGAAGCAGTTCTTGGTGGTGATTGCGACAACATTCCCGAACAAGCATTCGCTTACGTTGGTGGAATTGACGAAGTTTACGCTAAAGCTAAAAATTTGTAATGGATTTTAAAATGAATGATTTTTCAGTTGAAATCGTAACTCCTGTAAAAACTGTCAGGTTTAACGATGTAAAATATTTAAGGTTTACAGGACTTGACGGAAAAGTTGGAGTTATGCACAACCACGCTCCTGCAATTATGGCACTTGGAATTGGTGAAATAAAAATTGAAGAAAAAACAGGAAAAACCTCTTACCTTGCAACAAGCGGAGGTTTTACCGAAATAATTAATAATAATGCGATGATTTTGGTTGAAACTTTTGAGCTTTCAGAAGCAATTGACAAAATGCGTGCAGAGGAAGCTAAAAACCGTGCTTTACAAAGGCTCAAAGAGAAAACGGAAAATCTCGATGTTGCAAGAGCCGAAGCCTCGCTTGCCCGTGCTTTGAACCGCCTGAAAATTGCAGTTAGAAATTAGATTTTTTTAAAATGCCATTCCCTGAACAATGGCATTTTTTATAGAAGTTATCTTGATTTTTGACTTAGCTTTTCTTTATCTTTTATTTAAAGATTTTTTTAGGAGGATACTGAAAATGGACGTCAAATATTTTCTAATAAAAATATTTTTGTTTTTAGGAATAATTAGTTTTGTACTTTTTCTGATTGTTCAACAACTCAATCTTTAATTTTACTTTGCCAAACTTGTCCAAAGGCTGTTTTTTACTCTGAAACGCCAGGGACGTTTTGCGTCTTCACCTGCGTAAGCAACTCCAACTCTTTCACTTGCTAAGATTTCTGCTTCCGAAAAATTAA
>JADZEA010000044.1 GCA_020850775.1 bacterium
CTCTCGGCAGTCCCTTCGGCTCCGCTCAGGGCAAGTTTTTGCAGTTCTACAAATTCTGCCAAATCGTTTTCGTTGAGTGGGTTGGTCTTGCCTAAGTTTCGGTCGAGGTTCAGCGAGTAAAACCAAACGTTGCGCGTGGGTTTGCCTTTTTCAAAAAACAACACAACGGTTTTTACACCTGCACCGGTAAAAGTTCCGCCCGGCAAATCCAACACCGTGTGCAAGTTGCAGTTTTCCAGCAAAGTTTTGCGAATGGCAACGGTGGCATTGTCGGTATTGCTCAAAAATGTGTTTTTAATTACCACACCTGCCTTTCCGCCTGCTTTCAAAATTTTAATAAAATGCTGCAAAAAAAGTGAAGCGGTTTCGCCTGTTTTAACGGGAAAGTTTTGTTGCACTTCGGCACGTTCCTTTCCACCAAAAGGCGGATTGGCAAGCACAACATCAAAGCGGTCTTTTTCCTGTATGTCGGCAAGGTTTTCGGCAAGCGTGTTGGTGTGAATGATGTTTGGAGCTTCCACACCGTGCAAAATCATATTCATAATTCCAATAATGTAAGCTAATGATTTTTTCTCTTTACCGTAAAAGGTGCGTTTTTGAAGTATCTCGGTTTCGTTGGTAGAAAGTGATTTGCTGTTTCGCAAGTAGTCAAACGCTTCACACAAGAAACCAGCGGAACCAACGGCGCCGTCGTAAATTTTATTGCCAATTTGCGGGGCAACCACTTTCACAATGGTTGTAATGAGTGGTCGCGGTGTGTAGTATTCTCCACCGTTTCGCCCTGCATTGCCCATATTTTTTATTTTGTCTTCGTAAAGGTGACTCATTTCGTGCTTTTCTGCGTGTGTTCTAAAACGCAACTCGTCAATGCGGTTAATTACTTCACGTAAATTGTAGCCGCTTTGAATGCGGTTTTTCAGTTCGCTGAAAATCTCTCCAATCTTGTATTCAATGGTGTCGGCACTTTCGGCACTCTGCTTAAACTTTTTGAGGTAAGGAAAGAGCTTGTTGTTTACGAAGTTGGTAAGATCATCGCCTGTGAGTGCGTTATGGTCAATTTTTAACGCACCGTTTCCGTTTGTAATTTTTGGTGCAGCCCAATTATTCCATTGGTATTCTTTGTCAATAATTGGCGTGTAAGTCTTGCCTGTAAGTTCTGCTGCTGTGGCACGGTCTTTCTCCAAGTCGTCTAAGTATTTGAGGAACAAAATCCAGGAAGTTTGCTCCACATAGTCTAATTCGCTGCCACAACCTGCGTCTTTGTGAAGAATATCATCAATATTTTTAAAGGTTTGTTCAAACATTATCTTTCTCTTTTCTGTTAGTTTGTAAAGTTACTGTTCCGGTCTGTGTGCTGACTTTGTTTCTCATTCTTCACTAATTTTTTTCAAAAATGAATTGATTAAAGGTAAAAACTTTAATTTAAAACTACGCAATATTTTTTTGAATTTTACGGGGTAAAAACCCGTGCTGTTTAAACTGTATCTTATCGTTAGGGAATCAGCAGGAAAGTTATCAAAACTGTAAAAACCCGTGCTGTTTAAACTGTATCCCTTTTATCAGAGAGAGAAACAGTTTGATTAAGGTGTAGAAAAATGTTCAAACTCTTTTGAAAAATTAATTTTTTCAGTGCGAAAATGAACCACTTCCGGCGTCTCGTAATTTAATGACTGATGAATCTGTCGTAAAATTTAATCAATTTTTCCACCTTACTCTACTCCCTAATTTTGAGGAAAATTACAGTTTTTGAAAATTCCTGCTTTTTCAATTCCTTTCAAGTTACAGTTCATTTCTTTTAAAAAAAAATCAAATCAAAAAATAATTAAACAAAATTTTAAATTGGATTTAAATTATTACTATTTTAAATTACGTTGGAGTTGTTTTTTAATTAAAAATTCCGTGATTTAACTCAGACAAAGATTTTTTTCAGTAAAAACCTGTTGCAAACTATCTCTGCAAATGAACTTTAACTGAAAAAAATCATAAAAAAACTTAAAGCCATAAAAAGGGTAAAACATGAAAAATCTAATTCTTGCTCCGCTAATTTTTTTAGCATCCGTTCCTCAAGTTAAGTCAGCCAGCGCACTCTTCCTGTTAATTCAACCGTCAATCAGGGCTAATGGAATGGGTGGCACTTCAGTTGCAACATCCCAACACTCTCCTCTGTCCGTCTCATTTAATCCGGCTCACTTAGGATTTGCCGCTTCCGAGAGCTCGGTTAATTTTGAGTTTTATCCGGTAAAAACAAATTGGTTACCAAACTTTTCTGAACCTTTCAAACTTGATGCAAAAGCATTAACTGTTGGTTATGATTTGCGAAGGATTTATCAAAATGTACCTGTAAGCATCGGCTTGGCTTATGCTGATATTAGCTTGAATTCTAAGTATTTTGTCACTGAGGAGACAGGGCAAATTATTGGTCCTTTTAACTATTTACAAACTGTTAAAGCATGGAGCGTTGGAACTGCTTTAGATTATTATTTTAAAGTAGGGTTAGGATTCAATTTCAAAAATATCAAAATAGCACCTTCCTTTTCCTCCGTAGGAGGAGGGCTTGAACTGCTTTCTGCCACCGCAAACGCGTATGATTTTGGAGTACTGGTTCAGTTGCCCGTTTTGGAAGCCATCTCTAAAGCTAAGAACAAACCAACTGTTTCATACAATCACTTCTCACCATTTATCGTTCCGGGATTTGGTTTCTCAAAAAGTAATATTGGCGACGGAATTAGTTACTCTGGTGAACCTTCCTCCTTTCCAAGAGTTGCAAGGATGGGAATTTCTCTTAATACAGGAATTGTGTACCGAAAAGAAAATACACAACTGAGAGTATTTTCATTTGAGTGGTCATCAGAAGCAGAAGACTTCTTACTCAAAAGAAACGAAGCAGGACAAATTACTTATGAAGGAGGAGCAGGCAAGATTGGTTTTATTGATAATGTCCTTAAGTTCAATGCGAACAATGATGTAATCACCAAACGAGGATGGGAAATAAATGCGCTGAACATTGTTTCCATCAGACGCGGCACACACAATGACCCCGGAGGGGAGGTTTTTTACGATACCTCAGGTTTTGGTCTAAGTTTTATTGATATTTTTCGTTTTGCAAGAATTTTAAACGGCAAATTTTTTGAAAATAATTTTTTTGCATTTGTTAGTAACCATGTTGATATTCATTACGAGCATAGTAAAATCAGCGGCTCGACAGTTTTAGATGGTACGACATTTAATGGTGTAACTATCAAGATGTTCAGGTAACTAAGTTCTCCCTAAAACCCTGACGAAAAGGATAAAGTGTAAAATTGATTAAATTTTACATTAGTCAAGCCTTAAAAACGCAGTTTTTAAAATTTCAGATAACAAATTCCTTTTGCCGGGCTATCAAATGCCTGTAATTCGTAATGAAAAAGCATACAATTTATTCATCACAATATTTTATTTCTTTCCAATCATTTTCAACTTTCATTTTTCCATTGCTTCAAAAACAAGGTGCAAACCTGACAATTAAATCCTGTAATTTGGCGATTCTTTCGTGATTTGAACGTTGTGCGGATGGCTTTCAAAAAGTCCCGAATTTGTGATTTTGATAAATTCAGTTTTGGTTTGCATTTCTTCAATCGTTGCAGTCCCACAGTAACCCATTGAAGAACGTAAACTTCCAATAAATTGGTAAATTGTGTCGCTTGCTTTACCTTTGTAAGGAACTCTTCCTTCAATCCCTTCAGGAACCAATTTTTTAGCTTCACTCTCAGAATCCTGAAAATAACGGTCTTTACTTCCTTCCTGCATTGCTCCAAGCGAACCCATTCCGCGATACTGTTTGAAAGTTCGCCCTTCGTAAATTATTATTTCTCCTGGACTTTCATCAAGTCCTGCAAACATACTTCCCATCATTACAGAACTTGCTCCGGCAGCAATTGCCTTTGCAACGTCTCCCGTAAAACGAATTCCACCATCAGCAATGATTGGGGTTTTGGCATCTTTTGCCGCTTTTGCACAATCTAAAATTGCTGTGATTTGCGGAACTCCAACTCCTGTAACAATCCTTGTTGTGCAAATTGAACCCGGACCAATTCCAACTTTTACCGCGTCAGCACCACAACGAATTAAATCCCGTGTTGCTTCTTCCGTTGCAACGTTTCCGGCAATTGCCTGAAGCTCAGGAAATTTTGATTTTACCAATTTTACCGTTTCAAGAACTCCTGAACTGTGTCCGTGAGCAGTGTCAATTGTTATCACGTCAACGCCAATTTTTGCAAGCTCGGAAACTCGTTCCAAAACATCTTTTGTAACTCCGACCGCTGCTCCAACTCTCAACCTTCCGTGTTCGTCTTTGCAAGCGTTTGGAAACATTTTTTTCTTTTGAATGTCTTTTACAGTGATTAAACCAACCAATTTTTCGCCTTTTACAACGAGCAATTTTTCAATTCTGTTTTTTTGCAGAATTTTCTCAGCTTCTTTGAGAGTCGTTCCGATTGGAACTGTAACGAGCCTTTCAGAAGTCATCAAAGCAGAAACGGGAAGTGTCAAATCAGTTTCAAAACGTAAATCTCTGTTTGTCAAAATCCCGACAAGTTTTCCACCGTCAACGATTGGAATTCCTGAAATTTTATACTTTCCCATCAAAGCTAATGCTTCACGGACAGTTTTATCAGAAGACAAAGTGATTGGGTCCTGAATCATTCCACTTTCAGACCTTTTCACCAAATCAACTTGTTCAAGCTGGCTTTCAAGTTTCATATTTTTGTGAATAATTCCGATTCCACCTTCACGGGCAAGCGCAATTGCCATTTCGTGTTCTGTAACTGTGTCCATTGGTGAACTTAAAATCGGAATGTAGAGGCGAATTTTTTTAGTAAGGTTTGTTTCAGTACTAACTTCTTTTGGCAAAACATTTGATTTTGCAGGCACAAGCAAAACATCGTCAAAAGTTAAACCTTCTCTAATAATTTTTTCCATTTATTTTTTTACTCCTAACTCATAAAATCTTTAAAATAATTGCTTAAATCGTCGTTCATTCTTTCAACCTTGCTTACACCTGAAACTTTGCGAATAGCTTTTATGATTGCGTTTAGCTCTGTAAGGTCCTGGATTTCAATCAAAAAATAAACAATGCAAATCGCACCTTCTGTTTTTAAAAAAGCAGCTTGAATGTTTCGTTTTGTTCCGGAAATTACGTTGGAAAGGTCTGAAAGCAATTGTGCTCTGTCCTTTGAATTAATAATAATTCCCGTTGAAAACTTAGTTTGGTTTTCAGTGTCCCATTTTACGTCAATCATTGTTAAACCTTCAAAGTTTTTCACAAGGTTTTTGCATTTTGTTCTGTGAATGGAAACGCCTTTTCCGACTGTAAGAATCCCTGTAATTTCATCGCCGGGAATTGGTTTGCAACATTTTGCGTAATTGATTAGAACGTTTGTAATTCCTTGCACGGAAATTCCTGAGTCATTTTTTTTGGTTTTACTGCTGATAAGTTTTGAGAAAAAGTTTTGTTTTTCTTTTTCAACTTTCTCGCCAAAGGTCTTGTTTACAAACTCTTGAACGGAAATTTTTCCTGTCCCAATTCTTGCAAAAAGATTGTTTTGCGAAGTTGCCTGAAATTTTGTAATTGCTTCTTCCCACTTGATGGTTTTCAAATCAATTTTGCGTTTTTTCAGTTCTTCGTTAAGTAACTGGCTACCTAATTTTACTCTGTCCTCAAATTCTGTTTCTTCAATCCATCTTTTGATTGAACGTTTCGCTTTTGGTGATTTTACAAAACCTAACCAATCAGGATTTGGAACTTGTTTGCTTGAAGTGATGATTTCAATCATATCGCCATTTTTTAGTTCAGTTGCGAGAGGAACCATTTTCCCGTTCACTTTTGCTCCCAAACAATGTTTTCCAATTTCAGAGTGTACCTCAAAAGCAAAATCAACGGTTGTAGAGTTAACAGGAAGCTGAACTAACTTTCCAAGTGGTGTGTAAACGTAAATCTCTTCCTGATAAAATTCACCTTTTACATCGTCGAGAAATTCGCTTTCATTTTCAATTTCAGACGAATCGTCAACAAAATTTCTTAGCCAGTCTAACCTTCTTTCAAGCCGTTTATCTTGTGTGAAAGCTTCTCCGTCAGACTTGTAAATCCAGTGAGCAGCAAAACCTTCTTCAGCGACTTCGTGCATTTCTTTAGTTCGGATTTGGACTTCAACAAGGCTTCCTTTGTAAGTAACTGCTGTGTGCAAAGATTGGTAGCCGTTTCCTTTTGGTCTGCTGATGTAATCCTTGAACCTTTCCTGAACAAAAGGTAAGGTTTCGTTGTTGTGGACAAATCCAAGGACTGTCCAACAATCATTCACAGTTGGGACAATAATTCTGATTGCAAGAATATCATAAATTTCATCGAAAGGCTTTTCTCTGCGGTACATTTTTCCGTAAATGCTGTAAATATTTTTTACTCTACCGGAAATTTCAAACTTTATTTCTTCCCGTGAAAGCCTTTCATAAAAAATATGCGTTACTTCATTGATTGTTTTCTCGCGTTCCTGAACAGTTGCATCTAATTTTTTTTGGATTTCATTAAAAATTTCAGGTTCTATAAATTTTAGAGAAAGGTCTTCAAGTTCTGTTTTAATTTTTCCAATTCCAAGCCTGTGTGCAAGCGGTGCGTAAACATCTCTTGTTTCTATTGCAATTCTGTTTTGTGAGGCTTTTGACTGAAACTCAAGCGTTTTCATGTTGTGTAACCTGTCAGCAAATTTTACAAAGATGACGCGAATATCTCCAATCATTGAAACAAGCATTTTACGAATGTTGTGAGCTTGTTGGTGTTCTTTTGATTCCATTTTCAAAGAACTGATTTTCGTAACACCGTCAACAACTCTTGAAACCTCTTCTCCAAATAATCTTGATAAATCAGCAGGAGTTATTTTTGTATCCTCAACTACATCGTGCAAAAGCCCTGCAATAATTGTGATTTGGTCCCGCTTGAACTCACACAAAATCTTGGCTACCTGATAACAATGCTCAAAATAAGGCTCTCCTGATTTTCGCAAAATTCCAAAATGGGCTTCGTAAGCGCTGTTAAAAGCCTTTAAAATTAATGCTTCATCAACGTTTGCCAAGTATGATTTAATTTCTTTTATCAAATCAAGAATCTTGTTTTCATAATCTTTTTTTATCAAATCTTCAACTAATAATTTATCTGTTTCAATAATCATTTTACAACCTTTGCACTAAATATTTTTCCAAATTAGCTTTTTACTTTGAAAAGAAAAGTTAGTTTTTAATGTAAGTAAAAAAAATTATTTTGCCAACGTGTGAAGCGAAGAATTTCGTTGTTTTTTTACAAACTTCCAGTAAAGAAAAGCCATTCCAAAACTCGCAGTAACAAGAAAAAATGAACACGTTAAAAAAGTTTGTCTTGTTCCGTAAGTTTCAGCTATCCAAACTCCAAGTTGTGGAGCAATCAAACCCCTGATTCCTGTCATTACAATGTGAGCTGAAATGTATTTTTCAGGCGATTCGTGTTCTTTTGTGAAGTAAAGCGGCCCCAAACTCCAGGCAATGTTAATTCCACTCATTCCAATTCCATAAATTGCTTTGGCAATAAAAACTTCCGTCAAAGTTTGGCTTTGGTAAAGGTAAAAATTAAAAATTGCAAGTATCAAAAAAAATATTGAGGCAATCCTGAAAGGGTCTGTTTTATCAAAAAGCCTTCCAACTCCAATCGTTGTAATTGCAAGCAAAATATTTGGAATCATTATCCAGGCAATACCGAAATCCGTGTAGTTTAGTTTTAAATCATTTTCAAAAAAGGTCAATTGAACAGGTAAACTCATCAAAAATCCCATTCCGTACGTGAAAAAGAAAATTTCAAAGTAAAGAAACGGGCTTCTGAAATTTAAGACTGAAAAAAAAGATTTCAGGATTGATTCACTCTCTTTAACAGGATTTCTTGAGTGGGCTTGTGGCATTTTTATTTTTTGCAAACTGTAAATTCCCAAAAAAGCAAGAACTCCAACAATCGGAAAAGTAACCGCGTAGCTGTTCGGGTAAAAATCCAAAAGTAACGGAACCGAAAGCCCGACTAAAATTGAAATCACAAAACCAATTGATTGTGTCAAACTAAAAAGTTTACCACGGTTTTTAGCATCGTAAATGCTTCTTAGCAAAGAATTGTTTCCAAGTACAAAAATTGGGTGAACAAGGTAATAAATGCTCATCAAACCAATTGCTAGGTAAGGTTCTTTGTAAAAATAAGTAATTGAAAGCAAAATGAAACTTAGAGTTCCCAAAGAAATTGTGTAAAACATTGTCCTGAGTTTAGAGTTTGCGCTAACCCTTCTCAGTGCAAAAATTGAAATCAAATTTGCCGCTGTGCTGATTGTAAAAATTAACGAAATCTGGTGGCTTGTAGCTTTGAAAGATTTTGTCAGGACAATCTCAAAAATTGATGAAAAAGCATGAAAAATTGCAATTAAGAGAAAAGCACGGGAATAAAATTTAAAAGCGTACCTTGATTTTATTGGAATTCTTGTGTCGTAACTAAAAATACTAAATAAAATGTCTTTCAATTTTTTCTTTCAAATAAAAGTTTGCCAAATTTAACTTAACAAAACTTCTAAAACTAAGGAAAAATTGCAATTTAAAAGAGGCTGAAACTAATTGTTAAGAAAAATCATCACTTGCACAAAATTTCCCCAAAATTCAACAGAAGCAAAACGAATAACTAAAAGCGAAAAAACAAGAAAAATTCGTTTGGTAAATTTGTAGTTCATAAATTTCTGAAAAATTACTAAGTTTATTAGTTGTAAAATGATTTTAAAAATCTTAACTTCAATTAAAACAAAAACCGGACAAATTTTGAATGATTAAAAAGCTATTTTTATTTTGGTTGATAGTTTTGTTTTTTCCTGCTTGTACATCTCACCCAAGATTTACAACAGTGAGAGAAGCTACAGAAGAAGAGACAAAAATTGAAAACAAAGAAGAAACTAAAAAAGAAAAAGTTGAGAACAAAGAGTTGTTTATCAAGGTTGGTTTGCTTGAAAATGTAAAATCCGTAAAACTTTCTTCTCAGGAAAACCTTGAAATTTATGCTGAAGGCATCAAAATTCAATCTCCACGCAAAGACTTTTCAATAATTTATTCCGGTGGTAAATTTAGTTTTAACGAAAAAATAATCTCCGACAAAACGCTAATCATTACAACTTCAAACTCTCCAATTTTAGTAAATTCAAAAAGTTATGGTGGAAAAATAATTTTAAAGCCTGTTGATGAAAATGTTTTTAACGTGATTGAAAAAGTTGAGCTTGAACGCTACCTGAAAGGCGTCGTTCCGTCCGAAATCCCTTCAACCGATAAAAAAAATTTTGAGGCAATTAAAGCACAAGCTGTTGCCGCACGAACTTACGCTTTGAAAAATATTGGAAAGCACAAAAATTTAGGAATTGATGTTTGGGCAAGTGTCAAAGACCAGGTTTACAACGGACTTTCAGGAGAAGCAGAACTTAGCAACAAAGCAGTTGAAGAAACAGAAGGTTTAGTAATTTCTTACGAAGGAAAAGTTCAGGACATTTTTTTCTTTTCAACTTGTGGCGGAAAAACGGAAAACAATTCCGAACTTTGGTCAGGCGAACAAAAACCTCACCTGACAACAATTTCAGACGCAAAAGACGATGGCGATTTTTGTAAAATTTCTCCTCACCACCGTTGGCAAAAGGAATTTTCACGAACAGAACTTCAGCAAATTTTAGAAGCAAACCTTGAAACTTCCAAAGGCGAACTCTACAACATTAAAATCCTGAACAGAACTCAATCAGGAAGAATTAAAACGTTACAACTAATTTTCAGGGACGGAACAGTTGAACTAAAACAAAGCGAAATCCGAAACGCTTTCAAAGTAAACGAAAAAATCCTGCCAAGCACTCTTTTCAGAGCTGACCTTTTTTTTGACGCAAACAACTGGATTGAAAAAATTGTTTTGGTTGGGGCAGGAAACGGACACGGAGTCGGATTGTGCCAGTTCGGAGCAATTGGAATGGCAAAAAAAGGGTTTAAGTTTGAAGAAATCTTGCTACACTACTTCAAAGGAACAAAAATCTTACCTTACAAAAAATTAGACACTGTTTCTTAATCCTTTGATTGGAAACGTTCGTCAGTAAAAAGCATTTATTCATCTAAATTAATTTTTAAAATTAGCATTCTTTTTGTAAACTTGATTTCGGGAATGGGAATTTCTGCAAAAACCTACTTTACTTGAGAAGCACATTTTAAAAAAATAGCTTTCCTTCCAAGTCCAAAACATTTAGGTTTAAATCATTAATTTTGGGGGTAAAAAAAATGAAAAAAAGTTTAATTCTTCTGTTAGCTTGTTTGTTTGCGGGCAGCTTACAAGCAGCAGCTACACTAAACTCTTCCACTTTTTTAGGTGGAAGTTTTGATGACTTTGGTTATGCAATTGCAATTGACGGAAGCGGCTTTACTTACCTGACAGGAAAAACAAGCTCCTGGGATTTACCAACTACTGCCGGAGCTTACAGCGTTACAAACAATGCAGGCGATGTTTTTGTTACAAAACTTGACCAAACAGGCAGTGCATTAATTTACTCTACTTTTTTAGGTGGTGGAAGTTATGAGCAAGGAAATGCAATCGGCGTTGATTTGAGCGGAAATGCTTACGTTTCCGGAAAAACAGTTTCAAATAATTTTCCGGCAATTTCCGGCAATTTTGACAATTCTTACAACGGAAACGGAGACGCTTTCCTTACAAAACTTAATGTTAACGGAACAGCCTTAGTTTACTCAACTTACATCGGCGGTTCACAGGAAGATTTCGTCAGCGGAATTTTTGTTACTCCTTCCGGGCTAACTTACCTCACAGGAGCCACAAACTCCAACGATTTCCCTTCCACTCCAAGTTACGACTCTTCTTTTAATGGAAACGGAGACGCTTTCATCGTAAAATTTAACTCTGCAGGAGACGCTTTAGACTTTGCTACTTTCTTGGGTTCAACAAACTACGAAGCTGCAAGCATTGTTACAGTTGACGGAAGTGGAAATGTTTACGTTGGCGGACACACTTTTTCAAGTGATTTCCCAACTACTTTTGGTGCTTACGACACTTCCTGGAACTACGGAAACACTGACGCTTTCATCACAAAATTCAACAGCACAGCTTCAAGCCTCATCTTTTCCACACTTTTAGGCGGTGGAAACACTGATTACATTACAGGACTCGCAATTGACCCAACCGGAAATCTCTTCTTTGCCGGACACACTTTTTCAAACAATTTTCCAACCACTTCGCTTGCTTACGATACTTCTTTCAATGGTGGAAACGATGTTTTTGTTGGAAAACTTAACTCAACAGGTTCAGCAATTACTTTCTCTACCCTGCTTGGCGGAACTTCCTACGATTACTGTACAGGACTTGCAATTGACCCAACCGGAACCACTTACCTGACCGGTTACACTTCTTCAAATAATTTTCCAACCTCTTTAAATGCTTACGACAACACTTTCAATGGCGAAAACGACGTTTTTATCAGCAAAGTCAGTTCAACAGGAACAAACTTGCTTTACTCAACTTTTTTAGGTGGAAGCCAACACGACGAAGCTAACGGACTTGTTCTGAACAATTCTTTTTACGCTTTCATCGGAGGCTACACGAGTTCCGTTGATTTTCCAACCGTTCTTGGTGCCTTTGACCCTTCTTTCAACGGAAACAAAGAGGTTTTTACAAGTTCAATAAATTTTGGTGGAACCGGCGACCTTGCAATTACAAACTTTACCGTTTCACCAAACTACGTTTGCGTTGGAAACCCAATTTCCTTTGACGTAACAGTTTCAAACCTTGGAGCAAACTCTTCTGACGGAACAGTAGTTCTGGATTTTGACGGAGACGGTGATTTTGATTTCAGCCAAAATTTTTCCGGTTTAGCAGCCGCTTCTTCAACTGTTTTAACTTTCAACACAACTTCAACTACCGGAGTTTCTTTCACTCCTCTTGTAATTGCAACCCTTGACAACGCAGTTGATACAAATTTTGCTAACAATTCTGCAACTTCAAGCTACGCTAACAGCACGGAAAATTATGACGTTCAGTTCCTGACTGCTTCCTTTGTTACAACTCCGAAAGTCGGTTTTTCAACCATTTTAAACGTAACTCTGAAAAACAACGGCTGTAATTCTGCTTCCGGAACTGTAACTGTTGACTGGTTTAACAACGGAACTTCCGTTTCAACTCTCGCTTTCGGACCAATTCCTTTTAACGGAACTCAGGTTATCAGTTTTACTTCGCCAATTTTTCCTGCAAACGGAAATCAAACTCTTGCTGTCAGTTCAAACCTGACAAGCGGAACCGACGAAGTTCCTGCAAACAACAACGGAACTGTAAACTACACAGTTGATTCTGCTCCGGCTAACGATTACTCAACTTACTTGGGACACAAGTTTGACGACTTTTTGTGGGCTTTAGACGTCAGAAACGGTTTTGCTTACGTTGGTGGCAGCACAAAATCAAGCGATTTTCCGTTAGTCGCCGGCGCTTTTGACACCGTAAACAATGCTGGCGATTGCTTTGTTACAAAACTTAATCAGGCCGGAACCGCTTTGGTTTACTCAACTTACCTTGGCGGAAGCGCTGCGATTGAAGAAATCAACAAAATTACAGTTGACGGAAACGGAAATGCTTTTGCAACCGGAACAACAACTTCAACCGATTTCCCAACAACGGTTGGTGCTTACGACGAAACATTCAACGGCGGAAACGACATTTTTATCACGAAACTAAACACAACCGGAAGCGGCTTAGAATTTTCAACTTACCTTGGAACAAACGTAAACGAACTTTCAAACGGAACTTCTGTTGACGCTTCCGGTTCTTTTTACATCACCGGTTACGCTTCTTCAAACGATTTTCCAACAACTGCAGGAACTCTTGACCAAACCTGGAGTGGAAACGTTGACGTTTTCCTGACAAAATTAAACTCAACAGGAAATGCTTTAAATTATTCAACTTTTGTTGGCGACACAAACTACGATTACGGTTACGCTGTTTTTGTTGACGCTGCGACAAACGTTTACCTTGGCGGACACACTTTTTCAATTGGTTTTCCGACGACTTCAGGAACTTACGACACTTCCTGGAACGGTGCTGCTGACGCTTTTCTTTTAAAATTAGATCCAACTGCAAGTTCTTTAATTTACTCAACCTTAATCGGAATGGATTTTAACGATTACATTTGGGGACTTGAAGTTGACAGCAGCGGAAATGCTTACGTTTGCGGGCAAACTCAACAGGCAACACTTGGAACTTTCCCAACAACTCCGGCAGCTCACGACAGAACTTTTAACGGCGGAGCTTTTGATTGTTTTGTGGCAAAGTTTAATCCGACTGCAACTACTTTGCTCTACTCTACACTTTTAGGCGGAAACGGAGACGATTACGCTAACTCACTTTCGCTTGACCAAAACAATTTTGCTTACGTTACAGGCTACACTTTTTCAAGCAATTTTTCGGTAACTCCCGGTGCTTTTGATGATTTGTTCAACGGCGAAAGAGACGCTTTTGTGGCAAGAATTAACACAACCGCAAGCACTTTAACTTACTCAACTTTCCTTGGCGGAACACTTCTTGACGAGGCTTACGGGATTTATTTTGACAAAGTTAATCCTGCTTTTTACGTTGCGGGAACTACAAGGTCCAACAACTACCCAACTCTTACAGGTTCTTACGACATCACTTTTAACAGAAACAGGGATGGTTTCATCACAAAGTTTGGTGCTTCTTACCTTGCAGACATCGCAGTAACAAACGTTACAGCAGTGCCAAATTCTGTCTGTGCGGGAACAAGTATGACTTTTCAGGTAACGGTTACAAACCTTGGATTGGTAACTGTTGACGGCGTTGTTGATGTTGACGTGAACAATGACGGAGTTTCAGACGTTTTAGCACCTTTTAATGGATTGATTGCCGGAACTTCACAAATTATCAGCATCAGTGCAACCGCACCGACTACCGGAATTTCACCTTTTACAGCAGTCGCAAACGCAACAATCATTGACGAAAACGATTACAACCTCGCAAACAATCTTGGTTCTGCAAATTATTCCTGGGATTCACTTTCTGACGACGTTGCCTTTGTTTCAGCAGTTTTCACAACTTCACCTTTTGTAAATTCTTCCTCAAACTTACAGGTTACTCTTCAAAACAACGGCTGTAACGCTGCTTCCGGAAACCTTACCGTTGACTGGTTCAACGACACAAGCAATCTTACAACTTTGCCTTACGGTCCAATCCCTTCTCACGGAACACAAATTATAAATTTCACTTCGCCACTGTTTCCAACTGTTGGAAATTTAACACTTGGAGTTTCAGCAACTCTGACAGGAGACTTGGTTCCCGCAAACAACAACGGAACTCTGAACTACGATGTTGAAGCATTTTTTACTCCGTCTTTCTCAACATTTTTTGGGCATAAGTTTGACGATTACTGCTACGCAATTGCTGTTGCAAACGACGAACCTTTTATTGCCGGCAGCACAAAATCAAGTGATTTTCCAATAACTTCCGGAGTTTTTGACACCGTAAACAACGGTGGAGATTGCTTTGTTACAAAGTTTAATTCTGCAGGAAATGCTTTAATTTTCTCAACTTACTTTGGTGGAACAGCTTCCGAAGAACAAGCTAACGCAATTGCAGTTGACACTGACGGAAACGTTTTTCTCACAGGCGAAACCAACTCAACAAACTTTGCAACCACAGCCGGTTCCGCAATGCCTTCGTTTAACGGCGGAACAAGAGACGCTTTTCTTACAAAGTTCAACTCAGGCGGAACTGCTTTGGTTTACTCAACTTACCTTGGTGGAAGTTCAGTTGACAAAGGCTTTGCGGTTTCTGTAATTTCAGGAACTTCTCCGGGTGAAGCAATTGTTACGGGTTGGACAAGTTCCGTAACTTATCCGGTTACAGGAGCAAGTTTTGATAATTCTCACAGTGGAAACACAGACGCTTTTGTTACAAGATTAAACGGAACCGGCTCAGCAATTGATTACTCTACTTTTTTAGGTGAATCAAACTACGATTACGGACACGCAATTAAAATTTCAGGAACTTCAGTTTACGTTAGCGGACACACTTTCTCGAATAATTTTCCAACAACTGCAGGAACTTACGATGAAACCTTTAACATTAATGCTGATGCCTTTGCAACAAATTTTAACACAACTCTAAATTCTCTGACCTACTCAACTTACCTTGGCGGAGAATTAAATGACTACGTTTGGGGAATTACAACTGATTACTCAAACAGCCTTTTCCTTGCAGGACACACAGGTTCAACGAATTTCCCGGTAAGTGGAACTGCTTACCAAAAAGTTTTTGGCGGTGGAAATTTTGACGCTTTAGCTGCAAAACTAAACTCAACGGGAAATAAATTGCTCTACGCGACTTACCTTGGCGGAACTTCTGACGAGTACGCCAATGCGGTCAGCGTAGTTGGAAGCACTCAGCTTAACAGTGTTTGCGTTGCCGGTTACACCTTTTCAAGTGATTATCCAACAACTTTTGGTGCTTTTGACAATACTTACAACGGCGACAGAGACGGATTTTTATCAAGACTTAACGGAACCGGAAGCGTTTTGACTTCTTCTTCTTTCCTTGGTGGAACTGCTCTTGACGAAGTTACTTCAATGGACGCTGCTTCTTCAAATTCTGTTTTCCTCACAGGGAACACTCACTCCAACAATTTTCCTGCAACTATCGGCAGCTACGATTTTACCTACAACAAAAACAAAGACATTTTTGTCAGCAAGTTTAGTTTTACTGACGTTGGAAACATTGCTTTGACAAGCCTTTCAGTTGATAAAACTGTAAGCTGCCCAAACGAGGCTTTAGTTTTTTCAGCAACTGTTCAAAACAACGGAATTCACCCTGCAAACGGAATCGTTGACCTTGACGTTGACGGAAACGGAACTTACGATTTCAGCCAAACTTTTACAGGCTTGGCTCCAGGTTCTTCCGTTGTGGTAACAATCAACGCACTTTCTCCTGCACCTTACATTTTTGGTGCTTTTGGTTCAAGTGCTTACGTTTCACTTTCAGGAACTGGCGACACAAGCGCAGGAAATGATTTTCAAACAATTGGAATTTCTCATAATTCCGCACCAGATTTAACAATTAATTCTGCTTCTTTTGCTGCTTCGCCACAAGTCGGGAACACAACTGCTTTGAACGTTGTTGTAAAAAACATTCTTTGCTTACCAACTCCGGTTGGCGGAACAGTTACCGTTGACTGGTTTAACGACGCAAGCAACACTCAAACTTTACCTTTTACTGCGATTGCCGGTGGCGACAGCACGATTGTTAGCTTTACAAGTCCTTCTTTTGTAAATCCCGGAAATTTTACGATGAACATTTCTCAATCTCTTTCCGACGCCAACAATGCCAACAACTCAATCAACGTAAACTACACGGTTGGTTTTTCACCTTTAAATTCACTTTTTACGGATAAGTTTGAAAACAACTCCGGAAACTGGGAATTTTTAAACTCTGACGTCAGCGTTGGCTGGAAAATTGACCAAACACCAGTTTCGGTTCTTGGAGCCAACACACCTTTCAGTGGAAATGCTTGTTTGAAGTACAGAAACGTTAACAACTACGAAACGGCAAACTCAGAATCAAACAAAGGTTCGGCAACTTCTAATTTTGAAGTAAACTTAACAAACTTAGTTAATCCCTGGGTTTCTTTTGCAACGCTTTACGAAACTGAAACTTCAGGAACAGACTACGACCAAAGATGGTTAGAAATCAGTAACGACAATTTTTCAACAGTTTTAGCTCAGGTTCAGTTGCAAAACGACGTGATGGGAATGTGGAGCTACAAACAAATTCCACTTGACCCAACCTGGGGAACTGTTAAATTCAGATTTAGTTTTGACACAGTTGACGAGCTTGCGAACAATTTTTCGGGCTGGTTTGTTGATGATTTTGAAGTTTTTGCAACTCCAAACTGCTTGCCAACTCAGGAAATTGTTACTGCAACAATCACAAAAGACAACAACGATGTTGTGATAAACTGGACAGTTTCACAAGGTGCTACAAACTACAGAGTTCACTTCGGAACAAACGCAAACGACTTAGAAAACAAAATTGACGTTGGAAACAACCTGACGTGGAGACACGTTGACGCTCTGAACTCAGGTGAAACTTACTTTTACGCTGTTACTGCGATGTGTGGAATTTCTACTAACGTAGTTAGTTCAGCAAACAAAAATTCAGCAATTATTTCTGCAACAAACGTTAAACAAAATGCTCCTCTGACGATTTTTAACTCAAACCTGCAAAAAGTAACTGAAAGCAGAAAAGCTCAGGGAAGAAGAACTGTTCAAGCTAAAAAAACAGTTGAAACGCTTAAAAACAAATAATTTTGAATAGTTTACAAAACTTTAAAATTTGTCTCCTCTTTAAAAAAATGCCGTCTCTAAAAAAGGCGGTATTTTTTTAAAGTAATTCTCCCGTAAAATTAGAGAGTTGAGAAAACCAGCGGGATTTACGCTAAACCAAAAAATCCCGTTAATCCTTAAAATCCCGAAAATCCGTGTTCAGACAAAAGTTATGCTTTCAGAACACAGCGTGAGTTCCGCTAAGAAGCGTAAAACCCGCTTAAAGAAGTGAGGCTTAAACTGTATCCCTTTGGCTGGAGAGAAAAAAATGTTTCCAAAAATAGAAACTTTGTTTATCTTTGTAATGTTTAACAAGGATAGTTTTGAATGAGATTTTTTGAGACAAAATTTTTAGAAGAGGCGAATAAATTTATCTCAGAACTAAAAGACCCAAAGATACGCAAAAAAATACTTTACAACATTGACCTTGCTGAACAGACAAATGACCCAAAACTTTTCAAGAAACTACAAAATGACATTTGGGAGTTTCGGATAAAATATACAGGATTTCAAATTAGACTTCTTGCTTTTTGGGATAAAACCGATAACAAAGAAATCTTAGTGATAGCAACACATGGTTTCATAAAAAAAGTTGATAAAATTCCTGCAAACGAAATTGACAGGGCAATAAAACTCAGAAAGAAATATTATAATAATAAATAATAGTTAATTAACAATATAAATATAGAATAATCATATGGAAACAAAAGAGTTTAAAATATATTCACTTGACGAAATGAAAAACAAATATGTCGGCGAAATCGGAACAAAAGAACGTAACGAATACGAACACGAACTTCGTATGGACATTTTAGGCAAAATGGTTAAAGCAGCAAGACAGGAACGTAACCTGACACAAGAAGAACTTGGACGACTCGTTGGCGTTCAGAAAGCTCAAATTTCAAAACTTGAAAGCAGCGCCAACAGTGCAACAATTGACACAATAATAAAAGTGTTCAAAGCACTGAAAGCAGAAATAAATTTTAACGTAAAAATTGAAAATAATTTCCTGAAACTTACCTGACAAAAACTAAAACCACCTTTTTAAAATATTTTAGTTAAGGAAAAAAATCACTTTTACAGTTCAGTTTGTTTGCGTCCAATCTTTTAAAATCTCATTGAACTTGGGAACTACTCTGATTTCAATTCTCCTGTTTTGTGCATTCGGCGTGTTGTCCGGCGTTTTTGCTCTTAACCTCGTCTCACCAAAACCTGCAGGAAACAAGTCTAAACCTGTATCCCACCAACTGTTCAAGCCACTAACTCCATCCTTCCAAAAATTTACAACCTCTTTTGCCCTTTGAAACGAAAGGTTCTGATTGAACAAATGGCTTTGAACAGTATCCGTGTTCAGACAAACAGGGTGAATTCCGCTTTCAGGGTAAAACACGCTTAAAGAAAGTTGCGGAATCCACACTTCTTAGTGAGGCTTACGCTAAATCAAAAAAAATCTGTTTTCTAAAATCCTACTTCAACAAAATCATCTTGTTAGTCTGTGTAAAACTATCCACCGTTAGTTTGCAGAAGTAAACTCCGCTTGAAACTGAGTTTTCGTCTTTTCCGTTCCAGACTGAAGTGAGTGAGCCTACGTTTTACTTTTCACTGACCAAAATCCTGACAAGTTCGCCGTTTGTGTTGTAAACTTCAAGTTTTACGTCTTTGTTTTTCGCATCAGAGTTTGGACACAGTAAAGAAACTGCTCAGAGATTAAAAGAATTATTTGATGGAAAAGACATTTTTGATTACCCTAAATCTGTTCCTTTATTGAAAAGACTTTTACAGCTTTACACTACAAGTGAGGTTCTTGACTTTTTTGCAGGTTCTGTCACCACAAGTCAAGCTGTAATGGAACTTAACCACGCGAAGATGGCGGCAACAGAAATTGTGCTTGGTTTTTGATTAGGTGAAAATTATTTTTAGGCGTAACTAACTTAGAAATTAATAACTTTTTAACTTAACTTTAAAATATGAATTATTGGACAGAATTAAGCATAGAATACGCAAATCAAAGGTCTTATCTTGACGACCTTTTCTGTGTGTATCCTACTATTCCTGAAGGAATTAGAGAAATCAACAGAGTGCATTGGGAAGAGATTGAGAAAGCATTTGAAAAGAAAAACAACGATGCTTTAATCAGTGAGCTACTGAAACTCAACCTTTTTCCAATTAAAGACAGTTACATTGCTTATCTCAAACGAGACCATTCTTCCATTAAAAGAAATCCTAAAACAATTAACCGGATTTGCGGGCGACTTTACGAAATGGGGCTTGATAAAATTTTTGAGCGTTGCAGCGAACCAAAAGAAACAAACCGGCAAATTGGACCATTTTTCAGGCGTTGGTTGAACACAAAATCCTTAGGCATTCAACCTGTAACACTTGATGAGTTTACAAAAAACAAACAAGGCGCAATTTTAAACGGCAGTGATAAACAGTTAATGGATTTTGCTTCGGGAGAATTAAACTACAAACACAGCAAAGGACTTGATTTTATTGGTCGTTTCAATGGCAAGTATGTTATTGGTGAAGCTAAGTTTCTAACAGATTTTGGTGGTCACCAAAATGCACAATTCAATGATGCAATCAGCACCATTCAAACAAAAGACGTGAAAGCAATTAAAATTGCTATTCTTGACGGAGTTGTTTACATCAAAGGAAAAAATAAAATGTATAAGGAAATTACTACTAAATACAAAGACTTAAACATAATGAGCCGTTTAGTGCTGCGAGAATTTCTTTATCAAATCTAAAAAAAAATTATGCTGTTACAGTATCCAAATAAAAAAAACGAGAAGGAAATATTTGATTGCGTTCCTGATTTTGAATTAGAACAGGTAAATTCAAGTGTCAGCCGGAATTTACTTATTAAATCCGATAATTTGATTGCGTTAAAACAGTAATCTTAAAAATAAAATTGACTTGGTTTACATTGACCCACCTTTTGCAACAAACAATACTTTTACAATTACAGACGGAAGAGCCAGCACAATCAGCAATAGCTTAAATGGAACAGTTGCTTACACTGACACTTTAAAAGGATTTGATTTTATTGAGTTTATCCGTGAACGACTAATCTTGTTGAAAATGCTTCTTTCTGACAAAGGTTCAATTTACCTGCATACAGATTATAAAATTGGGCATTACGTGAAAATAATTATGGATGAAATTTTTGGTATTGAAAATTTTCGTAATGACATCACAAGAGTCAAATGCAATCCCAAAAATTTTGCCCGTAAAGGTTATGGAAACATTAAAGATTTAATTTTATTTTATTCTAAATCTGATAATTTAATTTGGAATGAGCCAAAAACTGCTTACACTGAAGCTGATAAAATCAAACTGTTTCCAAAAACCGAAAAAAATGGAAGACGTTACACAACTATCCCGCTTCACGCTCCGGGTGAAACACAAAATGGAAAAACTTCGCAGGCATTTAAAGGCATTTTGCCACCAACCGGAAGACACTGGAGAAGCGAGGTCTCTGTTTTAGAACAGTGGGACAAGGAAGGATTGGTTGAATGGAGTGACAACGGAAATCCGAGAAAGAAAATTTATTTTGACCAACAAGAAGGCAAACGGGTGCAGGACATCTGGGAGTTTAAAGATCCACAGTATCCGGTTTATCCTACAGAGAAAAATTCTGACTTGGCAGACCTGATTGTGAAAACATCTTCAAACGAAAACAGCATTGTTCTTGATTGTTTTGCAGGTTCAGGAACAACTTTAAAATTAGCCCAGTTAAATGGCAGGCAATGGATAGGAATTGATAAATCAGACAGAGCGATAAATTCAATAATTCAAAAACTTGAAACGATAGAAAGCAATCTTTTCGTATCAAAAACAGATTATAAATTTTTAAAAGAGAAACAACAAACCACACTTGCCGACCTTAACTCAAATTAATTTTCTATCCCTGATTCCTGCGATAAAAAAAACAATAAAAAACCGAATTTGTTTTTCCTGAAATTTTTGAAACCGAGTTTTTAAGGCTTGACTAAACTTTTCGTGTTGTAAAATTTAAAATATTTTTTTAAAAAACCAATTTATTCTTGTTTACTCATCACAATTTCTAAAACTTTACCGACACCGAAAATCAAACACGAAACCAAAAGTCCGTAGTAAATCGGCTCACTTATTCCAAAAATTTTAAACTTAAAGTGGTTTGCAAAAAAAGTAACGAAAAAACTGATTACAATGCCTGAAATCGTAGTCGTTGAGTTTGGTGGTTTTTCTGAAAAGCTCAAAATAATTGGCAAAAGCAAGGAAGCAATCGCCAAACTTCCAATCGTTTTCCAGTAATCAATAATTGATTCAAAACTTGTTGCCAAAACTACTCCAACCAAAAAAGTTACAACCAAACCGTATTTTGTGAATTTTTCAACGGCTTCAACATCGTTTTCCTTGCCTGAAAACCGTGCCAAAATGTCCTTCCCAAAAACAAGTGCGGAAAGGAAAGTGTAGGAATCAATCGTGGACATCACTGTTGCAAGCATTCCAACGAAAAACAAGCCTTTAAAAAAAGTTGGTAAAACTAAGTCTGCAAGCAAAGGATAAGATTTTACGGGGTCAATGTTGGGTAAAATTGCTCTTGCGTAAAGCCCGGCAGTTGTTGTCATAAAATCAAAAAAACACCAGAACAGAATTGCAATTAAAATCCCTTTTTTTGCTTTTTGCGGGGTTTCTACAGCTAAACACCTTTGGTAAAAAGAAGGGTCAACAAAAGTGATAATTCCCAGAAACATCCACATTAAAATTGTTTGAGGCTCAAGAGTTCCCGTCAAAGTCAGGTGAGTTTCCGGAAGTTTTGCAGTAAGAAAATCAATCCCGCCAAACTGAAAGTAACAAAATGGTAAAATCACGAAAAAACCAGCAAACATCAGGATAAACTGAATAAAATCAGTTTTGATTACGGAAGGTAAACCTCCTTTGTAAACGTAAATTACGCTTAAGAAAGCACCGGAAATTATCCAGAAATCTATTGAAAACTGCGGAAAAAAAATATTGAACAAAATTCCAAGCATCAAAAAATACGAAGCAGGAGAAGTTGAAATCAGAAAGACAAAAGCTGAAACAAGCCCGACTTTTCTTCCGTACTTTCTGTAAATTCTGTCTGAAATCGTGTAGTCTGTAAAATCTTTACGGATTTTTCCCGCAAAAACAAAAGCATAAATTCCAGCGAAAATGTAGTAGGAAGCTCCCCAAACAAACCAGTTTACAAGTCCATTTTGGTAAGAGTACTCTCCAACACCAAGAATTCCACCGTACCAGGTGCAAACAATAGTTGCAACAAAAGCAGGAAGGCTGATTTTCCTGCCGGCAATTAGGTAGTTTTCAAGGTTGCTTTCTTTTTGATTAAACTTACGAAAGAAACCTGCAATGTAAATCGCAACAAAATAAAAAATTATTGCCAGGTAGTCTGAAATTGAAAAATCTATCAAAGTTTTTATTTCTAAAATTTTTGTTGGAAACTTAGCAAAAAATCCTTTTTTTAACAAGCAGAAACCTTACTTCTAAAAAATTTGGAGAACTAAAAATGAGTTTTACACAAGAATTTAAGCAGTTTGCAATCAAGGGAAATGCTGTTGACCTTGCTGTCGGCGTAATCATTGGCGGAGCGTTTGGAAAAATTGTTTCCTCACTTGTAAACGATTTAATAATGCCACCGCTTGGAAAGATTTTAGGACAAGTTGATTTCAGGGAACTTTTTATCGTTCTCGGCGATGCTTCTTTCCCGACTTTGGCAGAAGCAGAAAAATCAGGGATTCCGATTTTAAAGTATGGAAATTTTATCCAGACAAGCGTGGATTTTTTAATCATCGCTTTTGTAATTTTTTTGATGGTAAAATGGATTAACAAGCTGAAAGCAAAAGAAGAAGCAAAACCCGTTGCTCCACCAACATTAAGCGACGAGGTGATTTTGCTGCAAGAAATCCGGGACTTGTTGAAAGCAAAAAGCTAAACTTTAATCACAACACCTTTTTCTTTTTCAAGAACACAAAATTCTTCACAAATTCCACAACCTGTGCAATTTTCTTCAATAATTATTGGCTTGTTGTTCTGTAATTTTATTGCACTTTGTTTTAGTGGGCAAGCATCGTAACAAACCCAGCAAAAACTTTCATTGTAAGCAAGGCAAACATCTTTTTGAATTTCTGCCAAGCCGATTTGAGGAAAAGTTTCCGCCAAAATCAATGCCTCGTCTTTGCAGGATTTTATGCAAAAAAGCTCCTCACACATCACACAAGCCTTTTGTGCGGGAAAAATCTGAGGTAAATTTTTCCCGTAAAATTTATCAAAACTTACTTGAATCGCACTGACAGGACAAACCACAACACACTCACCACAAACAGTACATTTTTCAGAAAAATTTGCAACCGAACCTGGTGGAAAAATTGCCTTTGAAGTTGCCACTACTTTTTCAGGTAATTTTTCTTCAACCACTTGAGCAATTTTCCCAAACGCAAGTTTCAGTGAACTTCTTAAAAACTCTGAACGTGAAAGCATTTTAATAACTCGGTTTGTATTTTTTGAAAAGATTTTCAACTTTAAAATCGTGTTCCGTTGCTGTTTCGCTTGTATCCTGAATGTGGCACTGAACGCAGTTACGCCTTTCAGGATGCTTTGTTTGCGGAACTTCATCTTTGTAAACTGTGGATTTGTGGCAATCCAAACAGTACTGTCCGCCGTTGATTGATTTTGCGTAACTTTGTCCGCTGACTGCGATGTGATTTCGCGGAATTAACGGAGGCGCACCAAAGTATGCCACGTTTTCCTGAGAAACCAATTTTAAATTCAAACTATCCGCAGAAGTCAGAGGTTTGTCTGTTTTTTGCCCTTCCGAACAAGCAAAAAACAAACCCGCCAAAACTAAAAATTTCAAGCTCTTAACCATTTTTTTATCTCCTAAATTTTTTTATTTCCAAAAATCTTTTTTAATGCCAGCTCCCAAAGCACTTTCAGGGCAAACATCAACGCAATTCAAACAATTCGTACAACTTCCGTCAAGAACAAAATCACTCTTCCCCTGAACAGGAGCAATTAAAACTTCGTTCACAAAACAAACTTTAAAACACTTGCCACAATTGTTACAAGCCTCGTGATTGATTTTAATTTTGGCAGGTGATTTTTTACCAAGAATTGAGTAAAAAGCACCAACAGGACAAGTGAACTTGCACCACCAGTTTTTTACAACAAAAACATCAATCAAAAAAATCGTCAGAACAAACCAAAGCGAACCGTTGAACAAAAACCTGACCCTTTCAACGTCTTTGGCAATCAAGTTTTTTTTCAGGTTTCCATAAATTTCACCCGATTCAAGCGAAATTTTATCTCCAAAAACTTTGCTTTTTGTGTCAATTCCAATCGCAAGATTTTGGCTCACAAATCCAATCGGTGAAACAATTTCAAAAATTGGTTTTGAAGTCGCAAAACTCAAAACTAAAACTGCTCCAAGCACAAAATATTTTTGGTTCGGTGAAGGCTTAATTTTAAAAACCGCAAATTTTTTGTTCAATTTTTCCGAAAGCTCGGTCAGTAAAAAAACAGGACAAACCCAACTGCAAAAAACTCTTCCACCAACAAAAAAATAAAAAACCAAAACAGTCAGCGCACTTCCAAAAACCAAAACTGAAAAAGTTTTCGCAGCTAAAAAATAATCAGCAGCGGCTAACGGGTCAGTCAGAAAAAAACCAAAAATTTCGCTTGAAATTAAAGTTCCGCTGAAAAAAGTAAACCCAAAAACCGGTGAGACAAGCAAAAAAATTATTCCCGTTTGAACAAACCTTCTGACTAATTTCCATTTTGAAAATTTTTTAGTAAAGGACTCATTTTTTTTGATTTGGCTTTTTTCGTCTGTTTGAAAAAGAAAAGTCATTTTTTATGCCCTTTTTTGTGTTTCACTTGTTCCCTTAAGTATTGGTAATGTTTAGCTTTATCACCTCTTTGAGAAGGCAAAACAGTAATTGCAGACTCGTCAAGCGGGCAAGCATTTTCACAAATTCCACAGCCTGTACAGTAATCTTTGTGAATCACAGGTTCAAAAACAGTGTGCTTTTGCGTAATTTCCTGCTCGTGTTTTTCAAGCGTAATCGCTCTGTCAATCATCGGGCAAACTCTGTAACAAATCTCGCAGCGGATTCCGTTTAAAGACAAACACGCTTCACGGTCAGTAATTACTGCTGTTCCGATGTGCACCAAGTCAATGTTTACAAGTGATTTAATGTCAAGTGCGTCAGTCGGGCAAACCTTCACACAAGGCAAGTCTTCACAAAGGTAACAAGGTTTTTCCCTGAAATTAATGAACGGAGTTCCGGCATTTTTTCCGTCGGTAACGCTTCCAAGTTTCAAAGTGTCGTAAGGACAAGCCTGAACACACTTCGCACAACGAATGCAAGCACTCAAAAATTCATTTTCAGGCAAAGCACCCGGAGGACGAAAATAAGTTTTGTTGTCCTGTCCAAGCAAAGCAAACAAAGAAAAACTGCTCGTACAAGTAACTAAACCCGTTGCAAGCCCTTTTTTTAAAAAATCCCGTCGTTCCATTTTTACACTTTTTCAATTTTTACTGCACATTTTTTGTAGTCCGGCTCTTTGGAAATCGGACAGTAAGCATCAATCGTAATTTCGTTAACCATTCTTGTTTCATCAAAAAACGGGATAAACACGCTTCCTTTAGCTGGAATTGACCTTCCGTTTACGTCAGCAGGAAACACGACACTTCCACGTTTTGAGCTAATTTTTACCAAATCGCCACCCTTGATTCCGAGAGTTTTTGCGTCTTCAGGGTTCAGGTTTACAACTGCTCTTGGAACCGCTCTTCGCAGTTCAGGAACACGCATTGTCATCGTTCCTGTGTGCCAGTGTTCAAGAACTCTTCCCGTACAAAGCCAAAACGGGAATTCATTGTTTGGTTCTTCAGCTGCTGCTTCGTAAGGAACTGCCAAAACAACCGCTTTGTAATCGTTGCCTTTAGCTTTGTAAAAAGCAATTTCGCCTTTGTGTTCGGGATGGTCTTTCAAAAATTTTGCTGCGTAAGGGTCGTACTTTGCGTTGTAACGCCATTTTACGGAAATAAAATCGTCTCCTTTTTTACCTTCCGGATTTTCAACGTTTTCCCAAACTTCTGTAAAATCAACTTTTGTGTTAATTTCTTTAGTTTTGTGAACGTAGGGCCAAACAACTCCGTGTTTTTCTTTCAAAACATCGTAGGGAGCGAGGTCTTTTCCGATTCCAAGTGAAAAACTTCTGTACTCTTCCCAAATTTCCTTGTAGTAAGTTTCAGGATTGTAGTTGTAAATCAGGTCTGCAAGTGTTTTCCCGTCGTCAAGTTTCATTCTTTTTGCGACTTCAAACATCTGCCAGATTTCAGTTTTTGCTTCTCCCGGTGGCTCAACAATTTTGTTCCAGTGTTGGGTTCTACGTTCTGCATTTCCGTAAGCACCTTCTTTTTCTGTCCACATCGCTGAAGGCAAAACAACGTCTGCAACTTCAGTGCTTCGTGTCGGGTAAACATCAGAAACGACGATAAAAACATCCTTTTCTTGTGCTGCTTTGCGGTAACGGTTCAGGTTTGGCATTGATTGGAAAGGATTTGTAACCTGTACCCAAAGCAGTTTTATTTTTCCGTTGTCAATAGCTCTAAACATTTCAACAGTGTGAAGACCTGGTTTTGGGTTAATTTTTTCAACGGGAATTTTCCAGATTTCGGCTGTTTTTTTTCTGTGTTCTTCGTTAGCAACAACCATGTCTGCGGGAAGTCTGTGCGAAAAAGTTCCAACTTCCCTTGCAGTTCCGCAAGCACTTGGTTGACCTGTAAGCGAAAAAGGACCGTTTCCAGGTTTTGAGATTTTTCCTGTCAGCAAGTGAATGTTGTAAACAAGTTGATTAACCCAGGTTCCTCTTGTGTGTTGGTTAAATCCCATTGTCCAAAATGAAACAACTTTCCTTTTTGGGTCAGCAATCAGCCTTGCTGCTTCCTCAAGTTTTTCTTTTGGAACTCCTGAAAGTTCAGAAACGTACTCAAGTGTGTAAGTTGAAACAAAAGCCTTGTACTCGTCAAAAGTCATTGGAAACATTGCTTCCGCGTCTTTTGGGATGTCTGCTCCGCCATCTTTCAAGCCGTAACCGATGTTTGTTTGTCCGCGTTTGAAAACAGTGTTTGTTTCAATAAAATCCTTGTCGTAAAGATTATTTTGGACGATGTAGTTTGCAAAATAATTTGCGATTGCGAGGTCGGTTTGTGGTTTGAACTGCAAGTAAAGGTCTGCTTCTTCTGAAGTTCGTGTAAACTGTGTTCCAAGGTCAACGAGTTTTACGTGGATTTTATCCTTTATTTTTGTGTCAACGATTCTTGAAAACAAAACCGGGTGCATTTCAGCCATGTTTGCTCCCCACAAAACAAAAGTATCCGCGTGTTCAATGTCTTCGTAACTTCCCATCGGCTCGTCGGATTGGAAAGTTCGCATAAAAGCTGCAACCGCACTTGCCATACACATTCTTGCGTTTGGTTCAATGTTGTTTGAGCCAACTCCGTCTTTGGAAACAAAACCTAAACTTCGCATAAATTTTGTGGCTGCGTAGCCTTCAAAAATTGTCCACTGTCCGGAGCCAAACATTGCAACAGCATTTGAGCCATCATTTTTGAGGATTTCAACGTACTTTGACGCAATTAAATCCAATGCTTCTTCCCAGGTTGCTTCCTCAAGTTTTCCATTTTTACGAATCAAAGGCTTTGTCAGTCTGTCTTCACCGTAAAGAATTTTGGATAAAAAATAGCCTTTAATGCAGTTCAAACCTTTGTTTGAGTAACAATCCGGGTCGCCTTTAGTTGCAACAATTTTACTGTCTTTCCTGCCAACCAAAACTCCGCAACCAGTTCCACAAAAACGGCAAACAGCTTTATCCCACTCAAGCCCAAGTTGGTCAGAACTTCCACCTGCTGCCTGTTTCAAAGGTTCTGCGGTCTTTTTTTGTTCACAACCAATCATTGAACTAATCGCAACTGAAGCTGCAGTTGATTTTAAAAAGTTCCTTCTACTGAAATTTTCCATTTTTACACTCACTTAATTTTTTTATTTGTTTGTTTTTTCAGGAGTTTTGCACTTCATCTTCAAAAAAATGAGTAACTAACTCCAAACTTAAAACACCTGTGAAAAGTCTGATTTCTTCAGCGAGTTCCGCTGATTGTTCAGTTGTTTCCGTTTCTATGACAACCGCAAATTTTGAATTGTGCGAGCCAACAATCTCTACGCACGGCAAGGTTTTGATTTGCTCACTCACGTAGTCTAAAAACTCGGAATGACAATAAATCACAAGGCTTGAAATTACCATTTTTCCTCAATCTTTTTATTTTTTTAAAATTGCCAACTTGCGTGCCAAAAATGAACCTTTGTTTAAGATATTTTCAGGGCTTTTGCTTTTTAGCAAACTCCTATTTTTAAGACTAAAATTATTAGAAAAAATAAATAAAAAAACTGAATTTTTTTTGTTCGTTTTTTGGTTTACTCTTTTAAGCCAGGCAATTAGTTGGATTGCTTGCGTAAAATAAGGACTTTTAAAATGTTAACTTACAAAAATTCTGAAAATGATTTTGAAATGGATTTAGCTTTTAACTGTCCCTTTGCGAAAGAAGGTGGAAACTGCCCGCTTAAAGACTTCCGAAATTTAGATTCAAACGAAAGATTTAATTTTTTTGCAAAGCTAAAAACTGAAGAGCTTAGAAATTTGCTGACTTTTCATTTCAGTTGTTTAGACAGGCAAAAAGAGGAAAGCATTAACAATGAAAATTTTGAGTTTTTTTACTAAAGAATTGATAAAAATTTTGTTTGCTTAAAATCTTCAACTTTTCCTGCCTTGAAAGTTCGCATTCCATTTGTGTAATTAATTGTTAAGTCTCACCACGTTGTTTTTAAAACCAACTGAAAAAAACAGCACAGGCTTAATCCGTAAATTTTCTTTCTTTACAAACTAAAATCCACTCCTAAAAAATAATTCCTTTCCGCAGCAGGAAAAAGCCTCGCTCCGTCCCAGTCAACGTAACCTCCAGTCTCGTATTTTTTATCCAAAACATTGTTAACAGCAAGTTTCAGGCTCATTTTTTTGAAAAAAGTGTAGTTCAGTGTTGAGTTCAGAACAAAGTAAGAACCGACACTCGTCTGGTCATTTTTTGAACTGTCAAGAAACTGTTTACCAACAAACTTTCCATCCAAATCAAACGCAAAATCATTCCGCTCAAAAGCAAAACCAAAATTCGCAAGTAATTCCGGTGAACTTGGAATTGGATTGTTTTCCCAACTTTTCGGGTAAACTCTGTTCCCGTTAACATCGGTTTGGTCGCTAAACTTCAGAACACGATTTTTACTCAGGTTCAAATTCCCTCTCAGGTAAAATTTATCGCTTCCGGCAAGAACTAAAAAATTCCCGCTAAGCTCAAAACCTGAATGCCTGCTTTTTTTTGCGTTAATCAAATTATCAGAACCAAATTCTCCAATTGTTCCCGTTTTAATCAGTTCGTTCCGAAATTCCATCAGGTAA
>JADZEA010000045.1 GCA_020850775.1 bacterium
GAAGAAGCAGACTTAGTTTTGGAGGAAAATTATTACTTTGAAGCAAACACTCACGCACCTTTGGAAACTCACGGTGCAGTCGCTGATTTTGGTCCTGACGGAAAATTAACGATTTGGTCTTCAACCCAAGCTCCACACTACCTTCACAGAGAACTTGCAAAAGTTTTAGAAATGCCAAGAAGCCACGTCAGAGTGATAAAACCTCACATCGGCTCCGGTTTCGGCGGAAAATCCGAACCTTTCGCACTGGAATTTTGCAGCGCCTGGCTCTCTAAAAAATGCGGAAGACCCGTAAAAATTATCTACACCCGTGAAGAAGTCTTTTTGGCTTACCGCGGAAGGCACGCAATGAAAATGTGGCTGAAAGTCGGCGTAAAAAAAGACGGAAGCATTACTTCAATTGACTACAAATCCTGGCTTGACGGCGGAGCTTACGGCTCTTACGGTGTCGTTACAACTTACTACTCAGGACAATTTTTGACACTTCCCTACAAAGTCCCAAACTTCCGTTTTACGGCAACAAGACTTTACACAAACAAACCCGCAGCAGGACCAAAACGCGGACACGGAGCAGTCCAACCACGTTTTGCCATTGAAACACACTTAGATAAAATTGCTGAAAAACTTGGGCTTGACCCCGTTTTGATGAGAATTAAAAACTCTGTCGAACCAAATTCAATGACTGTTAACTCACTGCGAATCACAAGTTGTGGTTTTCCGCAAGCCTGCGAAGAAGCAGCAAAACTCGCAAAATGGAATGAAAAATTTGGCAAACTTCCGTTTGGAAAAGGAATTGGTTTTGCAGGTTCAACTTACATTTCAGGGGCAGGAAAACCAATTTACTGGAACGAAATGCCACACTCAGGAGTCGTTACAAAAATTGACAGAGGAGGCGGAGTTGCGGTTTTTTGTGGTGCTTCGGACATCGGACAAGGCTCGGATTCAATGCTTGCTTACGTAACTGCTGAAGTTTTAGGCATTAGACCTTCTGACGTGAGAGTTTGCCAAACCGATACGGATTTAACTCCTGTTGACCTTGGAAGTTACTCAAGCCGTGTAACTTTTATGGCAGGGAACGCGGCGATCGAAGCAGCTACAAAACTTAAAAAAATGTTGCTTGACGTTGCGAGTGCCGCTTTGAAGGTTAGCGAAGACGAACTTGAACTTGCGGACAACGAAATTTTTTCTGTAAAAGATGTTTCAGTTACGATGGATTTTGTTGACGCAGTGATTTTAGCCGAAACAAAGTACGGAACACTTTCAGCAGCGGGAAGTTACAAACCACCGAAACTTGGTGGCGATTACAAAGGAGCAGGAGCTGGACCTTCACCGTCTTACAGTTTTACAGCAGCAATTGCAGAAGTTGACGTTGATTTTGAGACGGGAGAAGTAAAAGTTACGAACTTGATTACAGCTCACGATTGTGGAAAAGCCTTAAATCCTGTGATTTGCGAAGGACAAGTTGAGGGAAGTGCTTACATGGGTTTTGGCGAGGCAGTTTTGGAACAGCAAATCATTACTAAAAAAGGGCTTTACTGGACTCCTTCGTTTCTTGAATACAAACTTCCAACAATTTACGACACGCCAAATTTACAAACAATTTTGATTGAGTCAGAAGATCCGGAAGGACCTTTTGGAGCAAAAGAATCTGGTGAAGGACCACTTGCACCTTCAATTCCTGCGATTGTGAATGCAGTTTACAATGCAATTGGAGTCAGGATTAATGAAGTGCCAATCACAGCTGAAAAAATCCTCAAAGCACTTGAGGAAAAGAGGAAAACTGAAAATGAAACTCACAAAAATGGTAAAGCAGGCACTAAAAAGACAGAGTTTGAAGTGGTTTAAAAATGGACAAGGAAAAATAGAATTGTGTTTTTTGTAGCTTTGGCAATTTTTCCAGTCATTTTCTTCTTTTTACAAGAAGAAAAGAACAAAAAAAGCAAACTAAAAAAATCGGGTAAAAATGGATAAAATGACAGAATCAATAAATCAGGTAAAAAGCCTTTGTGAAAAAGCAAAAACAGCTTCACTTGAGTACAAAAAATTTTCACAAAGTCAGGTTGATTACATTTTTCAGCAGGCTGCGGAAGCTGCTTTTGGTGAGTCTGAAAGACTTGCAAGGCTTGCCGTAACAGACACAGGTTTTGGGAAATTTGAAGATAAAATTATCAAAAACCAGTTTGCTTCAAAAAATGTTTACGAGGCTTACAAAGATTGGAAAACGGTTGGAGTAATTGATAAAAACCCGCGGAAAAATATTATTGAAATTGCTGCGCCGGTTGGAGTTGTTGCAGGTTTAATTCCTTCTACAAATCCAACTTCTACGGCGGTTTACAAGGCTTTGCTTTGTTTAAAATCGGGAAATGCGTTGGTTTGCTCACCTCATCCGAAGGCTGTAAAGTGTATTTTTGAAGCGATTGAAGTTGTTAGAATTGCCGCTGAAAATGCAGGAGCGCCGAAAAATTTGATAAGTTCAATCACAATTCCAACAATGGAAGCAATCAATGAACTTTTTAAAAATGAAAACGTCGGCTTAATTCTCGCAACAGGTGGAAAACCGATGGTTAAAGCTGCTTACAGTTCAGGAAAACCTGCTTACGGAGTTGGTCCCGGGAACGTTCCTGCTTTCATTGAACGCACTGCAAACATCAGGCTTGCGGTTAGCGACATCGTGAAGAGCAAGACTTTTGATTACGGAACAATCTGTGCTTCCGAGCAGGCAATCGTTACTGAAACGGTCATTGAAAAACAAGTTGAGTCGGCATTGCTGAACGAAGGTGCTTACTTTGTCAGGGAACACGAGCAACGTTTGCTTGAAAAGCTGATGGTTCCTGAACCTAACAAACTTAATCCTGAAATTGTTGGTCAGCCGGCGGTTTGGCTTGCACAAAAATCAGGCTTTTCGGTTCCGCCAAACACAAAAGTTTTGGTTGCAAAATTGAACGGAGTTGGGAAAGATTTTCCACTTTCGCTTGAAAAACTTTCGCCGGTTTTGGCGTTTTACGTAGAAAGTGATTGGCACAAAGCGTGTGAGCGTTGCATTGAAATTTTAAACTACGGTGGAATTGGGCACACTCTATCGATTCACTCTGAAAATCCGGAAGTGATTTTGCAGTTTGGACTTGAGAAACCGGCTTACAGGATTGTAGTAAACTCACCTTCAACACACGGAGCAATTGGTTTGACAACAGGAGTTTATCCGGCGATGACTTTAGGTCCGGGAACGAGTGGAGGAGCGATAACTTCTGACAACATCACGCCAAGGCACTTGATTAACGTGAAGCGTTTGGCATTTGACACGAGCCGTGAACTTCCGGTTGGAATGTTTGATTACGAGCCGGTTCACGCTGAGAAAGGAATTTACGGAAAAGGCAAACTAACAGCCTCACAAGTAGAAAAAATCCGTTTTGATTTTATGGAAAAAATGGGGTTTTTGAACAATTAAAAAGGTAAGAGAATGAAATTTGGAGTAAAAAATTTAGGCGTTTTAAAAGAAGCAGAAATTGATTTGGCTAAAGATTTACTTATTCTTTGCGGACCAAACAACACGGGTAAAACTTATTTAGCTTACGCTGTTTACGGGATTTGTAAATTTTTCAGAGAAAATTCTAGAGAAAAATACAGAGAAAATTTTAGAGACAGAGAAAATTTTAGAGACAGAAAAATTTTTAGAAAAATTTCGGAAAGACATTTTCCAAGGCTGTTGAAGGGAGCTATAATTCTTTGGCAAGAGGTTTTAGAAAGTGATTTTTCAGTAAAATCCGGATTTTTTAAAGAAGTAAAAGTTAATTTGGGAACAGAAGAAGGGATAGAAATTTTTTTTTTAAGTAACCAAGCGTTTCCTGAAATTTATTTTTTCCCCGCTGAAAGGATTGCAATCAATGTTTTCAGCAAAGAGCTTTCAATCAGGAGAAACGAATTAGTTGACGAACTTTTGGAAACGAAAGATAAAAAAATTAAAACGCAAGCTTCTGTCTTTGATATTTTAAAACGTAGAGCTAACCGTTATCCGCGACCGGTTAGAGACAGTTTAAGAATTGCGGAAGACCTTGAATTTTTGCAAAAAACCAAAAGCAATTTTGCTTACTTAGGCGAAATGATTGAAAATGAAATACTTAAGGGAAAAATTTCTGTTTCTGAAAATGGAGCGATGCAGTACACACCTGACGGAACCAAGCAAGTTCTTGAAACTCACCTGACAGCTTCAATGGTTAAATCTTTAACGAGCATTGTTTTTTATTTCAAACATCTTGCAAAAAAAAATGATTTTATAATTATTGACGAACCTGAACTTAACTTGCATCCCGATAACCAAAGATTAGTAGCGAAAATGCTTGTTCGCATTGTGAACGAAGGTTTTAAAGTTATGCTTAGTACTCACAGTGATTACTTAATTCGTGAGTTTAACAATTTAATTATGCTCAAATCCGAGAAACCTGAAGCTAAAAAATTGATGAAAAAATATGGTTACGTGGAAAAAGACCTGTTAGATTTTAACAAAGTAGGTGCTTACCTTTTCAAAGAAGATAAAAATTTTTTGCTTGAGGTTGATGAAACAGGTTTTGCGGTGGGAACAATTGATGAAGAAATCAATAAACTAAACCAAACTTCACAAGAAATTTATTTTACTTTGTATGACTAATAAATTTTTACAACAATTGAGTAAACTTATCGTGCAAGATTACGAGCATAAGTTGACAGAGCAAGAGCAGGAGCTTTTCTCTTTACCTGAAAAGTCAGAAGCAGCAACTTGTAAAACAGCAAAATTTAAAAAGGCAAAAGAACAAGAAATTTTAATTTACAAGTTTGACGAAAACCAAGATAAATTCCCATTTTTTAAAGATTTAGAAAAAGCTAAAAGTATGTGTGATTACATTCTGTTTTACGCAAAAGGTGAAAATAAAATTTTCGTGTTTATTTGTAACTTGAAATCAAAGAATACAAACAACAATTCTGAGCAAATGAGAGCAGGGGAAATTTTCGCAGATTTTCTTAGTAAAACAGTGAAAAGGCTTGGAAAAGATAAACTTAGTAAAATTAAGATTAGGTTTAAATGGATACTTTTTTCAAAAATAACCAACAAGGGAACTTCTAAACCACAAGGAACAGGAAAAAAGATAAAAGAACACTTTTTCACTTGTGATAATACTTGTGATATTGAAACAGTTTTTTAGGTCTTTTAAAAATAAAAAAGATGCTACTGCCACTTGTCTTTAAGCCAAAAAAATCTAAGGTAAAAAATGAAAAACTTAGTTCCGCATTTTATTGTTGAAAACTTCAAAAATTCTGTGTTTAAGGGGAATTTTGAAGCTGTAACGATGTTTGTTGACATTTCAGGTTTTACTAAAATGACTGAAACTTTGATGGAAAGCGGCGAAGAAGGTGCTGAAATCCTTTCTAAAATTCTCAATAAAATTTTTAATCCAATCGTAAGTGCAATTTATTTAAGAAACGGTTTTATCTCAACTTTTGCTGGCGATGCTTTTACTGCAATTTTCCAAAACAAGGTTTCAGAAGCAATTTTTACTTCACAAAAAATCCAGGTAATTTTTAACAGGCAAAGTTTACAAAAAACAAAATTTGGCAATTTTGAACTTAGTGTAAAAATAGGTTTGTCTTTTGGTAAAGTAGATTGGGCAATTCTTGGTAAAAAGCAAAAAACTTATTTTTTTAAGGGAAAAGCCATTGATTTTTGTGCTTTTGCAGAGCATAAAGCACAAAAAGGCGAGATTGTTTTTGATAAAAATTTGCCAGTCAAACACGAAAAAATTGCTTTTGAAAAAATTGATAAAAACTACTCAAAACTTCTTTCTGTGAGCCAAAAGGAAGAAAAACTAAAAAAAAATAAGCTTTCACGTCTGCCCAAAAAAGTAATTGAAAAATTTTTTCCAAAAGAAGTGATTGATTTTAATAAAACAGGAGAGTTTCGTAACGCAGCTTCTGTTTTTATTAGCTTTGAAACAGAAAATCCTGATGATTTTGTCTCTGTTGTCCTTGAAAATATCAAACATTTTTCAGGCTACTTCAACAAATTGGATTTTGGAGACAAAGGAGGAATTATTTTTTGTGTTTTTGGAGCTCCTACTGCTTTTGAAAAAAACATTGAAAGAACCTTAGATTTTGTTTTGAGCTTAAAGGCAGATTTATCAAAAATTCCCGTAAAGGAGCGTTTTTCAATTACTTACGGAACAGTTTACGCAGGAATTATCGGTGGAAAAGAACGCTGTGAGTACACAATCATCGGCGACGTTGTCAATCTTTCCGCAAGGTTTGTAATGCAAGCAAATTCGGGTGAAATTTTAGTTTCTGAAAGAATTGCCAAAACATTGGAAAACAACTACGAATTTGAGTTTTTAGGCGATTTCAATTTCAAAGGGAAATCTCAAAAACTCCCTGTTTTCTCTCTAAAAGGCAAAAAAGAAGTTTTAAAAAAGTTCTTTTCGGGAAAATTAGTTGGAAGAAAAAAAGAATTAGAATTGGCAAAGCAACCTTTTGAATTACTTAAAAAACAAATTTCTGGTGGAATTCTTTACGTTTACGGTGAAGCCGGCATCGGAAAATCACGTTTTGTTTCGGAGCTAAAAACTCAAAACCAAGGTTTAAATTGGTTTTACTTACCTTGCGATGGAATTTTAAAAAAGGCTTTTAACCCATTTTTATATTTTTTTGTTTCGTTTTTTGAGCAAAGTGCAGAAAATTCAAACTCTGAAAACAAAGCTAATTTTGAGAAAAACTACGACAGAATTTTAAGTTTTGCAGGGGAATTAAAAGCGGAACTTATGCGGCTAAAATCAGTTTTAGCGGGTTTTTTAGGCATTTTTTATGCAAATTCACTTTACGAACAACTTGACTCAAAACTTCGTTACGAAAACACACTTTATTCCTTTAAGGAATTTTTTAAGGCTCTAAGTTTAGAAAAATCAATAGTTTTAGAGCTTCAAGATATTCATTGGATTGATTTGGACACAGTGAAAGCACTTGAAATCATTTGCAAAGGAACAGAGAAATTTCCAATTTTGATTGTTGCAACAAGCCGTTACAACGATGATAAAACTAAGCCAAAACTTCCACTTTTAATTGCTTCAACAGAAATTGACCTGAATGTTTTTTCAAGTGATTTTATTCGTGAATTTAGTGAAATCAACTTGAAAGGAAGAATTTCAGAGCCGCTTCTCAAAACTCTTGAACACAAGACACAAGGGAATCCATTTTTTATTGAGCAAACTTTGTTTTACTTTCGTGAAACAAAAATAATCTCGTTTGAAAATGAGGTTTGGGAGCTTTTAAAAGAGGAATCGGTGATTCCATCAGGAATTAATGACCTTCTGCTTGCAAGAATTGACAGACTTCCTTACAAACTCAGAGAAGTTGTGCAAACGGCTTCGGTTCTTGGAATGGAATTTAACACAAAACTTTTAACAACAATTTTAAATCAAAGAAACATTGAAAGCTATTTAAAAGAGGGCGAAACCCAAAATATCTGGTCAATTTTTGCAGAAATTAAGTGCATTTTTTCACACGCACTTTTTCGTGATGCAGTTTACGGAATGCAACTGAAGGAAAGGCTTAGAAAACTTCATAAAGTTGTTGCAGAGACGATAGAAAGGCTTTTTCCTGAACAAAAGGAATTTTATTTTGACGTTGCTTTTCACTACGAAAAGGCAGAAGTTTCAGAAAAAATGATTGAGTTTTTTGAGAAAGCAGGGGATTTTGCAAAAGAGACTTACAAAAATAAACTTGCGATTGAATTTTACAACAAACTTCTGGTAAAACTTGAGCATTCAGGGAATTTTGAAGGTTTAAAAATTGACGTTTTGCTCAAAAAGGGGGATGTTTTACGTTTGATTGGAGAATGGAACGAAGCAGAAAAAATTTTTGGAGAAGTATTTTTACTTGCTGAAAAAATTAGCGATAAAAAAAGAACTGCAAGTTCTCAGTTTAATCTTGGTTTGCTTTACTGCGGGAAAAATCTTTACTCAAAAGGGATGGAGTTTTTCCAAAAATCTCTTCTAAACAGTCAGAAAGCAGATGACAAAAAAGGCATTGCAATTTCTGTCGGAGGGATTGGAATTGTTCATCACAATCTTGGAAACTATGAAAAAGCTATGGAATGTTACAAAGAACAGTTAAAAATCAGTAAAGAAATTGGCGACAAAATTGGCATTACAAAGGCAACGGGAAACATTGGTTTAGTTCATAAAAACAAGTGTGATTACGATAAAGCGATTGAAGTGCTTACCGAAGCAGCGGTTCTAAGCGATGAACTTGGTGATAAAAAGGCTGTTTCTACTGTTCTTGGAAATCTTGGCAGCGTTTATTTTCAAAGGGGAGATTACGAAAAAACAATTTATTATTTTAAAAAAGATTTGGAAATCAGTGAAAAACTTGGCGACAAAAATGACATTGCAAAAGCAATCGGAAACCTTGGAGCCTGCTTTTGGGTGCAAAAAAACTACGAAAAATCTAAAGAATGCTTTGAAAAAGACTTAAGTTTAAGCGAAGAACTTGGCGACAAAAATGGCATTGCACGAGCAATCGGAAATCTTGGTGCTTTTTACTTTGTTAAAAAATATGACTTGGAAAAAGCAAAAAAATATTTCATCAAAAACCTGAAAATCAGCAAAGAAATTGGCGAAAAAAATTCTATTTTACATGCTTTAACAAATCTTGGAACTGTTTTTTCTGAACAAGGCAAGTGTAAAAAAGCGATGTCTATTTTTTTAAAAAGTTTGCAACTTAGTGAAGAAATTGGTGAAAAACGTGAAATTGCAATTATTTTGCGAAACATTGCCGAAATTTACAGGCAAAACAAACAATTTGAAAAATCTCTTGAATTTTACGAAAAAGCAATCGCAATCTCAAAAGAATTAAAAATTTATGAAAAACTAATTGATTGTTTGAATGGAAAAATAGAAGTTTTAATTTTATTAGAGAATTACAAACAGGCAAAAATTGTAAACGACGAAGCTCTTGTAATTGCAAAAGAGTTTAAAGAAAATCTTTTTTTAGTGAATTTTTATCAAGTGAAAATCAGTTTTTGGATTTCTCCAAGCCTTGAGAACTTTGAAAAACTACAAAAATTAATTGAAATTTGTGAAGAAGAAAGACAAAAAGCGATTGTGTCTTTTGAACTTTGGGAAATGGCAAAAAAAATAGAACTTGCAGAAAAAATTATTTTTTACCAAAAACAAACGCTTCAATTCTACCAAAAATTCAACCAACAAAACCCTAAAAACGAGTTTAGAGAAAAAATCCAAAAACTTTTAGAAACCTAAAACCCAACAATTTTTTCTGACCTTAGTTTTTCAATTTTTGTTGTTGGGTAGCATAGAAACTCACTCAAAATTTCTTCGGCATTTTCGTTAAGTTCTGGTGGCGAAAGTAATTTTTGCTCAAAATTTAAAAATTCACTTTCAAAAGCAAGGCTACGAACTCCTTTTAGCTGTTCACTTTGCAAAACCATTTCGTTTGCACCTTTTTGCTCAAACACTTCTTTTACATCAAAAATCGGGCTTACAGGAATTTTATTTTTTTCTAAAAGCTCAATTAAAGCACTTCTTTCAAACTTTTTGATTAGTCGTGCCAGTGTTTGGTTGACTTTTGTTCTGTTTTTCACTCTTTCCTGGTTACAAGAAAAAACAGGATTTTGAACAAGTTCAGGCTTTCCAAGAACTTTGCAAAGTAAGGTAAACTGTTTTTCGCTTCCGATTGCGAGAACGATATTTTTTTTATCAAGTGTAGTAAAAACAGTTCCATAAGGCACAATGTTCGGATGCTCTGAACCTTGTCTTTGTGGGATTTGGTTTCCAACTAAGTAGTTGCTTGCCTGGTTTATCAAAGAAGCAATTCCCGATTTTAGCAGCGAAGTTGTAACGTAACTACCTTTTCCTGTTTTCATTTTTTGGATTAGCGCAAGCAAAATTCCTTCTTTGAGTTGGTGTGCAGCTAAAACATCAATCAAAGCAACAGGCATTTTGGTTGGTTTGCTTTTTTGCTCGCCGTTCATAAACATAAAACCGGTTGCAGCTTGTAAAATTGCATCGTAACCAACTCTGTAATCATTTTTTCCAAAACCTGTAACGTGTCCGTAAATTATTTTGGGGTTGATTTCCGAAATTGTTTCGTAATCCATTTTTAGTTTTTTATCGTCATCGGGTTTGTAGCTTGAAATCAAAATATCGCTTTTTCTTGCAAGGTCGTAAACAATTTCTTTCCCTTTTTTGTTTTCAAGATTTATTGAAATTGAGAGTTTCCCCCAGTTTACAGAGGAAAAATAGGCTGAAATATTTGTTTCTTTTGGTTCTGTGGAAAGTTTCCAACTTCGCGTAACGTCGCCATTTGTTTGCGGATTCTCAACTTTGATGATTTTCGCTCCGAGTTCAGCAAAAAACATTGAAACTGAAGGTCCGGCAAGAACACTTGAAAGGTCAAGAATTGTGAGGTTTGCAAACATTTATTTAACCTTTTGAAGAAAAAATATAGCCAACGCCACGAATTGTTTTGATAAAATCTTCTTCATCTTTGTTCTGAATCTTTGAACGAAGGTAAGAAATGTAAACGTCGATTGTGTTTGTTCCTGTATCAAAATTTAGTTCCCAAACATTTTCAGCAATCATTTTTCGTGTCAGGATTTTGTCCTGATTTCGCAAAAAATACTCAAAAAGTGCAAATTCTCTTCCTGAAAATGGAATTTGTTTCCCGGCTTTGGTTACTTTGTGGGTCATCAAATCCATTTTTAAGTCTTTGCATTCAAGCGTGAAATTTGTTACAGTTTTACCTCTTCGGATTAATGCACGTGTTCGTGCAAGGAGTTCTTCAAAGGAAAAAGGTTTTGTCAGGTAATCGTCAGCTCCGGCATCAAGACCTTTGATTTTATCTTCCGTTCTGTCTTTTGCAGTGAGCATCAAAATTGGTTTTTCAAAATTAGTTTCACGAAGTTTCTGGCAAAGTTCCAATCCACTAAGTTTTGGAACCATCCAATCAACAATCAACAAATCATAATTTCCTGACTGTGCAAGTAGCAAACCTTCTTCTCCGTCAAGTGCAATTTCAACAGCGTAATTTTGTTCTGTTAATCCTTTTTTTAAAAAAGAGGCAACTTTTACCTCGTCTTCAACAATTAAAATTTTCATAATTTTTTTCATTTTTACGGGCAATTTGGTTCAAGTAATTGTAAGTTGACAATCCATACAATCAATTGCCAACTCTTTGTGAGGGCTTTGTAAGGCAAAAGTTAAACTTGCAGAGATTGTTAAAAAAAAATAAAAGCTAAAAATTTGTTTGTTAGCTTTTTCTTAATCATCGTCGTTTTTTTTCTCATCGTCATTTTTTTCAGTTTGAGTTTGTAAATTCCGGGTTGTTTCTCCGCTACGGATTTCGGCGTGGCGAATTTGTCCGCCAAAATTTGCGGTTTTTCCCATCAAACCAAAAGCAAGCAAGCCAAGTGCAAGTGAAAGGTTAAAAACCCAGTTTGGTGCTAAGTTTAAGCCTTTTCCTAAAAATAAACCAACAGCAGAAATTAGTCCCAAAACTATCACAGAGCCAAATGCAAGTTTGGCAAGTTCTTCGTGTTCTTCAATCATTGTTTCAGAAATTCCGGGCAAACCTTCAACAATTTCCTCTGAATTTTCGCCTGAGAAGTAAACTGGAACTGTTATTAGCGATAAAACAACAAAAAATTTGAGACTTAGTTTTTTAATTTCATCGTTCTTTTTTACTGTTCCGAAAAGAAGAACGATAACTGTAAAAATTAAACCAACCACAGGAACGTGATTTAAAAGCAAGTGAACGTGTAAAGGATCCATTGAAGCAAACTCCTAAAAAAGTTAAGTTAATAAGTCAATTAGACTAATTTTAATTTATTTAAAAACATTTGTGAAGAATAATTTTTAAAGTTAAGATTTTTTAATTGAAAAAACCTGTTTCCTGTTTTCAACAGTGTAATCTTGAGAGGCTTATTAAAATTTTTTAATGTTCGTTTAATGCTGGGTTTTTATGATTAATTTCACAATTATTTTTAATAAAAAAACTTAAAATGAAGAGGAAAAAATGGATTTAAAACTAATTTTAGGAACGATGGTTACGCTTTTTTTAGCTGAACTGGGCGATAAAACAATGCTTGCAGTGATTTCTGGTTCAAGCAAGACGCAAAAACCGATTGAAATTTTTATTGGTGCAGTTTTAGGTTTGGCGATTGTTACAGCACTTGGAGCATTTTTTGGGAATTACATCACGAATTTAATTCCAAAAGAATACATTGAAAAAGGTGCTTCTTTGCTTTTTGTTGGAATTGGTGTTCTGATGTTTTTTGGTAAAATTTAAAATTTCAGAGTGAAAAATGTTGCATAAAATAATTCTTTACACACTTTGGGCGATTTTAATTCTTGTAACAATTTTAATTGGTTACGACGCTTGTCCCTATTTTTGTCTTTCGCTGGTTGAAAGGCAAAACTCAGAACTTCACGAACTCTACAGAGCAAGTGGAATTTACGGACACACTTTTGGAACGCTTGGTTTAATTTTGATGGTTGTGATGCTTGCTTACGTTTGGCGAAAACAAATGAAATTTATGCAAAATTGGGGAAATCTTGACCACTGGCTTGATTACCACATTTGGATGGGTTGTTTCGGTTGTGCTTTGGCGACTTACCACACTTCGTTCAGGTTTGGCGGAATCGTCTCAATCGCTTACTGGAGTATGTTTTTGGTGTTTTTAAGTGGAATTTTGGGAAAATACCTGTACTCTCAGCTTCCAAGAAACATTGCAGGTAACAAAATGTCGCTTAACGAACTTCACCGGAACGAAATTTCTGTCAGCGATGAACTTCAGGAACTGATTGAAAAAAATAATGAAGTTTGGATGCTTTTGGAAAGTTATTCTGATTACTCTTACTTACGCGAACAAACGGGTTGGCAAGCGATTTTTTCAATCCTGACTCAAGACATTGCTTTGTTGAGTAAACTTAGAAAAGTTCGCCAAACTCTAAAAGAAAAAACAAATTTATCAAACGATAAACGTAAAAAAATTATGGTTTTACTCAAAAAACGACACATTCTGGTCAGGAAGCAAGTTACCTACGAAACAATGCAAACACTTCTGCAACACTGGCACATTTTTCACAAACCTTTCGTGATAATTATGTTTTTAGTACTTGTTGTTCACATCTGTGTCGCAAGTTTTGTCGGTAAAGTTTATACTTTTAAGGATTTTGCAATTTTCTTATCAACACTTTTAGCTTAGAAAGTAAAAAATGGACACTTTAATAATTTGTGCTGTTGCTCTGTTTCTGGTCTTAGTTTTTGTCTTTCCGTACGTTAGAAACAAGAAAAAAGAAGACCTGAAAAACGCTGAACTTCTCAAACAAATTTACATTCCAAAAGAAAATGAAATTGGTAAACTAAAGCCTGTAATTGATAAAAATATTTGTGTCGGTTGTGCTTCCTGTGTGAACGCCTGCGATGTCGGAAAAACTTTAGCAATCGTAAACAACAAATCATACCTTGTCAATCCGGCACTTTGCGAAAGCCACGGACTTTGTGCGAAAGCCTGTCCGACTGGTGCTTTGCAACTTTTTGAAGTTGGAAAACCAAGGCTACAACAAATTCCCGAGTTCGGTGAAAATTATGAGTCAAATCTTGAAAATGTTTTTATCGTTGGTGAGTTAACAGGAAAAGGTTTGATAAAAATTGCCATTGAAGACGGACAAAAAGTCGTTGAAAACATTGCAAACAAACCAAATTTCAAAAAATCAGGCTCTCAGGAAATTTTAGACGTTGCGATTGTTGGCTCTGGTCCGGCAGGACTTTCAGCAGGAATTCAGGCAATCAAAAACAAACTTAGCTACGTTCTTTTGGAGCAGGACGACGTCGCAAGCACAATCCGAAATTTCCCGCGTAAAAAACTTTTGCTCAGCGAACCAGTCCGGATTCCACTTTACGGAACTTTGTGGGCGGGAGATTGCACAAAAGAAGAACTCATTGAAGTTTGGGAAAAAACAATCAGAACTTCGGGAATTAAAATTAACTCTCACGAAAAACTCGTCGGAATGCTCAAACAGGAAAATTTTTACTTGCTGACAACTTCAAAAAACACCTACAAAGCACAAAACGTGGTTTTAGCACTTGGAAAAAGAGGAACTCCGCGAAAACTTGGTGTCGCTGGCGAAGAACTTACAAAAGTTACCTACAAACTGCAAGA